>JAPLOW010000179.1 GCA_026400555.1 Hyphomicrobiales bacterium
ACACCTTGCACTCAATTTGATCCGCTCCATGCCGGGCAAAACCTCCATCAAGGGAAAACGAAAGCTCGCTACCTGGGATACTGTTTACCTCGCAACCGCAATCGGTCTCAATCCGCGTTAACCTGGACTCGTTGCCCTGGGTGCATTATCCCTCGCACGGGCACGCTTAATGGACTGTCAACCGCGCTCAGGCGCCGGCGAATGCCCGTCAAGCAAATCGCGGATCGTGCCTTGCGGTTTGCGGATGGATGTTGCTATAGCCGCGTGACGCCGCTTCGGCGCAACTCGCCCTGATGGCCTCGTGGCGGAGTGGTTACGCAGAGGACTGCAAATCCTTGTACGGGGGTTCGATTCCCTCCGAGGCCTCCATGGGTCCGGCGCCGGATGGCGATGTCCGGTCCGGCATACGATCGTCGAGGGGCGGCCAGGTCGCCGGAACGGCCCGGCCTCCGTCCGCGCAGGAGGCGGGAAAACGGGGATGATGATGACAGATTTTGCCGCTCTCCGGCGTAACATGGTCGACTGCCAGCTCAGGACCTATGACGTCACCGACCGCGCCGTTCTGGCTGCGATGGACAGCGTCCCGCGCGAAGATTTTGTCCCCGAGGCACGGAAGCCCCTGGCCTATCTTGATCAGCCTGTCGCGCTCGATCAGTTCGGCGCGGCGGACAGGGCGCTTCTCGCTCCGATGACATGCGGGCGCATGCTGCAGTCGCTCGACGTGCAGCCGGGTCAAAGCTTTCTCGATTACGCCGCGGGAACCGGCTACACAGCTGCGCTTGCCGCCGAGTTGGGGGCCAGCGTGACGGCATTCGAAGCCGACCCCGCCCTGCGGTCCGTCATGTGGCAAATCTTGACCAATCGCGCCGGTGGCGCCATCACCGTTGCCGAAGGACTGCCGTCGGCGCGCTTTGACCATATCTTCGTGAACGGCGCCTGTGCCGTGCCACCCGAATCGCTGACGGCGCTGCTGTCAGAACGGGGCAGGCTGGTTTTCATCAAGGGCATCGGGCGCGCCGGCAAGGTCATGCTCTACCAGAACGCGGGCGGCGCAGTGTCGGGGCGCGCAATTTTCGATGCTGCAGGGCCTGCATTGGCGGAATTTGCCCGCATCCCAGCCTTTATTCTATAAGCGGCACTGGTGTCACTTTTTTGCGGCACCGAACCAACAACATCTTATCCAAGGCTTAAATTAGTTTTTTTTCGTCCAACACTCATGCTAGCTAACGGCGATGAACGGGAGTTGGCAGCAATTTGGCTCAGCCTCTTCGGTTTTTCGCGAATTGAGGCAATGGTCAATGTGTGGCGGAACTCGTCATCCTTTCAGGTCTGCCATGGCTGCTGTGGCCATCGGCTCCTGTTCGTTGATGGCGACTGTCCCTGCGCTGGCTCAGGAGACCCTCGAGAGCGCGCTGTCGAAAGCCTATTCCACCAATCCGACGCTGAATTCGCAGCGCGCCGCTTTGCGCGCCGCCAATGAAGGCGTTCCGCAGGCGTTGTCAGGCTACAGGCCACGCGTGACGGGGTCGGCCGACATCGGTGTTTCCTACAACGAGTACAATACGCCCCGAACCCGCGCGGCCAGCATCCGGCAGGCTCCGCGTGGCGTCGGTGTGCAGCTTGATCAAACCTTGTGGAATGCGGGAAAGACGGCAAACACCGTGAGCCAAGCGGAGGCGCTGGTCCTCGCCGGGCGCGAGACGCTGCGGAACTCCGAGCAGACCGTTCTAATCACCGCGGCCACGGTTTACATGAACGTGCTGCGCGACACCGCCATTCTCAACCTGAACACGAATAACGTTGAGGTCCTGGAAGAGCAATTGCGGCAGACCCGCGACCGGTTCAACGTCGGCGAAGTGACGCGGACCGACGTCGCGCAGTCAGAGGCCCGTCTTGCCCAGTCGCGTTCCCAGGCGGCACTGGCGCAATCGAATCTCAAGTCGAGCCTCGGCCGCTATCGACAGACCGTTGGTATCCAGCCAAAGCGTCTGGCTCCGGGCCGCCCGCTTGACCGGGGTTTGCCGAAAAGCCTTGAAGAAGCGGGCCGGATCGCTCAGAGCCGGCACCCATCGATTCTGGCGGCGCTGCACAATGTCGATGCTGCGGACATCGCGGTGAAGGTGGCCGAGGCCGATCTTTACCCGACGCTGGGGCTCACCGGCTCGCTGACTCAACGGAATGATTCGACGGCTCTCAACGATCAGCGGACCACCGCGTCGATGGTGGCGCGACTGACTGTGCCGATCTACGAAGGCGGGCAGACCTATTCGCGCACCCGACAGGCCAAGGAGACGGCCGGCCAGCGCAGGCTCGATGCCGATGTGGCCCGTGAGCAGGTTCGGTCCGATGTGGTCGTCGCCTGGGGTGCGCTCGAAGCGGCGAAGGAGCAGACGGTCGCCGCCCAGGCGCAGGTCGTCGCCGCCGAGACGGCGTTGAACGGTGTGCGCGAGGAAGCGAAGGTTGGTCAGCGCACCACGCTCGATGTGCTGAACGCGCAGCAGGAACTGCTGTCGGCGCGATCGTCGCTCGTGACAGCCCAGCGTGACCGTGTGGTCGCCTCTTACAGCGTGCTGCAGAGCATCGGGCGTCTGGGGCCTGACACTCTGGGTCTGAAGGCCGCGCGCTACGACGAAAAGCTCCACTACGAGCAGGTCCGCGACAAGTGGATTGGCACGCAGACGCCGGACGGACGCTGAGACACCGGCGTGAAAATCCTGTGAACCGGCCGTCGCACCGGCTGGGAAGACAACCAGAAGTCCACTACAACCAAATTATATGAGCGATTCCGTCCGGATTCGCTCGGGTGCGGCACACTGGGTTGAGTATGAACGCTCTTTCGAAAAGCAGTGAACCCTCCATGGAGGAGATTCTGGCCTCGATCCGGCGCATCATTGCCGATGATCAACAGGCCACGCTCGCAACGCCGGAGCCGGCGAATGCGCCGGCTCCGGCGGCCGTGCTTGATCTGGCCGTCGAGGCCAAGCCTGCGCCGCCGCCTCCGGCCAAGGTCGAGCCAGAACCCGAGCCCGAACCGCCGGGGCAGGATGACATCGACCTGCTCTTTCTGGAGCCGGAAGCGCCTCCGCCGCCGCCCGCGCCTGTCGCGCCGCCCCCTCCGCCGGTGGTGGCAGCGCCAGTTCCCGCGATCGAGGATACGGCCCTGATGTCCGCGGCGACAAGCGCGTCCATTGCCGGAGCATTTTCGTCTCTGTCCAACACCCTGCTGACCGGGAACGCGCGGACGCTTGAGGATCTTGTCAAGGATATGATGAAGCCGATGCTCAAGAGCTGGCTGGATGACAACCTGCCGTCCATCGTCGAGCGTCTGGTCAAGGCCGAGATCGAGCGCGTGGCGCGTGGCGGGCGCTGACGCGGCCAGCGACAAACAGCGTTGACGAACCGGCTCATGTTCGGCTTTTAGACAGCCAGCATCGGTTTTCGTGATTTGCAGCCGGGCATGCACTGCCCGGCTTTGTTTTGAGGTCTGCTCCCATGATGGACAACAGGTTCGACCCCTCGGCGATCGAGGCGCGCATCGCGTTGCGCTGGGCCGAGACCAAGGCATTTTCCGCCATGCGGCCGGGCCGCGAGACCGCCGAGCCGTACTGCATCGTCATCCCGCCGCCGAACGTCACGGGCTCGCTGCACATCGGCCACGCGCTCAACAACACGCTGCAGGATGTGCTTTGCCGCTACTGGCGCATGAAGGGCCGGGACGTGCTCTGGCAGCCCGGCACGGATCATGCCGGCATCGCGCCCCAGATGCTGGTGGAACGCAAACTGGCCGCCGCGAAACGTACCGACCGCCGCAGTATGGGCCGTGAAGCCTTCCTCAAGGAGGTCTGGGCCTGGAAGGAAGAAAGCGGTGGCACAATCGTTAACCAGCTCAAGCGGCTCGGGGCATCCTGTGACTGGAGCCGCGAGCGCTTCACCATGGACCCCGGCCTCAGCGAGGCTGTGCTCAAGGTGTTCGTGGAACTGCACCGCAAGGGCATGATCTACAAGGCAAGGCGGCTGGTGAACTGGGACCCCAAGCTGCTCACCGCGATCTCCGACCTCGAGGTCGAACAGCGCGAGATCAAGGGGCATATGTGGTACTTCCGCTATCCGCTTGAGGGCGTCGCCTTCAACCCGGAGGATGAGACCACCTTTATCACCATCGCGACCACGCGACCCGAGACAATGCTGGGCGATGGCGCCGTCGCGGTCCACCCCGACAACGACAAGATCGGCTGGATGATTGGCAAGACCGCGATCCTGCCGCTGGTTAACCGCCGCCTGCCGATCATTGGCGACAGCTATGCCGATCCCGAGAAGGGCACTGGCGCTGTGAAGATCACTGCGGCCCATGATTTCAACGACTATGAAGTCTACAAGCGCCATTCGGATGTGGTGCCGCTGATCAACCTGTTCACGGCGACGGCGCAGATGGTCGACGAGCCGCACATGCCGGAGCCGTATCGCGGCCTTGATCGCTACGAGTGCCGCAAGCGCGTGGTGGCTGATCTCGACGCCTTGGGGCTCGTGGCCAAGATCGAGCCGCATGTGCACTCCGTGCCGCATGGCGACCGCTCCGGCGTGGTGATCGAGCCGTGGCTGACCGAGCAATGGTATGTCGACGTGAAGCCGATGGCCGAAAAGGCCATGGCTGCCGTGCGTGAGGGCCGGACGAAGCTGCATCCGCCCGAGCGGGACAAGGTCTTTTTCAACTGGATGGAGAATATCGAGCCGTGGTGTGTTTCGCGGCAATTGTGGTGGGGCCACCAGATTCCGGCATGGTACGGACCGGATGGAACCCATTTCGTGGAACTTGACGAGGCGGCTGCTCAGGCGGCGGCGATGCGGCACTATGGCGGACCGGTCGCGCTGCGCCGCGACGAAGACGTGCTCGACACCTGGTTCTCGTCCGCTCTCTGGCCGTTCTCGACGCTCGGCTGGCCTGAAGCAACGCCTGAACTGGCCAAGTTCTACCCGACCAACACCCTCGTCACCGCTGCCGACATCCTGTTCTTCTGGGTGGCGCGGATGATGATGATGGGCGAACAGTTCATGGCTCAGGCCCCGTTCGCCGACGTAATCCTGCACGGGATCGTCCGCGACGAGAAGGGCAAGAAGATGTCGAAGACGACGGGCAACGTCATCGACCCGCTCACCGTCATCGACCAGTATGGCGCGGACGCGATGCGCTTCACGTTGGCGGCGATGACCAGCGGCGGGCGTGACATCAAGCTGTCGATGGCGCGTGTCGAGGGGTACCGGAACTTCGCTACGAAAATCTGGAATGCGGCCCGCTTTGCGGAGATGAACGGCTGTGAGCGTGTGGCCGGTTTCGACCCCTGTGCCGTGAGCGAGACGCTCAACAAGTGGGTGATCGCTGAAGCTGCGGTCGCGGCACGCGATGTTGCCGCCGCCATCGAGGCCTTCCGCTTCAGCGATGCGGCGGATGCGGCTTACCGCTTCGTCTGGGGCACGTTCTGTGACTGGTATGTCGAGCTCTCGAAGCCGGTGCTGCAGGCCGAAGGCGACAGCCTCGCCAAGGCCGAGACGCGGGCAGCCGTGGCCTATGTCATCGACATCATCGCGAAAATCCTGCACCCGTTCATGCCTTTCATGACCGAAGAACTCTGGGCGGTGAAGGGCGAGGCGGGTCCGGCGCGCCAAGGCTTGCTCTGCCATGCAGACTGGCCGGACCTGGCGGGGCTAGAAAACCTCGCGGCGGAGGCCGAAATCGGCTTCGTGGTCGATCTCATCTCCGAAATCCGTTCGGTGCGCACCGAAGTCAACGTGGCGGGTGGTGCGCAGGTCGAACTGGTGCTCGTTGGCGCGAAAGCCGCCACGCGTGCGATCGTCGGAAACTGGGACGCCATGATCGCCCGTCAGGCGCGGGCATCCTCGATCCGCTTTGCTGACGCCGCGCCGCCGCAATCGGCCCAGATCGTGGTCCGCGGCGAGACCATCGCCATGCCGCTTGCAGGACTGATTGACCTCGGCGCCGAGAAAACGCGCCTCGCCAAGGAACTCGGCAAGCTCGATGGGGAGATCGCTGGGGTCGAGCGCAAGCTCTCCAATCCGGATTTCGTCGCCAAGGCTCCGGAGGAGGTGATCGAGGACAACCGCGAACGCATTGCCGAGGCGAAGGCAAGGCAAGCGAAGATCCGGGACGCGCTGGAGCGGCTGGGATGAGGGGCCGAAGCGTGGATGGCGAGGGCCCGGTGGGCAATGACGCCTTGAGAAACCGCATCACATCTGCTCATTAGCCTGATGCGCATCACCACCTGGAACGTCAATTCGATCCGCCAGCGGCTTCATCATCTCATCGCCTTCCTCAAGGAGGATGAGCCCGATGTGCTTTGCCTGCAGGAGATCAAGGCGCAGGAAGACAGCTTTCCGCGGCTGGAGATCGAGGCTGCTGGCTATTCTGTCGAGATGCTCGGGCAGAAGACCTTCAACGGCGTGGCCATCCTGTCAAAGCACAGGCTGGAAGACGTGCGGCGCGGCCTTCCCGGCGATGATTCCGACGAGCAGGCGCGCTATCTGGAAGGCGTTGTTCCGTTCGGCTCCGGCGTGGTGCGCGTCGCCTCGATCTACCTGCCGAACGGCAACCCGATTGGGACCGAAAAATACACCTACAAGCTCGCCTGGATGGACCGGCTGGTCAGCCACGCGCGCGACCTGATGAAACTCGAGGAGCCGCTGGTGCTGGCCGGCGACTACAATGTCATTCCCGAGCCGCGCGACTGCCATGACCCGCTGGTCTGGGCCAATGACGCGCTGTTCCTGCCGCAGACGCGGGCGAAGTTCCGCAAACTGCTGAACATCGGCCTGACGGAGGCCGTGCGCGCCACCACGGAGGCCGACAAGCTCTACACGTTCTGGGACTATCAGGCCGGGGCCTGGCAGAAGAACAACGGCATCCGGATCGACCACCTCCTGCTGTCACCGCAAGCGACCGACAAGCTGGTCAGCACCGTGATCCACAAGCATACGCGGGCCTGGGAGAAACCGTCGGACCATGTGCCGGTTGGTGTGGAGTTGACTGGATGACGGCGATGGCGCGGCAAGCCGTTCTGGCGGACCTCAAGCTTCTTCTTAGTTTGTATCAGCAACTCAACCCGGCCTACCCGCCACCGCCGGATGACCGGGCAAGTGCAATCTGGAACGACATGCTGACGCGTCCGGGGCATATCGTGTTCGTGGCCGAGCAGTCTGGAACGCTGGCTGCCACCTGCACTCTGATCATGATGCCCAATCTGACCCGTAGCGGCACGCCATATGGCCTCATCGAAAACGTCGTGACGGATGCTGCTGTCAGGCGGTCAGGGCTCGGGCGCGCGGTCATGCTTGCGGCGTTGTCCCACGCCTGGGACCAGGGCTGCTACAAGGTCATGTTGTTGTCAGGCCGCAGCGAAGAAAGCGGTGTGCCAACATTTTATGAAAGTGTTGGCTTCAAGCGCGGTTTCAAGACCGGGTTCATTGCTTTCCCACCGTCCTGAGAATCAGCGCCGGCGTTCCATCTGGCGCTTGAGGAAAATCAGCGCGGCCTCGCGGTCTTCCTGGCTGGCGGCCTCGAAGGCTTTCTTCTGGGCCTCGATGATGTCGGCATTCGCAACCGGGTCGGCGCTGTCACGCGCCAATGTAAGCCACATCAGTCCGCGTGCCGCCTGACGCGGCATTCCGGTCTCGCCGGCCAGCATGAGCTGACCCAACAGCGCCTGCGAGCGAATATGGCCTTTCTCGGCCGAAAGGTTCAGCCAGCGCGCCGCCTGGCGCGGGTCCTTGGCGACGCCGCGCCCTTCCAGATGCAGCCGGCTCAGCTCATACTGAGCGTCCGCGTCGCCATAGTAGCTCGCGGCATACTGGAACAGTTCCACCGCCTTGGCCGCGTTGGGCTTGACATAGGTGCCCTTGATGCCGTCGCGCATATAAAGGCCGAGCTGCACGAAGGCGGAGGCGACGATGCGCGCGCTCGCCGTGCCGGGCGTTTCGTCGGCGTACTCGTCGGCCACCTTCGAGAAGTACTCGAAGGCTTTCAGATCATCATGCGGCACGCCATCGCCGATCGAATGCATCTTGCCGAGCTTCCACAGGGCCAGCGCGTCGCCCTGACCTGCGGCATACTCAAGCGCACGGGCAGCGCCGAGCTTGTCACCGGCATTGTAGTCCTTGACGCCGGCCCTGAGCGCGTCGCGCGCCGAGGAGAACGGCGCGAGCGGCACGGGCTGTGCGGCCCCTGGAGAGGGCGCGAGCACGGCGCGCGGCGCTGAAGCCGCGCCGGTCCGGCCCGCGTCCTGCGCCAGCGCAGGCCCCGCCACGGCGCCAAGGATCAACAATGAAACGGTGAGGTCAGATATCCGCATAGCAGTGCTTCTCGAAGGCCCCCCCAGGGTGGGTGACGGCACCGCCGACGGCTGAGCCGACGGTCTGCGCGTATTTCCAAAGGGCGCCGGAGGCGAATTCGGTTTCGCGCGGTTTCCAGAGCTTCTTACGCGCCCGCAATTCGGCGGCCGTAAGGCGAACTTTGAGCGTTCCCTTGACCGCATCAAGATCAATGATGTCACCATCCTTGATGAGCCCGATCGGTCCGCCGACGGCGGCTTCCGGCCCGACATGGCCGACGCAGAAGCCGCGGGTCGCGCCCGAAAAACGTCCGTCGGTGATCAGGGCGACCTTGTCGCCCATGCCCTGCCCATAGAGCGCGGCGGTGGTGGCGAGCATCTCGCGCATGCCGGGTCCACCCTTCGGTCCTTCGTAGCGGATGACGAGCACATCGCCTTCCTTGTACTGCTTGTTCTTGACGGCCTCGAAGCACAGCTCCTCGTTGTCAAAGCAGCGGGCCGGGCCGGAAAACTTTTGCTTCGACTTTGGCATGCCGGCGACCTTCACGATCGCGCCCTCCGGCGCAAGGTTGCCCTTGAGGCCAACCACGCCGCCTGTCTTCGTCAGCGGCTTGTTGGCCGGATAGACGACGTCCTGATTGCTGTTCCACTGCACCGAGGCCATGTTCTCGGCCATGGTGCGGCCGGTCACGGTCATGCAGTCGCCATGAAGAAAGCCGTGGTCGAGCAGCGTCTTCATCAGGAGCGGAATGCCGCCGACCTCGAACATGTCCTTGGCGACATATTTTCCGCCGGGCTTGAGGTCCGCGATGTAGGGGGTCTTCCTGAAGATTTCCGCGACATCGAACAGGTCGAATTTGATGCCGCACTCATGCGCGATGGCCGGCAGGTGCAGCGCCGCATTGGTCGATCCGCCGGACGCCGCGACGACGGTGGCCGCGTTCTCGAGCGCCTTCAGCGTGACGATGTCGCGCGGCCGGATCTGGCGGGCGACGAGGTCCATGACCAGTTCGCCGGCGGTGTAGCAGAAGGTGTCGCGCACCTCGTAGGGGGCCGGCGCGCCGCAGGAATACGGCATGGAGAGGCCGATCGCTTCAGCGACCGTCGCCATTGTGTTGGCGGTGAACTGCGCGCCGCAGGATCCTGCGGACGGGCACGCCACCTCTTCAAGCTCCTTCAGGTCCTCGTCCGACATGGCGCCAACCGAGTGCTTGCCGACCGCCTCGAACACGTCCTGCACAGTGACGGGCTTGCCCTTGAAGCGGCCGGGCAGGATCGAGCCGCCATAGATGAACACCGACGGCACGTTCAGGCGGACCATCGCCATCATCATACCGGGCAGCGACTTGTCACAGCCGGCCAGGCCCACGAGCGCGTCATAGCAATGGCCGCGCATGGTCAACTCGACTGAGTCGGCGATCACCTCGCGCGAGGCCAGCGACGCCTTCATCCCCTGATGGCCCATGGCGATGCCGTCAGTCACGGTGATGGTGCAGAACTCGCGGGGCGTGCCGCCGGCGGAGGAGACGCCTTTCTTGACGGCCTGCGCTTGGCGCATCAGAGCGATGTTGCAGGGGGCGGCCTCGTTCCAGCAACTCGCGACGCCGACGAAGGGCTGTGCGATCTGCCGCGCGGTCATGCCCATGGCGTAATAGTAGGAGCGATGCGGCGCGCGGGCCGGGCCAACCGAGACATGGCGGCTCGGCAGCTTCGACTTGTCAAAAACCTTGGCGTCCATCGTGTTCCCCTCCAGACAATTCATCAACCCGGTGCCGTCTTGCGGCTGTTGTCCGTTTGCCACGTTCGGGGGCTTCCCGGCAATCAGAGTTGCCATCAGCATCCAGATCCGAAAGGGGGGGCGGAAAGACAAACCTCGGGAGACAAAGCGACTGGAAATCAGCAGTTTAACGACCGCAGGAAGGCTCGCGCTTTGTGGCGCAATCGGGGCAGGGATGGCGCCTCAGGACGTCTGTTCCGGAACAATTCCAGGCTGTGACCGAAATGTCACAAGCCTAAATCGATCTGACCCGGCGGGACGTCGTCGAGGTGTCAGAGGAGCGCCGGAAGCAGGAAGCCACCAATAATGAAGAACAGCAGGATGCCGGTCGCCAGCGGTAGGTGCTTCTCCATGAAGATGCGGATGTTGTCGCCGTAGAAGCGGAGCGCCACGGCGAACATCATGAAGAAGGTGATGCGGGAGACGAAAGCGCCGATGGTGAACAGCTTCAGGTCGAAGTGGATAAAGCCCGACATAATCGTGACAATCTTGAACGGGATCGGCGTCAGACCCTTTGTCAGCAGCACCCAAAACCAGATGTGCTGCGATTCATTGACCATCTTCTTGGCGTCGTCGGCCATGCCGTACAGGTTCATCACCCACAGGCCGACGGATTCGTAGAGCAGGTAACCGATCGCGTAGCCCATGTACCCGCCGAGCAGCGCGCCGACAGAGCAGACGAAGGCGTAGTACCAGGCGCGGTCCGGCCGGGCCAGGCACATCGGGATCAACAGCGGCAGCGGCGGGATCGGGCTGACCGAGCTTTCGAGAAAGGTGACGGCGAACAGCACCCAGACCGCGCGCGGGTGGCTGGCATAGGACACAACCCAGTCATAGGCTCGCTTGAGCATGATGTTCGGCTATCCATTCCGGAGACTTCCCGGTGGCTTCGACCGCACCGGACGTCAGCGGGAACCGCTGACGGGCGGGAGATAGCGCACCCCCCTACAACTTGCCAGCGGCATGAGGTGACGTGCCAAAGAAAAAGTCTGCGCCGCGCCCCGAAGTCGCAGATAGCCTAGCGGAGCCAGCCAATCATCACCGGCACGATCAGCGCCGTGAGCAGGCCGTTGAGGCCGAGCGCGATCCCGGCAAAGGTGCCTGCCAAGGGATCGACCTGGAAGGCGCGGGCGGTGCCGATGCCATGCGATGCAACACCCGCCGCGAAGCCGCGGGCACGATAGTCGGTCAGGCCGAGGGCGTTCATCAGCGGGGTGACCATGATCGCGCCGAGCACGCCCGTGCTGATCACCAACGTGGCGGTGAGCGCCGGATTGCCGCCAATCTCCTGCGAAATGCCCATGGCGATGGCGGCGGTGACGGATTTCGGTGCGAGCGACGCCAGAACGTCGAATGGCGCCCCGAAAGCCCAGGCAATGCCGACCGCCGAGATAACAGCGGTGATGGCGCCGGCACCAAGCGCGGCGAAGATCGGGGGCAGGGCCCTACGCACGGTCTCCCAGTTGCGGTGAAGCGGCACGGCCAGCGCCACCGTGGCCGGCCCGAGCAGAAAATGCACGAACTGCGCGCCCTCGAAATAGACCTCGTACGGCGTGTGCGTCAGGGTCAGCAGCGCCGCCAGCAACAGTACGGCGATGAGCACCGGGTTGACCAGCGGGTTGCGATTGGCAGCTTGAGAGAGCCAGTCGGCTGCTGCATAGGCCGCCACTGTCGCGGTCAGCCAGAACAGGGGGCTTGCAGCGAGGAAGACCCAGAGGCGTGACGTGTCGCTCATGACTTTCGCTCCGTCTCTGGTTTCGAATCCGTGCGGCGCGCCACGGCGACGAACACGAGCGCCGTCACGATCAGTGTCAGCGCGGTCGAGCCGACCAGCGCGATGATAAGACCCGGCCCATGGGCGGTCAGCACCGCCGTCTGCCGGATGATGCCGGTGCCGGCAGGAACGAAGAGCAGCGACAGGTTTGCCAGCAGGAAGGCAGCCGCCGCGCCGAGCGGCAAGGTGCCCATGTCCACCGCTTTGGTCCGCAGCCGTGCACGCCCCTGCAGCGCTGCAAACAACAACGCCATGCCGATGACAGGTCCGGGGACGGGCAGGGCCAGCCCGCGCGCAAGGACTTCCCCGACAAGCTGGCAGCCGAGCAGGATGAGGATGGCGTGGAGCATGGAGCAACGCTAACACGCCCGCCCTGTGTGTCACCCGCCTTGCGCGGCCATGGCCTCCGAAATGCACTGGAAATCTGCCGCGCTGATCGAAAAAAGGCCGAAGCGGAACTGATAGCCCCAATTGCTTTTTCTGGCGGTGAACTCGAGGCGTTCAAGCCACGGCGCAATCGGCGCTTCCTGTGCAGCCAGCCAGGCGACGTCACGCCGGAATGGCATAAACCCGCCGCCCATGTCGCCCTTGTAGACTTCGCCCGGGCGCACATAACCGATGGCGGTGAAGGACTGCAGCCTGTCAGGCTGTCCGTAGACTTCGGTTGGTGAGTAGTAGGCAATGCCATCCCCTGGGCTCAGCCGCCTCAATGGCGCGCTCTTGCCATGGCCGATCTGCATGAACCCTTCGCTGCGCCCCCGCCGCACATGCTCGGCGGAGGCAACCCCGATCCAATAACGGCTCATGTGGTTGTCCTCACGCCGCGCCTGGCGCAAACACCCGCAGGCGGTGACCGTCCGGATCCGTGGCGACAAATGTGCGGCCGAAATCGAGTTCGGTCGGCCTTTGCAGGATCGCAATACCGCGTGCCTTCCAGTCTGCGAATGTTTCATCGACGGCGTCTGCGCTGGCGACGGGTAAGCCGAGTTCACTCCCGCCACCAACCGCGCCCGCGGCGGGGGTGACGGTACGACGTGACCACAGACCCATCATGGCGCCATTCTCCAACGAGAACATTGCGAACGTCGCAGAAACCTCGACCGGCTCGCGAGCCAGAAGATCGGCATAGAAGGCCGCGCTCCTGGCGGGGCTGTCGACATAGAGAAGAATGAAGTGCGGGGTAGTCATCTGCTTGTCCTTCTGCTGTGCAGGTTGTTGTGCAGGCAAGAGGTGCCACCGGGCAGTGTCAGAAACTGGCAGCAGCTGTCACTCCTGATCGCCCGGCGCGACCGTTTGCCTCGCACGCCATTCCTTCAACAGCGCATGACGTCGCTGCGGGTAGCGTTGCCCGGTTTCGATGAGACCAGACATGCGGTCGGTCCTGAAATGACGGAAGTCCTGCCTGAGCTCGCACCAGGCCAAGACCACACGCACCCGGTCGAAATAGCCGACGCCGAAGGGCCAGATCGTCCGGCTGGTCGCCTTTCCAGTCTCGTCGCTGTAGTGCAGCCCCAGCTTTCGCTCGTTCCGGATTGCAGTACGCACAAGCGCGAGATCAATGGTGTCACTCACGAGATCGGCTGCGGGACCGACAATCAGTGTCGAGCCTTCGACCTCACGCCTGAGCTGATCCGGTAAAACGGCGCTGATCTTGGCGAAGGCGTTGCGCCCGGCGAGGCTCAGGCGTTTGTCGCCCCTGTCAGCGACCCAGCGTGTACCGAGGAAAAGGGCCTCAAGCTCGTCTTCGGAGAACATAAGCGGCGGCAGCATGAAACCGGGCTTGAGCACATAACCCAGCCCCGGCTGGCCAGCGATCTCGGCGCCTTGCGCCTGCAAAGTAGCGATGTCGCGGTAAAGCGTGCGCAGGCTGATGCGATGCTCCTGCGCCAGCGCCTGTCCGCTGACAGGCAGCCTGTGCCGCCGCAGGGTCTGGATCAGGTCAAGCAGTCGTCCCGAGCGCGACATGAGTGCATTTCAAGGCCGAACGATCTCGATCTCCACCCTAAGCCCCTCGGAGGATGATTTCCAGCCTGTTACCCTCTGGACCCTTGTCCGTCGGCAAGCCCGGGATGAGGGCAGGGTGATTACATCACTTGGTCTTCTCGAAGAGCTCCCGCCCGATCAGCATGCGGCGGATCTCGCTGGTGCCGGCGCCGATTTCGTAGAGCTTGGCATCGCGCAGGAGACGGCCTGTAGGATAGTCGTTGATATAGCCATTGCCGCCGAGGAGCTGGATCGCGTCGAGCGCCATCAGCGTCGCCTTTTCGGCTGCGATCAGGATCGCGCCGGCGGCGTCCTCGCGGGTGGTTTCGCCCCGGTCGCAGGCTTTGCAGACGGCATAGACATAGGCCTTGCAGCTGTTCATGGTCACGTACATATCGGCGACCTTGCCCTGGACGAGCTGGAACTCCCCGATCGCCTTGCCGAACTGCCTGCGCTCATGGATGTAGGGCATGACCACGTCCATGCAGGCCTGCATGATGCCGAGCGAACCGGCGGCCAGCACAGCGCGCTCATAGTCGAGGCCGCTCATCAGCACGTTCACGCCCTTGCCGACGCCGCCCATGACGTTCTCTTCCGGTACCTCGCAGTCCTGGAAGACGAGTTCGCCGGTCTCCGAACCGCGCATGCCGAGCTTGTCAAGCTTCTGCGCGATGGAGAAGCCCTTAAAATCCTTTTCGACGATGAAGGCCGTGATGCCGCGCGGGCCGGCGTCCATGTCGGTCTTCGCGTAGATGATCAGGGTCTCGGCGGTCGGGCCATTCGTGATCCACATCTTCGAGCCGTTGAGCACATAGCGGTCGCCCTTCTTGTCGGCGCGGAGCCGCATCGAGACGACATCGGAGCCCGCGCCGGGCTCGCTCATGGCGAGAGCGCCAAGGTGTTCGCCTGACACGAGCTTGCCAAGATAGCGCTTCTTCTGCTCGTCGCTGCCCCAGCGCCTGAGCTGGTTGACGCACAGGTTGGAGTGGGCGCCGTAGGACAGGCCGACCGAGGCGGAGGCGCGTGACACCTCTTCCATGGCGATGGCGTGTTCGAGATAGCCGAGCCCGGCGCCGCCCCATTCCTCCTCGACCGTGATGCCGTGCAGGCCCAGCGCGCCCATTTCCGGCCAGAGGTGGCGCGGGAACCAGTCTTCCTTGTCGATCCTGGCGGCGAGTGGGGCGATCTTCTCCTGCGAGAAGTCGCGCACCGTTTCGCGTATGGCGTCCGCTGTTTCGCCAAGGTCGAAATTGAAGGGGCGGGGGGCATTAGCAAGCATGGCAGACCTCGGAACGTGTTGCCCGGCAGTTATTCACCAGCCGGGGCGCTTTGTCATGGGTCGCTTTGGCGTGGCATCGGCGATCTTCACCATGACTTTTCACCGCGCCTAACGGGCATGCTTTCGCGGTAAGGTTTACAAACGATGATTCAGCGTAAACGCCTGGTTTCAATTGCCAATTTTCAAGAACTATCGCTAGGGTTCTTCTATCGACGGCGCTGATAAAGCGTCGCCGGGCTGCCCACGGATGCTCAGGTCCGCCGCATCTCCTGGGAATTCGCGGGCTCGGCCGGTTGGTTGCGGGAGTTTCTGGCCTCCTCAGATCCGTGATCAACC
>JAPLOW010000111.1 GCA_026400555.1 Hyphomicrobiales bacterium
GATGATGATGATGCCTTCATTGGGCTCGAAGCCGTCCATCTCGACCAGAAGCTGGTTGAGGGTCTGTTCGCGCTCATCATTGCCGCCGCCGAGGCCTGCGCCGCGATGGCGTCCGACGGCGTCGATTTCGTCGATGAAGATGATGCAGGGCGCGTTCTTCTTGGCCTGCTCGAACATGTCGCGCACACGGCTGGCGCCGACGCCGACGAACATCTCTACGAAGTCCGAACCCGAAATGGTGAAAAAGGGCACATTGGCTTCGCCGGCTACTGCCTTGGCGGTGAGCGTCTTGCCGGTACCGGGAGGGCCGACGAGCAGCACGCCGCGCGGAATGCGCCCACCGAGACGCTGGAACTTCTGCGGATCCTTGAGGAACTCGACGATTTCCTGCAGGTCTTCCTTGGCCTCGTCGATGCCGGCGACGTCATCGAAGGTGACGCGGCCATGGGCCTCTGTCAGAAGCTTGGCCTTGGACTTGCCGAAGCCCATCGCCCGGCCGGCGCCGCTCTGCATCTGGCGGGACAGGAATATCCACGCCCCGATCAGCAAGGCGATCGGGAGGAGGTTGATGAGCAAGGTCATCAACCAGTTCGACTCGGTGGTCTGCGGACGGGCGGTGATCTGCACACCCTTGGCCTGCAGCTTGGTGACGAGGCCCGGGTCGAACGGGGCGAAGGTCGTGAACGTGCGGCCATCGGTGTAGCTGCCGGAAATCTCCTGGCCGGAGATGGTCACCGTCGAGATGCGGCCCGATTCCGCATCGCTCAGCAACTGGCTGTAGGCGATATCGGTGCCCGCCGTCCGCGAGCTTGGGCTCTGGAACAGGGTGACCAGCGCCAGCACCAGCAGGAAGATGACCAGCCAGACAGCGAAATTGCGAAAGTTGGTGTTCATGCCTGCATCCGTTCTGCCAGCTTCGCATCCGCATCGGCGAAGCAAGGCGTTTCCAGACCTATGTAGTTCTCTGCCTGCCCCTTGCCAAGGCACTGTCGCTCAACAGGGTTGACGCACCCCGGCGGCGTGACGCCTCGGGTCGCGCCGAGAGGATTGCGCCTGCTGTCAGCGTCAGGATCTGGCGTCCGAGCGAACGGCGCAGCGCGGTCCGCTCCGCATGGGCGGCGCGAAAGGCGCCCGCGCAGGCCTCGACGCGCTGGAGGCGAAGCTCCGGCGTCGACTGATCGTTCGACGTGTCGTCCGCCGCACTGACGAGGTCCTCCAGGACGCGGATCTGGATCGCCACCGGTCTGGCGAACAACCTGCCGGCGTCAAGCCGCCACAGGCAGTCCGTCGTGTCGAGACGGCAGTCCTGCAAGGCGTCTTCTGCCAATAGCCGCAGCGCTGCATCCGCTTCCGCCATCCGCCGGGCGAAGACCGCGAGCCGCCCGGTGTCGAGGCCGTTCCGCTCCAGCAGGGGCATGACGGCGCGCCAGCGCGCACGGGCGAAGCGTGGGTCCTGATTGGACGGATCGGTGCTGAAACGCCAGCCATGGTGAAGGCAGGTCGCCACAAGCCGGTCCTTGGCCATGTCGAGCAAAGGCCGGACATGGCTGAGGCCGCACGTCCGGCCCAGACGCGCCATGCCCGACAGGCCTGTCAGGCCCGAGCCCCGCGACAGCCGCATCAGCACCGTCTCGGCCTGGTCATCAAGCGTGTGCGCGGTGAGCAGGGTGGTCGCGCGAAGGGTTGCTGCATGGTCCGCCAACAGGCGATAACGGGCCGCACGCGCCGCAGCTTGCATGCCGGTTGCCGGCTTGGCGCCGGTCCAGCGCAGGACCGCAGCATCGAGGCCAAGGTCGGCGGCCGTTTCGATGACTGAGCTCGCCTCGTCCTTGGAGGCCTCACGCAGACCATGATCCACCACCGCCACCGCGGGCGGCTGCTCTTGGCGCCGGCGGGCCCAATCGGCCACTAGGCCCATCATGGCGACGGAGTCCGGTCCGCCAGAGACGGCAAGGAGAAGGCGTTCGCCGGTCAGGCAGGCAAAGCGCTCATCACACTCCTCGGCGGAGACCGGCAGGGCCCTCCGAGCGACGTGCGCGTCCATCAGCCATTGCAGCGGGCGCGGCGCTGCTCGCGCTCCACGCCCTGCCGGACATTGGCCGAGGACTGAGGATACTTCACGCCGAGTTGGGCGTAGGTGGCGCAGGCCTGCTCGCGTGCGCCAAGGGCGTTGAGCGACATGCCGAGGCGGAGCATGGCGTCCGGCGCAATCGCTGCGCTGGCATGGTCAGTCGTGACCTTCAGGTATTGCTCGGCGGCGTCCTTGTGGCGGCTGCGGCGAAAATAGCTCTCGCCAAGCCAGTAGGTGGCGTTCGGCACCAGCTGGCTGCGCGGATAGGACTGCAGGAACTGGCGGAAGGCCATCTCGGCGTCTTCGTACTGGCGCGCGGCAATCGACGCATAGGCGCTGTCATAGCTCTCGCGCGGCGTGCCGGGAGCCGTGGCCACGGCGCTCTGGCCGGCGCGGGGCGGCTGTGCCAGCGGCGCCTGGGGCGGCAGGCGTGTGCCCGACACATCAAGCGGTTGTCCGGAGCCCGGACCGCCCTCATCAATGATGGAGCCGATGGTGGCTCCGCCGCCAAGCGGGCGTGGCGCGCCGGCCGCGCCGGGCTGGGCGGCAGGATCAAAGGCGTCGTTACGGCCCTGGCGGGGGCGGGGTTGTGCCGGAGCAGCGGAGGGCGCCGCACCGGGTGCGCCGCCGGGCGTGGCGGCTGGCCGCGCGCCGCCACGCTCGTTCAGGCGGAATTCGACATCCTCCTGGAAGCGCTTGAGCTGGTCGGTCAGCCTGCGATTCTCAAACTGAAGCTGCTCGATCTGGCCAGACAGTTGCCTGATCTGGTTCTCCATGCGGTTGACGCGCACGCTCAACTCCGCGGCGTCCTGGGACCAGGCTGGCGCGGCAAGGCTGATGATCAGGCCTGCGAGCGCCATCACAGCTGCTTTTGGCCACTGCCTGCGAATTTCGAATCCTGGCATCTGTCGTCCTGAACCCTGTGCTGCCCGGTTCGTGGGGCATCTTGTGCATCATATCTATCACAGCCTGACCGACGCGGCCAAAATGCGACAACCGGCGCTGATCATGCGCCGGTTGCGATGAATATCAGCCGAATGCGGCGAACCGGCCTCAGACTCCGCCGCCGGCGTCCAGCAGCGTGACGCCACGGCGGTTCTGCGACCAGCAGGAAATATCGTTGCAGACCGCGACCGGGCGTTCCTTGCCATAGGAGACGATCCGCATGCGGGTTGC
>JAPLOW010000212.1 GCA_026400555.1 Hyphomicrobiales bacterium
GATCAGGGCGTGCAGCGGGGCTTTCAGGCCCAGCGCCGGCCCGGAGGTGGGCATGTCATGCACAACGCCGTCAGTGATGAAGATCGCGCCGGCCACACGTTCGGAGGGGACATCCGCCAGCGTCGCGTTGAGGGCCTCGAACAGGCGTGTGCCGTCATTGGCGCCGTCGCCGTCCCCGACCTCGACGAAGCGCGGCTCGATCTGCGGAATGCTGGCCAGTTGCCGTTCGAGCGCGGCGCGGGCGCGCTGGGTCTGCTCGCTCCGGTCGGCGAGCCGGTTCGAGCCGGAGCGGTCGACCACGACGGCGACCACGTCCTTGACCGGCTCGCGCTCCTCGCGCACGAGCGAGGGATCGGCCAGCGCGCCGAGCAGTGCCAGCAGTGCCACAGCGCGCAGGACACCGCGGCCACGCTGGACATACAGCGCCGCCGCAACACCAAGCAGCACCACCGCAGCCAGAGCCGCGAACAGCCAGAGCGGGACGAGGGGTGAAAGGCTGATGCTGTACACGGCCTACTGCCCCAGACGTTCGAGAAGCGCCGGCACGTGCACCTGATCGGCCTTGTAGTTGCCAGTCAGGGCATACATCACCAGATTGACGCCGCCACGCAGTGACATCTCGCGCTGGCGCGGACTGGAACCCTGAAGTGGAAACAGGGGCCCGCCGCGCCGATCGGTGGCCCAGGCTGCGGCAAGATCGTTCGAAGTGATGACCAGCGGCGAGACGCCATCGCTGGCGCGGGCCGGGCCGCGTCCGTCCGGGCCGGGAGGCGGCAGCACCTCAACCCAGGTCTGGCCACGGTCATAGCGTCCGGGAAAGCCCTCGATCAGATAGAATGTCTTGGTCAGGACATGATCGCGCGGGACCGGCTCCAGTTCGGGGACATCGACGATCGCGAGCATCTGGCGCAGGTATTCGCTTTCGGGCGTTGTGCGACCTGGCCGCTGGCTGTCGCCGTCGCGGGTGTCGAAGATCACGAAGCCGCCGCCCTTCATGAAGGCGTCGAGCCGGCGCATGGTGTCGGCGCCGGGGAGCGGCCTGCCCGCCACAATGGGCCAGTACAGGATGGGGTAAAGTCCGAGTTCGTCGCGCGCCGGATCGACAGCGACGGGCTCGCCGGGTTCGAGGGCCGTACGTGCCGAAAGGGCGGCGGTCAGGCCTTCAAGCCCGGCCTTGCTGGTGTCATCGACGCGCCGGTCGCCGGTCGTCACATAGGCCAGACGCGTCGCGCTGGCCGCCGCCACCTGCTCACGCGTGACGGGGGAAGGAGCATCCTGTGCGCGTGCTGTGGTCGGCATGACATGAGCGGTGCCGATCGCGCCAAGCGCGATCATCAGCAATGCCGTGGCCGCGCGTGGGCGTAATGTCTTGAGCCTGCCGCCGAGCCAGAGCGTCGCCAGCGTGTCGGCTGCGAGCAACAGCAGCGCCAGCACAAGCAATGGCGGGCGCAAGTCGCGGGTTTGAGCCGGTTCGATCTGGCGGGTGGCAATGCCGGATGCGGCGAAATCGACGGGAACCGGGCGGTCGGAGGGCTTCAAGGTATTCACCGCCAGGGTTGCACCGCGCGGTCCGTAGAAGCCGGGCGGATGGGGATGGATGGCACGGTCGGCATAGGTGCGTGGCACGGGCCGGGCGGTTGCGGGCGGGGCGCGGAAGATGCCCTGACCATCGAGCACGAGCACCGGGGAAACAGTCTCGACACGGCTTTCGCCTGTTGCGTTCACGTCGGCAATGGCGGAGCCGGACAGGGACACGATACGCTTGAGCATGTCGACGAACAGGCCGGAGAGCGGCAGGCTCGACCAGGTCGTATCAGCCGTGACGTGGAACAGCACCACAAGGCCCTGGCCACGACGCTCGGCGGTGACGATCGGCGTGCCGTCGATCAGGGCAGCCCAGACCTTGCGTGACAGATCGCCGTCGGGCTCGGCGAGGATCTGCCGGGTGACGGTCACCTCTTCACGGGTGCTGAGTTCGGCAAAGGGGCCTTCGCGCGAGAATGGTGCGAGCGTCTTCGGTGCGTCCCATGACAGCGCGCCGCCGAGGCTGCGGCCGCCCCGTCGCAAGCGCACCGGCGTCAGATCGTCGGAGGTGGCGGCAAGACGCGGGCCGGCGAAGCGGACCAGCACACCGCCGCGCTGGATGAAGCCGCCGATGCGTTCGGCGACTTCCTTGTCGAGGCCGCCCACATCCGCGAGCATCAGAACCGAAAGGTTCTGGTCGAGCAGTTGCCCGATCGGATCGGCGATGCCGGCGCGCGGCTCGCGCACATCGGCGAAAGGCTGCAGGGCGCGCGACAGATAGAAGGTCGGGGACAGGAGCGGCTGGGCCAGATCGGCCGTGACGCCGGTGACCAGTCCGACACGGCGGCGCTTGGCGCTGTCATCGACCAGCAGCACGGCTCCGGCCGAGCGTTCGCCGACGATTTCGATGCGAGTGACCGCGTTGCGCACTTCGATGGGAAGTTGGAAGGTGGCGGTCGCCTCCGTGGCGGTGGCGGCCAGGAGGGTTTCGGTCTCGCCAACCACGATGCCGCGCTGGTCGCTGGCCCGGACCTGCACCGTCGACGGCGCGCCGGCCTGGGCGCGAACGATCTTTACTGTCAGCGTATTGGCGAGGTTTTCGACATCTGCGAGAAACAGCTTGTTGGCCGCCGTGGCAGAATGGGCCGTAACGGTTCCGCCTCGTGCCATCTGCCTGAGATCGTTGGTGAAAGTCTGATCGGCCTCGAGCCGAATGCCATCGCTGATCCAGGCAATCTCGGTGGTTGGCGCGACCGTCAGCAGTGATTGCAGCTCGACCATGTGCAGGCGGCGATTGGGCATGTGGGGCCTGAGCTGCAGGGCGCGCAGGCGTTCCTCCGCTTCGGCTGGAGTACCGAGCGCGATCTGGGCGGGGACTTCGGCAAGGCCGACCAGGGCGACGCCGCGTCCTTCGCGGCCCGCGGCCGCGATGAAATCGCCGGCAAGGCGGACGCGCTGGGGCCAGTCGCGGGCGGCAGGAGCGCCATTGTCGACCAGAACCAGCAATGGCGCGCTGCTCGCCGTTTCGGTGGCCGCGCGCGGATTGAGGACGGGACCGGCCACGGCCAGGATCGCCAGCGCCGCGATCGCCATGCGCAGCGCCAGAAGCCACCACGGCGTGCGGGCCGGCGTTTCGCGCTTCGGCATGATGTCGGCCATCAGCTTCAGCGGCGGGAAGGCGATGCGCTGGGGGCGCGGCGGCGTGACACGCAGCAGCCACCACAGCGCAGGCAACGCCACGAGCGCCGAAAGCACGATCGGGGCGGCGAAGGCTAGCGGCAGTCCGAGCATGGCGCCATCTCCCTCACGCTGCCCGCATGTCGCGCGCCGAAC
>JAPLOW010000069.1 GCA_026400555.1 Hyphomicrobiales bacterium
CACAAGGACGAACTCGTCGCCCGCATCCAGGCGATCGTCCGTCGCTCGAAGGGCCATGCCCAGTCCGTGATCACGACCGGCGACCTGATCGTCAACCTCGACACCAAAACGGTGGAGGTCGATGGACAGCGCGTGCACCTGACCGGCAAGGAATACCAGATGCTGGAGCTGCTCTCGCTGCGCAAGGGCACGACCCTCACCAAGGAGATGTTCCTCAACCATCTCTATGGCGGCATGGACGAGCCGGAACTGAAAATCATCGACGTGTTCATCTGCAAGCTGCGCAAGAAGCTGGCCAATGCCTCGGATGGCAAGAACTACATCGAGACAGTCTGGGGCCGCGGCTACGTGCTGCGCGAGCCCTCTGAATCGGAAGAGCGGATTCCGGCCTGATTGCCGCATGTCTGGCGTGCGCGCCGGAGCATGATGGTTGAGCGGCCAGAAAGCCCCGGGCAGTAGCCCGGGGCTTTCTGGTTTGTGCACCCGGCGGGGCAAGGCCGCCGAGCCGCTGGTGTCGATGGGTCTCAGCCGTTTGCGGTCTTCTGCGTGATAAGGCGCAGGGGCGGGCGCTGGACTTGTTCCGGGCCCGCAGGCCGCGTTCGCACTGGTGCAGATGCGACTATGCCCGGGCGTGTGACCGCTTTGCCGCGGAGGGCGCGGGTGCCGGCATTGCTGCTGCGGTGCAGGCCGCGACGGTCCGGATCCGCTTCGAACAGGTCGCTGATGCCTCGGCTCGTTTCGGTTGCACCGAGCAACGCGCCCCTCGTCGGATGGTCCAGGTAGATCAGGATGTTCCGGCACAGGACAAGGTCGGACGGTCCGAGATGCTGGCACGGTTCGAGCAGGTTATCGGTTCTGAACGTCACCATCTGGCGGATCCGCTCCGACAGACGCCAGCGCTCCCCTTCTCGGGTGAAGTGCTTCAACTGCAGGCGGATCGGCAGGCCGCGCTCGACCATTTCACCGGCAATGTCGGTCGCCAGCATGTCGAAGCGCCAACCTGGCAGGATCGGCCTGATGTCGTCGATCAGCATGGCGATCGAGTGTGGCTCCTGTCCGCTCGATGCGGCAGCGCACCAGATGCGCTATACGCGTTCGGCGCTGCGGGCCGAGTGCAGGGTCGGCAGCACGAAATCGCGCAGATTGGCGAAGGGATAGGTGTCGCGGAAGAACAGGGTCTCGTTTGTTGTCATGGCCTCGACAGTCACCGTCTCGAGCCTGGGATCGCCCGCCATGAGCCGACGGACAAGCGTGCTCAGGTCCGGCAGGGCATGTCTGCGGAAGACAGCGCCGAGGCGGCCTTCAGCGAGGTAGCGCTTCTCCCCAGACAGGGCGAGCCCCGAGCGCTTGCGCAGGAACTCGCAGAACCAGGCGAACTCGCTATCGGTCATGGCGGCGAACCCCCGAGAATGATCCGGCTCAGCGCCGGGCCGATCTGCTCGATGCCAAGCGTCTGTTCGGCAAGGCCCTGACGGACGATCGAGCCTGGCATGCCCCAGACAGCGCTGGTCGCTTTGTCCTGCACGATGATCCGCGCCCCTGCGTCGCGCAAATGCCGTGCGCCGATAGTGCCGTCGCTGCCCATGCCGGTCAGCACGACCCCCAATGCCGATGCGCCATACAACGATGCCGCATCGCAAAAGGTCAGATCGATCGCCGGCCTGCAGAAATTCACGGGCGGACCGTGGTCCAGCCAGAAACGCGTTTTACCGTCAAAGCGCTCAAGCCTCAGGTGGCGGCCGCCCGGCGCGATGTAGATATGGCCTCCGAGAGGCTCTTCACGATGGCGCGCCTCGGCCACGGGGTGCCTGAAGCGCGCTGCCAACTGCTCTGCAAAGGAGGCGGTGATGAGCGCAGGCATGTGCTGGATGATGATGACCGGCAGCAGCGCGATGGCAGGCCCGAGATCATCGAGAACGCGCGTGATCGCCTTGGGGCCGCCTGTCGAGGCTCCGATCAGCAGCGCCCTTGGCGCGACATCCGGCCTCGCCTCCGCAGGCTCGTCCGTCGCCGGCCTCGTCGGCTCGTCGGCCGGCATGCGCCCGTTGGCGTCAAGCAGCGCCAGGCCCGGCCGCTGGCGGCCCGGGGGCGGGCTCTTTGCGCTGATGAGCCCCTCCAGCGTGCTCAGGAACATGTCGCGGAAGCATGCCGACATGGTGAGATCGCGGTTTCCGTCCGGCTTGGCCAGCGCATCGAGCGCACCAAGTGCAAGGCACTCCAGTGCCAGCGGCGCCTTGCGCGAGGTCTGGCAGGAGGCGACCATGATGCGGCTCGCAGGGCTGACCCGGCGCAGTTGCTGCAGCGCGGCCAGCCCGACCAGAACGGGCATTTCGAGATCAAGAACAATGATGTCCGGCCGGTGCCGCTTGGCGGCGATGATTGCGCTCGCCCCGTCCGTCGCGACGCCGATGACGGCCAAGGCCGGATGTTCGCTGATCCAGCGGCTGAAGAGACCGCGCGCCACGACCGGATCATCGACAATCAGCACCCGGGCCCTCGCCGGCCGGGGCACACTGTCATTCTGGCGCGGCGAAAGGGCCATTGACGTCCTTGGGAGCTGAGCGTCAAGATACCGAAAGGACAAAAAGTCCTATCCGCCAGTCCTCAGTTGAAGGCCACCTGCTGGAATTTTGAGGTCAGGATCTCGGCGTCAAATGGCTTCATGACGTACTCGTCGGCCCCTGCGTGCATCGCCCGCGCGATCTGGGCGATATCGTTCTCGGTTGTGCAGAACACCACTTTCGGCGCCTTTCCGAACGGCAGGGCGCGCAGGGCCCTGAGGAAGTCGAACCCATCCATCACGGGCATGTTCCAGTCGAGCAGGATCGCGTCCGGCATGCGCTGCTGGCACATGTCCATCGCCTGCGCGCCATCTTCGGCCTCGCTGATCTGGAAGGACAGGCCCTCCAGAATTCGCCGGGCAACTTTCCGGATCACCGCTGAATCATCAACAACCAGGCAGGTTTTCATATTCGTTCGTCCTAAAATGGCGCGGGCGGGCTCAAGCTGCGCGTTGCATGGTTCCAAGGGCTCGTTTCAGATCAAGGATCACAAGGATGCCGGTCTCCAGCCGATGCACTCCGTGCGAGACACTGCGCCAGACTCCACCGATGTGGACAGGGCAGGGCTCCAGGGTTGACGCATGAAAACGCATGACGTCGCCGACGCTGTCGACCAGCAATGCAAAGAGTTCGCCGCCGCTCTCCAAGCCGACCGCCATGCGATCCTGACGACCGGGCGTCTCGTCCAGGCCCAGCAGGGTCCGCAGGCAGATGGCCGTGACCACACGACCACGCAGGTTGATCAGACCGGTGACCATCGGTGGGGCAAGCGGCACCGGGGTGATCCGGGTGACGGAGAAGACTTCGTGGACATCGTTGATAGGCAGCCCGAAGATTTGTCCGCCCACTTTCATGGCGACATAGGCGATTTCGCCGCTGCCATCGGCCTTCGTGGCGGCAAGGGACCTTGTCTCCTGAGACTGCGTGATCATGCGGCCTCCATCATGCCGTGAGGCGTGCGTCGCAAGGCGGCGAGCAGGGCGGGCCGATCGAATTTGGCGACGAGTTCGCCAAGGCCGGCAGCATGGGCGCGGGCCGCCAGTTCGGGATGCGGGATCGAGACAAGGCCGACAATGGGGACCTGCCCGTGGCGGGGATGGCCAGCGAGGGCTCTGACCAGATCAAGGCCGCCGCTCGCTTCGTTCTCCACGTCCGCTACGATCATGCTCAAGCCGGCCCGGGCCTCGAGCAGCGCCAAACCCTCTTTCAGGTTTGCGCATGGCACCGGAACGTGGCCCGCGGCCCTGATCACCGGCAGCAGCATGTCGCGCAGGAAATCGGACTGCTCAAGGAGCAGGACACGGGATGGCGTCGCCTCCGCCGTGGCCTTGGGTGCAGCCAGCCAGTCCGGATAAGCCAAGGTCAGGTAATGGGCGAGATCGATGACCTCGGTGGCTCGGCCGGAGATCACGGCCGACCCGAGGACGCCTTTTTCATGGTCGCTGAAGTCGATGTCGACCGTCTGGGTGACGATGTCGAGGATCGCTTCGACGGCCATTCCCATGGTGCGGTGGCCATCCGAGAAAATCACCAGCGGCTGCAACCCGTTGTCCGGCAGGCGCATGGCCTCGCTGGCGCAGATGATCGGCATGAGCCTGCCGCGATACTGCACAAGCGGCCGGCCCGAGGCCTGCTCGATGCGCGCCGCGTCGATTTCTTCAAGCCGCGTCACCAGCGACAGGGGCACGGCCTTGACCGCGCCGCCGCCCTGGAACACCAGGATGGTCTGGCTCGCGTCATCCTCCTCCAGGCAGGCTGAGGCAGCCCCCTCCGAGCTCACCTCGTCGGCCTCACCGTTGCCTACGAGGCGCGCGAGGCCGTTGGCGTCGAGGATCAGCACAACCGCGCCGTCGCCCAGAATGGTGTTGCCCGAGAACAGCGGAATCGACTTCAGCCCGCTGTTCAGCGGTTTGACGACGATTTCCTCTGTCTGCAGCACGGCATCGACCAGAAGGCCGAATTGCTGCTGCCCGAACTGGATCACCACCACCAAGCCCGTCCCCGGGGCGCTTTCGCCAGCCTGAAGCAGCGATGACAGCGTCACCACCGGCAGGAGACGCTCGCGCAGCCGCAGGACGCTGGCGCCGTTGACGGTTTCGACCGCATGCGCGCTGCCGGGGCGCACGCGCACGAGCTCCCTGACGGCGGCCTGCGGGATGGCATAGCGCTGGTCGGCGACCGTCACGATCAGCACGGAAACGATCGCAAGCGTCAGGGGAATCTTGACCGAGAAGGTCGTGCCGCGGCCCGGCTCCGAGGTGATGTCGATGGCACCGCCGATGGCTTCGACATTGGATTTGACCACGTCCATGCCGACGCCGCGGCCTGACACATTGGAGACGGAAGCGGCGGTGGAGAAGCCGGCATGGAGGATGAACCGCGCCGCCTGCGCGTCGGTCATCCGGTCAAGGTCAGCGGCGCTGGCGAGCCCAGCCTCCAGCGCCTTTGCACGGATTTGCGTGACGTTAAGGCCCCTGCCGTCATCGGCGATGCGGATCGTGATCGAGCCGCCTGCATGGCCGGCGCTGAGCCGGATGCGGCCGGTCTCGGGCTTGCCCTTGGCCATGCGGTCCGCCGGGGATTCGATGCCATGGTCGGCGGAATTGCGGACCATGTGCATCAGCGGGTCCTTGATCAGTTCCAGAACCTGGCGGTCAAGCTCGGTGTCGGCCCCGTCCATGACAAGCTCGATCTTCTTGCCAAGTTCTGCCGACAGGTCGCGGACCAGACGGGGCAGTTTGTTCCAGGCATTGCCGATCGGCTGCATACGGGTCTTCATCACGCCGTCCTGCAGTTCCGCGGTGATGAGCGAAAGACGCTGGAGCGGCAGCTTGAAATGCTGGTCGTCCTCGCGCCGCGCGATCTCGATCAACTGATTGCGGGTCAGAACAAGTTCGGACACCATGGTCATGAGGTGTTCGAGCGTGCCGACCTGAACACGGATGGTCTGGTTGCCGGGCCGCGCCTCGCCGGCTTCGTCGGCAACCGGGGCGGGCAGCGGAGCAGGCGCGGGCTTCGGCGCCGGGCGCGCGGCCAGGTCGGGCCCCTCGGTATCGCGGAAGACGCGCTCAAGCTCGTCGAGCGAGGCCTCACCGGACTTTGCGGCGGGGGCCGGGCCCCGATCCGTCGCAGCTTCGCGGGCCTCGCCGGAGGAAGCAGAGCCCGACGGGTCCGCCATGGTTCGGGCCCCGTCGAGAGCGCTGATCAGGTCGCCGTCGTCGCCGTCCGGCTCGCGGCCGGCACTTGCCAGCGTCTGAAGGATCATCTTGATGCGATCGATGACCTGCAGGATCAGCGTGACCGTCGCGGGCGTGGCCGGCGCTCCGTCGCGCAGGTGGCCAAGGAGCGTTTCGCCGGCGTGGGCAATCGCCTCGAGCCGGTGCAGACCAAGGAAGCCGCAGGTGCCCTTGATGGTGTGCAGCACGCGGAAGACATTGCGCAGGAAGTCGACGTTCGAGGGGTTGCTCTCGAACTCGACCATCTGACGGTCCACGGTCTCAAGGTACTCTTGGGATTCCGTCAAAAACTCTGTGAGGAGTTCGTCCATGCGCGACGATGCAACCTACGCTACAGTTACTCTGAGCGCTCACCATCGCCGCTAAGGGTGAATGATCGGTTGAAATGTCCCGCAAATCGTGAACCACGTTGCTGCTTTGCAGCTCTTTTCAGGCAGCGGGCGGCGTCGCCGTGATGGTGACGGTTTCACCGTCGAGCTTGAGATCGACGTCGAGCCCTGCTGCGTGTGCAACCTGCCCGGCATAGTAGGGCTGGATGGCGTGGGCGTCGACCACGCCGTTGTTCGCCCTGCCGGCCAGCAGGTCGGCGGCATGGGGCGGGATCCGGGCGTTGATGCCGGTGGCGGTGATGGTGAAGCGGCCCTGTTCGCCATCGACGGTGGCGTCGACCACGAGGGAGCCGCCGCGCGGAATGGCGCCCGCCCCGATCATCAGCAGGTTCAGGACAAGTTTGACCTGGTTCTTGGGCAGGAGCGCACGCGGAACCTGCCACGACAGTTTGACCTTTTCGTCCGCGAAGAAGGACGCCGCGACGTTGCCGGCATCGCCCGTGTCGATCATCGCGCCCGCCGATCCTGCGGCGCCGAAAGCGATGCGCGCGAACTGGAGCCTGGCAGAGGCCTGGCGCGAGCTCTTGCGGACGAGATCGATCGCGAACTCCTTCATCGAGGCATCGCCGGTATCATACAGTTCGATGCCGTTGACGATCGCCCCGACCGGACTGATCACGTCATGGCAAACGCGGCTGCAGAGCAGGCTCGCCAGATCAAGGCCCTCCAGCGTGACTGCCGCGATGTTTGCCGGCGCGTCTGTCATCATGGCTGCACTCCCATTTGAGCGGCGAATCGTTATAGTGTATGATGTTCGGTGTAGCGGGCTGCGCGCGGCCTTGCAAAGCGGATGGTTAGACCCTTCCGGCCCACACGCTGGAATTGCAGCCGCGGAAAGTTCGGCCACGTGCCCGTCATGCCCCTCATTCCCGCGAACTTCCTTGGACTGATGCAGGATCAGCTTGCCTATAAGCTGTTCGAGGCGTCACTTGCGGGCGCGCAGGCGCTGATGGCCTTCTGGTGCGGACAGACCGCGCGGACTGAAAAGACTGATGGTTCGGTCGTTTCAGAGGCCGACCATGCCGCTGATGCGGCTGTGAGAAAAGCCCTGGCGGAGCTCTCGCTCGACGCCCAGCTGGTGAGCGAGGAATCGGAGACCCACGCGGCTGCCGGCGATGGGACGTTCCTGCTGCTGGACCCGCTGGATGGAACCGACGAGTTCCTCGCCCATGGCAAGGAATTCTGCGTCTGCCTCGCGGCCATCCATCACGGACGCCCCGTCGCTGGTGCGATCGTGGCGCCCGCGCTGCAACGGGCATGGTACGCCGGCCAGACCTGCTTTGGCGTCGATCTCGGCCCCAACCTGTCACCGCCGGCCCGGCCCGAGCCGCTGCATGTGCGCAACCGCGCGACCGCCAAACCGACGCGTGCGCTTGTCAGCCGCCGCAACGGCGATGCACGGTCGGACGCCGCCCTGAGGCGCTGCGGGGTGTCGTCGCTGATGCCGGCCTCGTCGGCGATCAAGTTCGGTTTCCTCGCCGAAGGCAGGGCTGACATCCTGGTGCGCCACGGCCGGACCATGGCGTGGGACATTGCGGCAGGCGAGGCCGTTCTGGCGGCGGCGGGCGGCAGCGTGCGCGGCTTCGATGGCCAGGCCCTGATGTACAGCGGGTCGGATGGCGGATTTGGCAATCCGCCCTTCATCGCCGTTGCGGACGAGGTGCTTGTCCAGCCCGTTCTGCAGGCCGTTCAGTGCACCAACTGAGCTTCCACCGCTGACCAGTTGCGCTGCGCCAGAATGTGCAGGTCCGGCTCGGCCAGCCATCTGGACTTGTTCTGTGCATTGCGGAACAACAGCAGCGTGCCGTCCGCGATGAGGAAGTGTCCGGGATCGGAGGTGACAGCGCGGCCGCCGGCCACGCCGACCGGATCGTATCCGCCGAAGATCGGCGTGTAGACCTCGGGGTTGCGGGCGAAGGCGCTGCGGTTTGCGGCGCTGGCAAAGCGCCAGACGATGCCCTTGTGCATGAACTCGAACTGCGGCCGGCCGCCGACTGCGCGGCCCGACGTGAAGTAGGACACCGGGTCAATGCCGTCGAGCGCCAGCCCGCTGTTTTGCTGGACCGACACGAGTTCGCTGATCCTGGGCAATTCCGGCACGGACGGCAGTCGGCTGTCTGTGCCTGTGGCGGATGTCGTCGCCGCTGACGCACACAGGCCAAGCACCAGCGCCGCCGAAATGGCGCGGTCGAACCAGGTCCGATGCCTTGCATTGGCCGTCATCGCGGATGATCCTGTGGTGCGTGATTCGGATCTGGAAACACAATCCGGTCCGCATGAACTGCGTCGTGCCAGCTAGAGTCTGACAGGTAACCGGAAGGTTTACGCCCGTGTTCCGCCAGGAGGTCGTGTTGCAGATGAGGTTGCCAATCCGTTTCACGATGCTGGCGTTTTTGATGATGGCCATGGTCGGCCTTGTCTCGCGTCCCGCCGCAGCGCAGCAGGACAATGGCGGGACTTTCAAGTCGGGCGAGCTGATCGGATCAGGCCACAAGTTCTTCGGCAACGTCTCGCGCGGCCTCGCACTGGCCATCGAGGAGGCCGTGCGACGTTGGGGCGAGCCCAACGGCTATGTGTTGGGCCAGGAGGGATCGGGCGCGTTTGTTGCCGGGCTGAGGTTCGGCGAAGGCACGCTCTACACCCGCAATGCCGGCGACCGGCGCGTGTTCTGGCAGGGCCCCTCGCTCGGCTTCGACTTCGGTGGTGATGGCGCGCGCACGATGATGCTCGTCTACAACATGCCGCGCACCGATGCGATCTTCCAGCGCTTCGGGGGAGTCGACGGTTCGGTCTATTTCATCGCCGGCTTCGGCTTTACGGCGCTTACCGCCGGTGATGGCCTGACGGTCGTGCCGATCCGCAGCGGTGTCGGTGCCCGGCTGGGCGTGAATGTCGGCTATCTCAAGTTTACGCCGAAATCGACGTGGAACCCGTTCTGACAGACCTTCCGGTCGTCAAGGACTTTCTTGCCTGTTTCAAATCCAGCGTGTTTCAAATCCAGCTATCACGTCCTGTCCGTAACATGGTAAGATTTGCCGAATGTGGGGACGCTCGTCGTGATTGAAGCTGTCATGCTGGCTATGCTGGGCTTCCTGGTCGCAACCTTCCTGTGGCTCCTGATCCTGCCGGCCATCAGCAGGCGCGCCGAACGGCTTGCCCGCCGCCGCGCCGAACTGACATTTCCGATTTCTGTCGATGAGATCGCCGCGGAGCGCGACCATCTGCGGGCCGAATATGCCGTCCGTCACCGCGAACTCGAACGGCGCAGCGAGGACAGTGCCGCACTGCGGGCCGAGGCGCTGGCGAAGGTTGGCGGTCTCGATATCCAGATTTCCGAATTGAAGACCACGCTCGGTGTTCGTGATGTCAACATAGCCGACCTAAGCGGGCGACTGACGGACACCGAGGCCGCTCTCGCGCAGATGCGCGCCCGGCTGGCCAATGAAGAAGCAGGGCATGCCGCAACGCGGGCTGACCTCGCGATCCGCGGCGAAGCGCTGGCGGAGCGGGACCGGGACATCGCAGCGCTCCGCGTCGTACGCGCTGACCTGACGGCGACGCTGGCTGCTCGCATGCGCGACCTTGAGGCCGCCACCGACCGTGGCAAACATCTGAGCCAGGAACTGGCCGCGACAGCCGCCGCTTTGGCCGCGCTGCGCGACGCCCACGCTGCCCTGTTAGGCCGGCAAGACCAGCTCGAGGCATCCTTGTCCGCCAGCGAAGCGCTCGGCGCGGCGCAGGCCGCCGAACTGTCGCGTTTCAGGGCCGCGCTTGCCGACACGCAGGCCAGCCTGGCGGCGGAACAGGCCGGCCACAGCACGACGCGCTTTGCCTTCGAACAGCGCGGGGCCGAGCTTGCTGCCCTCCTGAGCGAGCGCGACAGCCTGCGCCAGCGGCTGAAAGCAAGCGACGACGCGCTCGCGATCCAGACCCAGATTGTCAACGAACTGCAGGCGGCAAAGGCCACGGTCGCGGCCCAGGAGAAGGCAGGCCGCGCCGAGATCAGCAAACTCAGCGCGGACCTTCGCGGGCTTGTGGCCGACAAGGCGAGGCTGGAAGTGTCCCAGGGCACGATCCGCCGCGAGGCCGAGGCGCGCGTCCAGTCCCTGAACGCGGACCTCGAACAGGCGCGGGCGAAGCTTGCGACGATGAAGGGCGAGCGGATTGGCCTGTCGTCCGAACTGTCCGAACTCAGGCGCAGCGCCGAAAAGGCGCGCGCCCGGATCGAGGCGGAGAATACCGAACTGCGGCGGGCGATCATTCAGGTCGGCGATGCATTTCTTGAGCGCGCTCCTGCGGCCACCACGTCACCGGCACATTTCGCGGCATCTGATCTGCCGCCGTTGGGCGCCAGCGGCGGCAAGGGCTCCGCCAAGCCGGCACGCACAGGCCGGGGCATGGCCGGCAAACCGCCAGCGATCATGCCGGACCGCGCGGCCGAATGATCTGATGGCAGGCCCGCACGCCGCGCACGCGGCGTGTTCAGAACCGTTGCGCGATGGCCAGGACGCCATTGAGGATCGCGCGTGTCAGCGGACGCGGCAGGCGCTCGGCCACGTCGAGGGCAAGCCCGCGGAACGGTTCAAAGCGAAACACCACGGTGGATCGGCCGGCCGGAACCTGCACAGCCCGGAACAGCACATTGCCGCGCAGAAGAAGCTCTGTCTGACCGTTGACCTCGACAGTCCACCAGCGTTGCCAGGCGTCGTTCAGGACCAGAAAGCCGCATGAGGGGGAGACGATATCCACGGTTACCACCGTGTTGCCGTAGCTGCGGATGGCTGCCGAAGCGGTGCCGGGCGTTCCGGGCGGCGCTGCCGCGCACGGGGCCGGAGGCGGCAGTTCGGCGAGCGTGACCGTACGGCGTGGATCGAAATCACGCGGCCAGATGCCCGTTGCGATGATCGCCTCGAAGTTGGCTTCGCGCGCCTGCGGCACAACGAGAACCCGCGGCAGGGCAGCGCTGTTCTCATAGATGTAGCCGTCCGAGGTCCTGCCAATCTGCCGGAGAACACCTGCAGGCAGTGTGCGGTCGACCTCTTCGACGGGCACGCGGCTGACAATGAACCGCAGGCCGAGCATGTCCGCCAAAAGGGAGCGGTAGCCGGGAAACAGCGGGCTGAAATTGCGCTGGTCGGGCAGCGCGATGTGATCGCCGGCGCCGGTGGTGCGTGAATAGTCGCCCAATCTCAGCGGATTGTAGCCGAGCACATGGTCGAAGCCGTGTGTCATCGAGACGTTCGGCCAGTGAAAATCAATGCCGAGCAGCTCGACGCGGTCGCGCCGGTCGGGGGCTGCGGTCCGGGCGAGTTCGGTCCTGATGCGCGCAACGGTCGGATTGGCGGTGTCGGGACGCAGGACATCATACTGGGCGGTTGGCAAGCCGGTGGACTCGCTCGGGCCGTTGCTGGTCGACAGGTCGACCGCCAGCAAGGCGGCCACGAACAGCGCCGCGCCAAGGGGCGCGCTCAGTTGCGCCCGGCGCAGGAACCAGAGCATGGTCCCGCTCAGCGCGAACAGGATCACGGCGGAAACCAACGGCGACCACGCCACCCAGCCCCTGCCCAGCAGCAGCGCCAGCCATACAGCAGCTGCAAAGGCAGCGACGAGCGTGGCAGTGATGGCGAGCCATTGCCAGCGCCGCAACTCCGGCAATGGGCGGGTGACCAGCACATGCACGCAATAGCCGGCCAGAATGGCGGCCAGTGCGCCCACGTTGAACAGGGCATCGGCCGGACGGCGGTAATAAGCCACGCCGGGCAGAAGTTGAAACAGGGTGCCAAACACAGGCGTGTAGCGGCCAAGCGCATAGAACAGCGCGAGCGCCGTGAGAATCGCAATGGCCCTGACGGGTGGATCCCAGGCGCGGCCGCGGATGATTCCGACAGCAAGGATGGCTAGAAGCGGCAGCGCCCCGAGATAGGCGACGCTCATGTTGCGGGCAAGGTAAAGGTCGACATTGCCAAAAAAGCCGTTCCAGGCCGGGCTCGGCTGGCCCCAGAAATTCTCAAGGGGCCCCGCGGCGCCGAACAGGTTGGCGATGAAGAGGGTCAGCAGGGAGGCCGGATGCAAGCTGCCCTTGCCCGCGCCCTCATAGTCGATGGCCGGGCGGTTGGACTGTTCGGCGAGCATCAGCGTGAACAGGATCGGAATCGCCGCAGTCAGGATGGTCGCGATGCCGGTCGCGATCAGCGGTCTGAGGCTGTGTCGAATGGCCCGCCATATGGAGCCCGATTGCAGCCAGGCCGCGATGATGAGGCCCGCAAGCGTGTAGACGCCGATCAGCGCCACCTGATCGCGTCCGAGGATCATCAGGCCGACGAACAGGCCGGCCAGAAGCCCCCAGCGGATGCTGCGCCGGCCAATGGCGCGTGACATCAGCCAGAGCGCGATGGCGAAGTAACTCAAGCTCATGACCTGGCCGATGTGCTGGATGCGCCAGGCCGCCGCCGCTCCGAAGGCAAAGACCAGCGCTGCTGTCACTGCGCCTGCCGGCGCCCAATCGCGGTCCCGGAAGAGCATGACCAGCGCCAGCGCCCCTGCCAGAAGCGCGCCAAGGACAACCGCATCGCCCACAAGGGGACCGGGCCGGGGAAAGAGCAGCGCCGCGATCACATGCGGGGGTGAGAACACCAGCGATTGCGGGTCGGCGATCTGCGGATGACCGGCGAAGACATGGGGGTTCCAGAACGGGCTGTCGCCCCGGGCCAGCGAGCTGGCGAGAAACTGGAGCTGCGGCTGGAAATGGGCCTTTGCATCCCATGGAATCGTTAGGGCTCCCGAGAGCCAGGCCCAGTTGAGGGCGGCCCAGAACACGCAGACGATGGCGACGGAGGCCAAGGTGCCGCCACGGGTCCAGGCCGATGGCTCTGCCGTCGTGTCAGAGTGTTGATCCAGAGCCGATTCCCGAGACATGGCGACAATCATAGACCCAAAGCAGGGCGCGCGTCGCGCCTGTCAGCGTGGCCGTGCGACTGTACCGACGCCTCAATCGTTGGGCGCGGCGCGCGCCATCAGCGCGTCCATGTCGATGTAGTGGCCGGCCCTGTCGCGCTTGGACTCCAGATACTGGACATTGTGCTTGTTGGGGCGCCCAAGCACACGGCGGCTGGCCTGGACTTCAAGGCCGGCATGGCGGATCGCGCCGATCTTGACCGGGTTGTTGGTCATGGCGACGACGCGCTTCACGCCAAGCTGCTTCAGCATTTCGGCGGCGAAATCGAAGCGGCGCTGGTCGAGGTCGAAGCCGAGAACCTCATCGGCGTCATAGGTGTCCCAGCCCTCGCTCTGCAGGCGATAGGCGCGCATCTTGTTGGAGAGGCCGTTGCCGCGTCCTTCCTGGTCGAGATAGAGCAAGATGCCGCCCTCGTTCTCCGCCATCCAGCGCACGGTCTCGCGGAGCTGGTCACCGCAATCGCATTTGAGCGAACCGAACAGGTCGCCGGTCAGGCAGGCGGAGTGGATGCGGACATGCACCGGCTCGTCATAGTTCAACTTGCCGACAACGATCGCGACCTGGTCGCGCAGACCTTCGCCACCGCGGAAGATCACGAACTCGGTCTTGGGCGCATCCTCAAGCGGAACCGGCGCGCGCCCGACAATGCTGAGTTCCTCGACCTGCGACTTGCGGAAGCTGTTGATCGCTGTGACCTCGACGCGCACCAGCGGTTCGTCGGCCACGGAGACGGGGTCAACCGGCACGATCACCAGCGCGGGAATGATCAGCGAGAGGGCGGCCAGCTCGAGCGCGCTGATATCGATGGCGCTGGCAATTGCGATCGGCGCATCGATCCGGCCCTCGACCTTCAGCACCAGCTGTTCGATACGCGCCATGTCGATGACCGGCAGCGCCACCGTCCCGGGGACCTTGCGGCCTGTCGCGCCCAGACGGCGGAGGCGGGCTGCTGGCAGCGTCAGGCGCGCCTTGCCGTCTGCAAACGCATTCAGCTTGTCGACGAAAGCGGCATCAAGCAGTTCGGCAGACACGATCAACGCCGCGCCTTCACCGCCGGTGAGCAGCAAGGGCCGGCCAGAGCGGAGTTCCGAGATGGCGCGGTCGACCGCCACCTGGTCCTGTCCGCGGTCAAGGCCGAGCATCGAACGCTTATTCGCCTTCATCAGAGCACCATGCTTTCCGTCAACATATTCCTCGAACGGCATACGTGTAACCACGGATGGCCGGATCAAGAAGCGGTACACAAACATCCGGCGCTTGAACCGTGCATGAACATCGGTGCATCATCCGCGCGTTGGCCGGCGAAACCCGCCGGTCCCGGTTTCCCAGAGGTGCTGACGATGCAGACCGACTCCGGACAGCCCGCCTACAGCGCCCCGGCGCGTCAGTTCCACTGGGTGACCGCCGCTTTCGTGTTCGTCATGATCCCGGTGGGCGTGATTATGGCCGAACGTGGCGAGCAGAATATCTGGGACGGCACGACCAACGCGCTGTATTCGGGCCATAAGCTCGCCGGTTTCATCCTGCTGTTCGTGCTGATCGCCCGTCTCGGCTACCGGTTGGTGATGGGAGCGCCACCGGACGAGCCGACGCTGGCGCCGTGGCAGAAGACAGTGTCCCATGTCACGCATTGGGCAATCTATGCGGTGCTGTTCGCGCAGATCATGACAGGCTGGATCGGTGTATCGCTCTATCCTGCGCTCGACATTTTCGGGCTGTTTTCGCTGCCGGGCCTGGTTGCGCCCGACGAGGCCGCAGCCGCCAGGGTCCTCATGGCGCACAAGCTGTTCGGATTTCTGCTTGTGGCCCTCATCGCGATGCATGTCGGCGCGTCATTGTACCATCACTTTATCCGCAAGGATGGCGTCCTGCGGCGCATGCTGCCGAAAAAGACCTGAGCCGATCGTCAGGCCGACCTCGCGAACAGGTCGAGGTGCCCGACCAGACCCTGCCGGGCCGCTGACTTGGCGCGGAGCCAGCTTGCGATCTCGGCTTCGGGAACCTTGCCGGTCTCGCGCACGGCAGAGGCGATGCCGCCAGTCAGCGCCGTCACAAGGGCCGCGTCGTCACCGGTCATCAACCAGGGGCTGTTGCCCGTGTCGGCGCTGTAGCCAACGCTTCTGAAGGCGTCTGTCATCACCGTGCAGGCGTCCGGGCCTGCGGCGGGGCCGAAGCCCTTGTCGGAATGCTGGTGCGCGTGGAAGGCGGCGACCATGGCGGCGTCCGCTGCATGTGGCGGTTGCCAGATCTCGCGTCCGTCATAGGTCAGGACGGTATAGAGCGGCAGTTTGCGATCCTTGAGTGCGCCGACAAAGCGGCTGATCCAGCGCGGCGAGACCAGGTCGAAGAGCGCTGCAGCGGTCACAAGGTCAGGCCGCCAGTCGAGCACGCGTTCTAGGTCGGTGTTGAGATCGGCGCGGCGGAAATCAACCATCAGGCGCTTGCCACCCTTGACGAGCAGTACCTCTTCGCCTGCTTCGGAGGCCTCGTCAGCCCAGGCCACAAGCCGCGTGCGGGCGGCGCCGAGCAGCACCGGGTCGTAGTCCACGAGCGTCCAGTGCTGGCTGTCGCCGAAGAGCTTGTAGGTGCCGCGCAGGTTCGAGCCGGCGCCGCAACCAAGGTCCATCACCGCGATGTGGTCAGGCGCGCCAAACCAGTCGCTGACGCGGGCAGCCAGTTCGCGGTTGACCGAGCGGTGATCGACTGGCTCGCGCAGGGCCAGCCATTCGGCGGAGAAGCTCATCGGCAAGGGCCTTTCATGGTCGCACCGATTTCAGGACGTCGGCGATGATGCGGGCTGTGTCCTGCCAGCGGGGAAGTGCGCTGGCGGAGGCCCATGCGGCATCGGCGTGGCGTTGCCGGGCGACCGTGTCGCCGATCAGATAGGCGAGCGCTCCGGACAATTCGCCGGCATCGCCGGGCGGCACCTTCTGGGCTGCAGAATCCGGCAGGGCCGCCGCGCCCGGGCCGGACAGGGTCGTGACAATGGGAAGGCCGCGCGCCAGCGCCTCCGTCAGCACCATGCCATAACCTTCGAAATGGGAGGCCATGACGAACATGTCGCTGCTGCGATAGTGGCCGTCCAGTTCGGCGTCGCTCATCGCCCCCATCATAGTGATACGGCCGGCGAGGCCGCGCGCCGTAATCAGGGTGCGCAGGCTGGTGGGATAGGACGACGTCTCATCGCCCGCGCCGATGATGGTGAGATGCCAGGGTAGGGCGGCGAGCGGCACGAGCGCCTCGATCAGCACCTCGTAGCCCTTGCGCGGGCTGAGCGAACCGGCGGCGAGCAGCTTTAGAGGCTGGCCGAATGGGGTTTCGCGAGCCCGCTGGCTGCGTTCGACACCGGGTTCCGCGACCGTGATCCTGGCGGCATCGACGCCGAACTCGCTGACCAGCAGGTCGCGCGTGCCATGGCCTGTGACGATGACCGCGGCGGCATAGCCGAGCGCCGCGCTCTCGAGCCGCTTGAGTTCAGCGGCGCGTGCCGGTGGCGTGCCCGTCTCAAGGGCCAGCGGATGATGGCAGAGCGCCACCACGCGGCCTGCGAGACCCGCCGCCATCCCGGTCGGGAATGCCCCATAGGCGAGGCCGTCGATCAGCAAAGGGCTGCGCCAATCCTGCGCCAGAAGCAGCCGGCTGGTCTCGGCGAGGTCCGCGTCGGTGGGCGCCGGGAACGAGCCGGGCAAGGGCACGTGCACAGGATCGACGCCGAACGTCGGCAGCAGCCGCAGGACATGCCTGTCATAGGCATAGCCGCCGGTGGGACGGCCCAGATCTCCCGGAATGGCGAAAGCCGCCGGCGTCACGGCAAGGAAGCCTCATAGGAGGCGCGGGCGAGGTCGGTCTCGTGCAAGGTGACGCGGATCTTGGCCAGGCCCTTGCCATCCTCGCCGAGCGCGCCCGCCTTCGCCGCCCTGGCGATCTCGTCGAAGATGTGCTTGCACAGGAATTCGGTGGTGGTGAGGATGCCCTTGAACTGTGGCACCTCGTCGAGGTTCTGGTACTTCAGCGGCTTCAGCGTCTCGGCCAGCACATCGAGCGCTGCGCCGATATCGACCACGACGTTCTTGCTGGTCATCTGTTCGCGGAAGAAGGCGACATCGACCACGAAGGTCGCGCCATGCATGTTCTGGGCAGGCCCGAAGAAAGGGTCGGGCAGCGAGTGGCCGATCATGATGCGGTCGCGGACTTCGACGGAGAACATGGCAATTCCTTTCAGTAGCTGAGTACGGCAGTCAGCCCCTTCGCGCCGGGCGCGAACAGGGCCAGGAGGCGGGCAGGGGCATCGGCGAAGGGGATGTCGTCGGTGATCAGCGCGTCGAGCCGCTCATCGCCCAGCAGTTCCAGCGCCTTGGCCATGCGGCGGGCATAACTCCAGCGCGCGCGGCGGCTGTCCGACACATGGCCGACCTGACTTGAGATCAGCCTGAGGCGGCGCGAGTGGAAGGCGCCACCGAGCGCAACCGGCGTATCGCCTGCGCCATGCCAGCTCAGTTCGATGATCGTCCCCTCGAAGCCGGCAAGCGCGATGGCCTTGTTGAGGCCTGTCGCGCTGGCAGAGGTGTGGAATACGATGTCCGCGTCCTCAGCACCCGCGCCGTCGCTGCTGAAGCGGCAGCCGAGCGATGCGGCGACGCTGGCGCGGGATGTGTCGATGTCGACGATCGTCACGTCCGCACCGGGCAGCCTTGCGGCCAGCGATGCGACCAGCAGGCCGACCACGCCTGCTCCAACCACCGCGATGCTGTCACCGGGCCCCACGCCTGAATCCCACAGCGCGTTCAGCGCCGTTTCCATGTTGGCGGCGAGCACGGCGCGGCGCGGCGACAGGCTGGCGGGCAGCAGCGTGAGCTGCTCAGGGGGCAGCGCGAAGCGGGCCTGCTGGTGCGGATGCAGCGCGAACACGCTGCGGCCGATCAGATGCGCGGGGCCGTCCTCGACCACGCCGACGGCGCAGTAGCCGTACTTGACCGGAAAGGGGAACGCGCCTGCCATGTTCGGGCCCTTCATGCGCTCGATCTCCGAGGCCGGCACGCGGCCTTCGAAGATGAGGCGCTCGGTACCCCGACTGACACCGCTGTAGAGGGTGCGGACCAGTGCGTGGCCAATTGACAGCGTGACGATCTCGTCATTCAGGGCGCATTCACGCGCGCCCACATACCAGAGCGCGCGGGTTCCGATATGG
>JAPLOW010000101.1 GCA_026400555.1 Hyphomicrobiales bacterium
GAATGGTCGGAGTGGCAGGATTTGAACCTGCGACCCCTACGTCCCGAACGTAGTGCTCTACCAGGCTGAGCCACACTCCGACTGTGCGCGTGAGCGCATGCCGCTATGACGGGGTTCGAGCGGCAGGCGGGGTTATAGCCAGCGCACCCTGGCAGCGCAACTCCAAAACACGCTGGATAAAAAGGCTGGCAAAAGGTGGAATGGCTGGGGCGCCAGGATTCGAACCTGGGGATGGCGGTACCAAAAACCGCTGCCTTACCGCTTGGCGACGCCCCAACACAGGCGCCGAGTTAGAGCAGTTCGTCAAAAAGGGGAAGCCGGATTTTTTCGGGCCGGCGACTTTCGCGCAGGTCGGCTAACCGGCAACCGCATGGCCGCCGACGATGACCTTGACCGCCTTGCCTTCCATGCGCGCCTCATCGAAGGGCGAGTTCTTCGAACGTGACTTCAGCTTCGCCTTTTGCAGCACGTAAGGCTGGTCCGTATCGATCACGATCAGGTCCGCCGGCGCGCCGATCTCAAGACGTCCAGCCCTTGAGCCGATCAGCGCCGCCGGCGCCGACGTCATCGCGGCGAGCAGGCGCGGCAGCGCGATGTCGTTCGAATGGTGCAGCCTGAGGGCGGCCGATAGCATGGTTTCGAGCCCGACTGCGCCGTTCGCCGCCTCGCCGAAAGGCTGCCGCTTGGTCTCGACATCCTGCGGGTCATGGTCGGAGACGATCACGTCGATCGTGCCATCATTCAGGGCATCGACCAGCGCCAGACGCTCGTTCTCGTGGCGCAGCGGCGGCGAGAGCTTGCAGAAGGTGCGGTAGGCGCCGACATCGTTCTCGTTGAGCGTCAGGTTGTTGATCGACACCCCGCAAGTCACGTTGAGCCCAGTAGCCTTGGCCCGGCGCATCAGTTCGATGGAGCCGGAGCACGAGATCATGCTGGCGTGGTAGCGTCCGTTCGTCGCGGCGACGAGGGCGAGATCGCGTTCGAGAATGATCGTCTCGGCCACCTGCGGGATGCCGGTCAGACCAAGGCGCGAGGCGAACTCGCCCTCGTTCATCACCCCTTCGCCGCGCAGGTTCGGGTCTTCGAGGTGGTGCACGATCAGCGCGCCGAAATCGCGCGCATAGATTAGCGCCCGGCGCATCACCTGCGCGTTCATCACCGAGCGCGCCCCATCGGTGAAGAACACCGCACCAGCCTCCAGCAAGAGGCCGAACTCGGTCATCTCATTGCCATGCAGGCCCTTGGTCAGCGCCGCCGAGGGCCGCACATTGACGACAGCCTTGTCGCGCGCCCGGCGCTTGATGAAATCGATGATGGCCGGATCGTCCACAACCGGCGCGGTGTCAGGCCGGCAGACCAACGTGGTCACGCCGCCCGCAGCCGCCGCTTCCGACGCCGTGCGCAAGGTCTCGCGATGTTCCGCGCCCGGCTCGCCGGCAAAGGCGCACATGTCGATCAGGCCGGGGCTGAGGATGAGGCCGCCGCAATCATGGATATCAGCATCGACGGGTAGCGTGCCCGCGCGCACCGTAGGCCCAAGCGCCGCAATCACACCATCACGGATAAGCGCACCGCCATAGGTTTCGGTTCCCGTGGCCGGGTCGATCAGGCGGGCGTTGGTGAGTGCGAGGGTACTCATCTACGACGCTTTACGCAGTTTTCTGGACACTCGACTCACGAGTTTGCCGAGAAAAAACAACAGCGTGCAGCCGACGAGGATTGTCCAACACATCCATGGCAATCGTGGAATCCATTGATTTGAAATTCCGAGTTGAACCCACCACGACCAAACGAGTGCTAAATTTATCGCGGCCGCAGCGGCAGCACATCGTAAGAGCCACCAGTAACGATGGCCGGCCACATTTAGCCCAAATGTGATTGCGAAAGCAAAAAGTGATCGCGGGTCGACAAAGCGCGCTGCAGATGCGCCGACTGTGCCTGCCACGAATGCGGGGGTATAGCTCTCACCCATTCCGCAATCCCCCCGCCAGCGCCTCCAGCACGGCCATCCTGACCGCCACGCCCATCTCGACCTGTTCACGGATCAGCGATTGCGCGCCGTCGGCGACATCGGTGGCGATTTCGACGCCGCGGTTCATCGGGCCGGGGTGCATCACCAGCGCGTCGGGCTTGGCCAGGCTCAGCTTCTCCTGATCGAGGCCGAAATAGCGGAAGTATTCCTTAGCGGACGGGATGAACGAGCCGCTCATCCGTTCGCGCTGCAGGCGCAGCATCATGATGATGTCGGCACCCTCAAGCCCCTTCTTCATGTTGGTGAAGATCGGCAGGCCCAAGCCTTCGAAGCCGGGCGGGATCAGCGTTGAGGGTCCGATCAGCCTGACATGCGCGCCCAGCGCCGAGAGCAGGATGATGTTGGAGCGCGCCACGCGGCTGTGCAAGATATCGCCGCAGATCACGACCACCAGCCCTTCGATGCTGCCCTTGTTACGCCGGATGGTGAGCGCGTCGAGCAGTGCCTGCGTCGGGTGCTCATGCGTGCCATCGCCGGCATTGACCACCGAGCAATCGACTTTGCGGGCGAGCAGTTCCACCGCGCCCGCCGCATGGTGGCGCACAATGATGATGTCCGGGTGCATGGCATTGAGCGTCGCCGCCGTGTCGATCAGGGTTTCGCCCTTCTTCACGGAGGAATTCCCGACGCTCATGTTCATCACATCCGCGCCGAGCCGCTTTCCCGCCAGTTCGAACGAAGCCTGCGTGCGGGTCGATGCCTCGAAGAACAGGTTGATCTGGGTGCGGCCACGCAGACTTGAGGTCTTCTTCTCGACCTGCCGGGAGAGTTCCACATAGGAATCGGCCAGATCAAGCAGGCTGGTGATCTCGAGGCGGTTGAGCCCCTGGATGCCAAGCAAATGCTTGCGCGCAAAGGTCACGGGTGGGTGGCCGGGATATGTCATTAAAGATGGCTGCATAGGCCCGATGGTAACGAGTCGCAAGCGAAGCATGCGGGCTGTCCCCAGTGCCGAGCTGCAAACACACCAATTCTCTCATTCTGAGCCCGTCGATGGACGAATGTTCCAGCTACGCTCCAACCGGATATCATCCTTCGACGGGCTCAGGATGAGGATTGTGGGGTGAGAAGAGGCAGAGCGCGCCCTCAGCGGCGCGACCGAACCTTGATCGGCACGAGATCTTCGATGCCAGGTCCGCCGCCACGATCATCATCATCGTCGCGGGATTTCCGGTTGAGCATGATCGCGGATCCGGCGACGGCGCTCGATGCGGTGATAATGCAGCCGGACAGAAGGGCGATCAGCGCCACCAGCCCGTCGGGATCACGCGAGATCAGCGTGCGCAACCCATAGGCATCCGTCGACAACAGGCCGATCACGAACAGCACGCCGATGGCTGCGCCGCTCAGGAGGTTGACGATCAGGAGCCTGTGCAGGGGATCACGGGGCATTCCTTGAATCTCCTTCAAGACATTTGAGTGTAAGCGCAGAAGATGAACATTCAAGTAACGGGCCGTCGGCAGGCTGCGGCGAAGCGGCCTGTTCCAGGGCAACGAGTTCAGGTTAACGGGCGGCGGGATTTTGTGACGCTGGGATGTTTGGTGTGATTCAAGGGTCTTCCAACGATTCGGGAGGACGAGATGATGAC
>JAPLOW010000255.1 GCA_026400555.1 Hyphomicrobiales bacterium
CGGATGCGTGTCTCGATCGGCACATTCAGGGCCGTGATCGTTCCAGGGTTGAGCGCGCCGGTCGAGGTCAGGCCATGGCGATTCTGGAAGCGGCGCACGGCCTGCTCGACGAAGGAATCATAGGTCGATGAACCCGCAGCGGACGGATCGAGATCGCCCGCGATGATCAGGCGGTTGCGAAGCGCGGCGACAGCCTGGCCCCGTGAGCCGATGCGGAGCTTCTCGGGGCCGATGACCGTCCAGCCGCCTTGTGCCGCAAGGTCGCGGTAGCGCTGCAGAGCCTGCTCCGTCGCAGCCATGGCTGTCGGCGAAACCATCGGCGTGGACGACCGCACGATGCGGCTGCGCGACTGCACGGCGTCATAGGACTGGCGCCATTCCGCGGAACCGCCGATCGTTTCAGCGAAGGCGGTCGGCACCATAGCTGCGCTTGCAACGCTGGACACAAGCGCGAAAAGGGTCTCGCGGCGGGACAATGCAAAGGACATGCTGGTCTCGTCTCGTTCTTGGAACCCAGCCATGCCCTGCCGGCTCCGCGTCTGGCGCATGGGCTGGCGTATGGCCGGGATCCATGTTGTTGTGTGAGGCTGCGGGCGGCAGCTTCCGGAACCTGTGTGGTATAGCTACCTTAACCAACAGTGATCAACAGGGCGAATTTAGGGCAAATGACCGCAAATTGCACGTTTCCGCGTCTGACAATAACGTTATCGACAGTCACCATCTGGTCCTGTCCCGTGCGCCGGTGTATCGCATGCTGAGCGCGCCTGGCGCACCATGGGCTACCTTTCTTGTGGCGTTCACGCTGCTTCTGGGCCTGTTCGCAGCGATGTGGCTGCTCAGCATCCGGACGCGCGATGCAGGCGCGATCGACATCATCTGGGGGCCCGGCTTTATTCTGATCGCCTGGGTCGAGTGGCTTCGGTTCCACCCCAGGCATCTGGCCGCCCTGATGGTGCTGACCGCCGTGACCGCCTGGGGCGCACGGCTCGGCCTGCACCTGTACCAGCGCCACCGCCTGTCGGACCATGAGGATGCGCGCTATGCGGCCATGCGCGCGGCTGATCCGGAGCGCTTCTGGTGGCGAAGTCTGTTCACGGTCTTCACGCTGCAGGCGGTCATCCTGTTCGCGCTCGCCTTGCCGATCCATCTGGCGATGAGCGTCGGCAGCCCGACCCTGCCTGGCGCGCTCACCTATCTCGGGCTTGCCCTGTTCGCGGGCGGGTTTCTGCTTGAAGTGGCGGCCGACCGGGCGCTGCTCGCCTTCCGTCGCGATCCCGCCAGCCGGGGACAGTTGCTGACCTCCGGCGTCTTCGCCTGGAGCCGTCATCCGAACTATTTCGGCGAATGCGCGCTCTGGATTGGCATCGGGCTGATGGCCTGGGACGCTTCAGGCCAGTGGCTGGCCATGCTCGGCCCTGCGGCGCTGATCGGCCTGATCCTGAAAGTCTCGGGCATTCCGCTGCTGGAAGCGCATCTGCGCCGCACGCGGCCCGAGTTCGCCGCCTATGAGCAGCGGACCAGCGCGTTCTTTCCGTGGCCGCCGAAGCGAGGCTGAACCGGCGTCAATCGCCGCCGCCGTCGCCTCCCCCGTCGCCATCATCGGATGACAGGTCGCCGCCATCGCCTGTCGCAACGCCCAGCAGGGCGAGGAACAGCCAGATAGCAAAGGGAGCCACGATGAGTGACATGGACATGGACATGCTCACGACAAGCCTCCTTTGCAAGCGCACGCAAGTCGGGTGC
>JAPLOW010000085.1 GCA_026400555.1 Hyphomicrobiales bacterium
CCCTGGCCCCGCTCCCGGATGGCGCTTCGCTGCTGACATTCGCGGATGTGACCGACAATGTGAACGTCGAACGGGCGCTGACCGAACGCAATGAGGCGCTGGAAATGGCCGCGCGCCTGCGCGACAACTTCGTCCACCATGTCTCCTACGCGCTGCGCTCGCCGCTGACGACGATCATCGGCTTCGCCCAGTTGATCGGCGAGGAGATCGCCGGTCCGCTGAACGCGCGCCAGCGCGAGTACGCCCAGCTCATCCTGCGCTCGTCCGGCACGCTGCTGACCATCATCAACGACATTCTCGACCTCGCCTCGATCGACAATGACGAGCTGGAGCTCGAACTGGCCGAGACCGATGTGGCCGATCTCGTGGCCGGAGCGGCGCGCGGCCTGGAGGAACGTCTGGCCGAGACCGGGATCACGCTCAAGCAGGAGATCGCTTCGGGCCTCGGGGCGATCGTCTGCGACGCCAAGCGTCTGCGTCAGGCGCTTTACAATCTGCTGTCCAACGCCATCGGCTTCTCGCAGAAGGGCCAGACGGTCGTGGTCGAGGCCGAGCGCTCGGGCCATGACATCGTCTTCCGCGTGATCGACCATGGCCGCGGCATCCCGCCGGACATTCAGGAGCGGGTATTCGACCGGTTTCAGACCCACACGCTGGGGTCGCGTCACCGGGGCATCGGCCTTGGCCTTGCCATAGTCCGCTCGTTTGTCTTGCTGCATGGCGGGACCGTGGAGATCATGTCCCGGACGGGCGAGGGCACTGTGGTCACCTGCCGCATCCCGGCCAGCCGTCCGACGCTGTCTGATGCGGCCGAATGAGAACGGGACTCTGGCGGCATGAGTGATCCGGCTGCCTTCGGGCGATCCCTCAATCGCGCTCTCAAGCGTTCCTGGAGCCTGTCCTTCACCGCCGAGCATGAAACGCGGCAGTTGGCGGAGGATATCGCGGGAATCGTCCGTCCGGGTGACGTGATCGCCCTGTCCGGGGATCTCGGCGCGGGCAAGAGCACCTTTGCCCGTGCTCTGATCCGGCGACTGGCCAATGATCCGGCGCTGGAGGCGCCGAGCCCGACCTTCACCCTCATGCAGGCCTATGCGACCCCGCGCGGCGAAGTCCTGCATGCCGATCTCTATCGCCTGCGCAGCGGCGCCGAACTGGCCGAGCTTGGCCTCGTCGAGGCGATGGACGGCGCCATCAGCCTGATCGAGTGGCCTGACCGCGGCGGCGACTTCATCGACGCCGACAGGCGCCTCGACATCGTCTTTGCCCTCAACCCGGCGGGCGGCGACAAAGAGCGCACCGTCACGCTGCTGCCCGGCGCAAGCTGGGCCGACCGTCTGGGGCTCACCCTCGGGGCCCGCAAGCTGATCGATGCGGCGGGCTGGGGCGACGCCACGCGTGTCCACATGCTGGGAGACGCATCGACCCGCGCCTATGAGCGGCTGGTCCGCCCCAATGGCGAAACCGCCATCCTGATGATCTCGCCGGTGCGAACCGACGGCCCGCCGATTCGGGCCGGCAAGCCCTATAGCGCCATCGCCCGGCTTGCCGAACGGGTCGACGCTTTCGTTGCGATGGACAAGGGCCTGCGTGCGCTCGACCTCTCCGCACCGGAGATCATTGCCAGCGACCTGGCCAACGGCCTGCTCCTGATCGAGGATTTGGGGTCAGGCAGCGTTCTGGAGGATGGTCGTCCCGTCGCCGAACGCTATGATGTCGCAGCCGAGGTTCTGGCGGCGATCCATGCGCGGCCGCTGCCGACCATCCTGCCCGTCACCGACGGCCGCGAGCATCTTATCCCGGATTATGACCGGGAGGCGCTGTCCATCGAGACGGAGCTTCTGCTCGACTGGTATGCGCCGCACATTGCCAGCGCAGTGCTTGCGCAGGTTGCCCGCGCTGAGTTCGCGCGCCACTGGACGCCGTTGTTTGAGACCCTGCTGGCCGGACAGCGGACCTGGGTCCTGCGTGACTATCACTCGCCAAACCTGATCTGGTTGCCGGAGCGGTCGGGCCTGCGGCGGATGGGCCTGATCGATTTTCAGGACGCCGTCATGGGCCATCCGGCCTATGATGTCGTGTCGCTGGGCCAGGACGCCCGCGTCGATATCGACCCCGCGCTCGAAATGCGGGTTCTGTCGCGTTATGCCGCCGCGCGGCGCACCCAGGATCCGGACTTCGACCTGGCCGCCTTCGCCACCGCCTATGCGATCATGGGCGCGCAGCGCAACACCAAGATCCTTGGCATCTTCGCCCGTCTCGACAAGCGCGATGGCAAGCCTGCCTATCTCAGGCATCTGCCCCGCATCGAGGGCTATCTCCGGCGCGATCTCGCCCATCCGGCGCTGGCCGGCCTCAAGGGCTGGTACGAGAGCCATCTGCCGCGCCTGTTCGCCGGAAGCTGAGGCTCGCGCGCAGAAGGCCGGTATCGACCGCTGTCCGCAATGCTCTAGACTGCCTGACACGGCCGCGTGATTCTGGCCGGTGGCGCATCGGGTGCGCCGGAACGGGCTGACGGCGATGACGGGCGGATGGATTCCGGGCCATGCGATGGTGCTTGCGGCGGGCCTGGGCCAGCGCATGCGCCCCATTACAGACACGTTGCCGAAGCCGCTCGTCAGGATTGGCGGCAAGGCCATGCTCGATCACGCGCTCGACCGGCTTGCCGCCATCGGCGTCGGCCATGCCGTGGTCAACGTCCACCATCTCGCCGACCAGATTGAGCACCACCTCGCCGGAAGGACCCACCCGTCCATCACGATTTCGGATGAGCGCACCATGCTGCTCGAGACCGGCGGCGGCGTCACCAAGGCCTTGCCGCATCTTGGCCGTGACGCATTCTTTCATCTCAACTCCGATTCGCTCTGGGTCGAGTGCGGCGTGTCCAACCTGCAGTTGCTGGCGCAGGCCTGGGAGCCGGCGCGCATGGACATGCTGCTCATGCTGGCCGACCGCGACGGGGCGATGGGCTACGACGGCGCCGGCGACTTCCACCGCGCCGGCGACGGCGCGCTGACGCGGCGGTTGGCAGGCGGGCAGGCGCCACACATCTATGCCGGCGTCGCCATCATGAAGCCGTCTCTGCTCGATGGCGCGCCAGCGGGCAAATGGTCCTTGAACCTGCTGTTTGATCGCCTGATCGCCGAACGGCGCCTGTTCGGCCAGCCGATGCAGGGGCAATGGTTGCATGTCGGCACACCGGACGCCATTCCCGAGGCAGAAGCGCGCTTTGCGGCGTCGGCCCACGAGCAGGCATGAGCGGAACTGCGCCCCCTCACTTTCCGGCTGCGGCCGCGCGGGCCCGCCCGAACCTGTTCACGATCCCCGCCGGCATCCCTTTCCTGCCGACGCTGGCGGAGGCGATCCTCAGCGGCAGGCTTGACCTCGGCGCCGCCGTCGCGACGCCCGAAGCACTGGCCCGGCTGACGATCTATCTGCCGACACGGCGCGCGGCGCGCGCGCTGGCCTCCGAACTGGTCGGGCGCAGCGGGCGCAAGGCCGTGATCCTGCCGCGTCTGGTGCCGCTCGGCGATCCGGCGGAAGCCGAACTGCAGGACATCCTTGACCCATCCTCACTGCCCGATGTGGCGGGCGATGCGCGCCTGCCGATCCATCCGTTGGCGCGCCGGATGCTCCTGGCCCAACAGATCCTCGTGGCCAGCCGGTCGCGCGACGCCGAACTGCTGGCCCAGGGCGCGGCCGGAGGTGGGATGGCGGCATCGTCGCTGGGCACGGCCTTCGCGCTGGCGCAGGATCTCGCCGGTCTTCTTGATGCGATGCAGGCCGAGGGCGTGCCCTATGCGGCGCTGCTGGGCCTCGACGTCGCTCGCTTTGACGAACTCTGGCAGCTGACGGCGCGCTTTCTGGCCATTCTGGGCGAGAATTGGCCACAGATCCTCGACGAGCGCGGCGAGGTCGATCCGATCGCCTGGCGTAACAGGCTGCTGCAGGATCAGGCCGACCGCCTGTCCGCAGGGACCATGTCCGATCCGGTGATCGTGGCCGGCTCGACCGGCTCGATGCCGGCCACGGCGCGGCTGATGGCCGCCGTCGCCTCCCGGCCGGCCGGAGCGGTCGTCCTGCCCGACCTCGATCTGGCGATGGCCGACCATCGTTGGCGCGCGCTCACAGCCCTCGCGGCGCGCGCGCCCGACCGCTTCGCCTCTCATCCGCAGGCTCAACTCGTGAAGCTGCTCGGCCAGATGCGGGCCGCGCGGGCCGACGTCCGGAACCTGATACCCGAGCCCCTGTCGCCGGTGCTGCTGTCCGGTACGATCAGGGCTCGCCTCGCCCATGAGGCCCTGTGCCCCGCCGATGCGGCCGAGGACTGGCAGACCCTGGACCAGCGGCTTGAGCCGTCGGCCCTCGCGGCCGCTTTCGGTGATGTCACCATCATCGCGGCCGCTGACGAACGGCTCGAGGCGCTGGCGATCGCGCTGGCGATCAAGAAGGCGCTGGCCACACCGGAACGCACCATCGCGCTTGTCACGCCCGACAGGGCGCTCGCCGAGCGCGTCGTGCTGGAGCTTGGCCGCTGGAGCATCGCGGTCGCCGACTCAGCCGGCCAGTCCCTCGCGCGCACAGAGGCCGGCCAGGCCTTGTCCTTGCTGCTGGATGTTGCCGTCAGCAGAGGCAGCGCGGACAGCCTTCTTGCCTTGCTGCATCATCCGCGCCTGCGCCTCGGCCTTGCGGCGGCGGACATGTCCCGAATCCGGCAGGCGCTTGAGATCGGCGTGCTGCGCGGGGCCAGACGTTTTGCCGGGCTTGAGGGCCTGAGGCTGGCGGTGGCGGCGATGCCGGACCGGCGCGTGGATCCGCGGGCGCCGGTCCCGCGCAAGCGTCTGACCGACCAAGACCTTGCCGATGTGGCGGCGTTGGTCGAGCGCCTGGCCGACGCACTGGATGCTCTGCTCCAGGCCGGTGCTTCCACCATGGACGACCTCGGAGTGGCAGTCGGACTGCTCGGCTCTGTGCTCGATCATCTGTCAAGGACAGGCGAGAACGAAAGTGCGATCTTCGCCGGAGCGGATGGACAGGCGCTGCAAGCGCTGCTGGAGGATCTCGCGCTGGCCTCGGCGAGGCTTCCGGGGGCCATGGCAGATCTGGCCCGGATCTGCCGGGCGGTGATGGCGGAGCGCGTCATTCAGGCTGCCCCGGGCGGACATCCCCGCGTCAAGATCCTTGGCGCGCTCGAGGCCCGCCTCATGTCGCCTGATCTCGTCATTCTCGGCGGCCTCAACGAAGGCGCCTGGCCCCCGAAGGCGACGACCGATCCCTTCCTCAACCGCGCCATGCGCGCCGAGGTCGGCCTGTCATCCCCCGAGAGGCGCATCGGCCAGAGCGCCCATGACTTCCTCCAGGCTTTCAGCGCGCCCAGCGTCATTCTGACCCGGGCCGTGAAGGTCGGCGGCACCGAGGCTCTGGCGTCGCGCTTCTGGCAGGTTCTGAAGGCGGTTGTGCCACCGGCGCTGTGGGATGACGCCGAGCGGCGCGGCGCGGAGATCGGCACCATTGCAGGGCAGCTCGACCAGCCTGCACAGATCGGAGCCGCACGCCGGCCGAGGCCGAAGCCTGACCGAGCCCTGCAGCCAACCAGCTACAGCGTCACGGAAGTCGAAACGCTGTACCGGGATCCCTATGCGGTCTATGCCCGCCGTATTCTTGAGCTCAATCCGCTTGAGCCGCTTCAGGTCGACATTGGCGCGGCTGATCGCGGCACGCTCCTGCACGCGGTCATGGAGCGTTTCGCCAGCGCCTGGCCTGCCGGACTGCCGGATGAACCCGGCCGCAGGCTGATCGAGATCGGCAGGGAGGTGTTTGCGGATCTGGCGGATGAACCTGATGTCCAGGCCTTCTGGTGGCCGCGCTTTGTCGGGCTTGTTCCGGCCATCATCGCATGGGAAACAGCCCGGCGCGGCGCCTTGTTGCGGATCGGAACGGAGGTCCGCATCGCTGCGCCCATCCGTCTTGCCGATGGCAGCGAGGTCAGGCTGACGGCCCGGGCCGACCGGGTGGAGGAACTGAGGGATGGACGCCTCGCCATCATCGATTTCAAGTCCGGTGCCACGCCCTCGCAGGACCAGATCGGGGCCGGCCTTGCGCCGCAGTTGCTGCTGGAGGCCGCCCTCGGCCCGTTGGGGCGCTTCGTCTCGATCCGAGACCGGGATCAGCCGGCTTTCGGCCCCGCCACGGTGGCGAGCGCCGCCTATGTCACCCTGAAGCCCGGAGACGGCCTCAGGGAGGTCGAAGTCGCCGGGCCGGAGGAGCTTGGCGTGCGGGCGGACGAGACTCTCGAGGGTTTCCGCACCATGGTTCTGGGCTTTCTGGACGGGCAGCGTCCGTTCATCTCGCGCTTTGCACCCCAGTTCATGCGCTTTGAAGGCGACTATGATCATCTGGCTCGTGTGAAGGAATGGTCCGCCGCCGCTGATGACGAAGGCGAGGACGGCGCATGAGCGGCCAGAAACCCGCGTCCGCCCGGCAGGTTCCTGAGCTGACCCGGACCCTTCAGGCAAGGGCCTCCGATCCCGGCGCCAGCGCCTGGGTCTCGGCCAATGCGGGCTCCGGCAAGACCACGGTTCTGGTGCGGCGGGTGCTGCGTCTGCTGCTGGCCGACGTCGATCCCGCCCGCATCCTGTGCCTGACCTACACCAAGGCTGCTGCGGCCAACATGGAAAGCCGCCTGTTCGGCATGCTGGCGGACTGGGTTAGGCTCGAACCAGCCGCGTTGTCCGGGGCGCTGGCCCTCGTCCTCGACCGCGCGCCAGTGGCGGCTGAACTGGCCCGGGCGCGCCAGCTTTTCGTCAGGGCGCTGGAGACGCCCGGTGGCCTCAAGTTCGAGACGCTCCATGGCTTCTGCACGCGGGTCCTGCAGGCGACGCCGTTCGAGGCACGCATTCCAGCGCGCTTTGAGGTGATCACCGATACCGACAAGGCTGCCGCCATCGACGATGCGATCACCGCCGTGTTGACCCTTGCCAGCGCGGATGCCGGCAGCCTGAAGGTCTCGCTGGACCACCTGGCCGGCCTTGTCGACGACAGCGGCTTTCGTGGTGTGGTCGTGAAGGCCATCGCGAGCGCGCGCTTCCTTGTCGATGAGGACGGCGAAGTGCGACCGCTCCACGCGATCGAGGCCGACATCCGTGACTCGCTGGAGGTCGATCCGCGCTGGCGGGAGGGGGAGCTCGAAGCCTCGGCCCTGGCATCGGTCGAGCGGCTGGCTGACATGGCGCTGGCCATGCGCGCGGTGGCGGCCCATGGCACGGACACCGAGATCGGGAGATGGGAACTGGCAGCCCGCGCTTACCCGGCGGTGGGATCATCCGCGCGGCTGGATCTGTGGTGCGGCCTTCTGCTCACGAAGGAGGACCAGCCGCGCAAGAAGGAGATGGTCACGAAGAAGGTTGAGGCCGCGGCGCCTGATCTCGCGGTGGCGCTGAAGACCGCCTCCGTGATCTGCGCCGATGTCCGTTCGCGCCTGCGCGCCCTGCGGACCTATCGTCGGAGCCTGGCCCTGTTCGAGGTGTCGCGGCTTGTGCTCGCCCGCTATGCCGCCGCCAAGCGGCATGACGCGCGGCTGGACTATGCCGACCTGATTCAGCGCACCCGCGAGCTGTTCACGCGCATCGAGGCGGCCTGGGTGATCTACCGACTCGATTCCGGCCTCGATCACCTGCTGGTCGACGAGGCCCAGGACACCAGCGCTGATCAGTGGGCCATTCTCAACTCGCTGACGGCAGAGTTCCTGGCCGGCGAGGGACAGCGTGGCAGCGCGGTCGCGCGCACCATCTTCGCGGTGGGCGACGAGAAACAGTCGATCTTCGGCTTCCAGGGCGCGGCTCCCGCCGAGTTTGGCCAGCAGCGCGCTGCCCTTGGCGAGCGGTCGAGGCCCCTGTCGCAGCCATTTCATGATGTCCGGTTGAACGTGTCATTCCGTTCGACGCGGGACGTGATCGAGGCGGTGGACGCGGTCTTTGCCCAACCGGCCGCGGTTCTCGGTGTCGACAATGGCGGCGACGCGGGCCGCATGGTCCACGAAACCGTCCGCGGCGACGCCTCCGGCGCGGTCGATCTGTGGGATCTGGTCGAGCCCCCGGCTACGGACGTCGAGGTGGTCTGGAACCGGCCTGTCGACGCGCCCGAACGTCAGGCGTCCGTGCAGCAACTGGCGCGCACGATTGCGCGCACCGCGCGGTCCTGGCTGGACGCCGGCGTCGATGATCTCGGCCGGCCGATCAGCGCGGGCGACATCCTGATCCTGCTGCCGAAGCGCAAGGCGGCCTTCGCGGCGATCGTGCGGGCATTGAAGGATGAGCGTGTTCCGGTCGCTGGCATGGACCGCATTGAGCTCGCCGGACATGTCGCGACGCAGGACCTCGTGGCGCTGGGCCGGGTCGCGCTCCTGCCGGATGATGACCTGACATTTGCGGTCATGCTCAAGAGCCCTATCTTCGGCTATGACGACGACGACCTGCTGCGTCTCGCCCCGGGCCGGGCCGGATCCCTGCGGGCCGCGCTGGCCGCGTCGTCGCTGGAACGGGACATGGCGGCGCATGCGCGCTTTCAGCGGATTGAGGCGCTGGCCGCGTCGGCCGGCCCATTTGCTTTCTATACCACGGTTCTGTCGCTGCTGGACGGCCGCAGGCTGATGCTGTCGCGTCTGGGGGCCGAGGCTGCCGATGTGATCGACGCCTTTCTGGGACGCGCCCGCGAACATGAACAGCGAGAGGGGCCTTCGCTCAGCCGCTTTCTCGACGCTGTCGAGGCAAGCCTTGATGACGTCAGGCGCGATCTGGCGACAGCCCGCGGGGAAGTGCGGGTGATGACGGTCCACAGCGCCAAGGGGCTTGAGGCCAAGGTGGTCATCATAGCCGACATTGGCGCTGCACCGTCCTCGCGCGCCAACGAACCCTTCCTCGACATCCCGCTGAAAAGCCGCGCGCCGGGCACCGGGCCCGCCGTCGCCACCGTCTGGTCGCCGCGCAAGGGTGATGACGCGGCCGCGGCCGCAGAAGCGCGGTCGCAGCGCGATGCTGGTCAGCGCGCGGAATTCCTCCGGCTGCTTTATGTCGCGATGACACGCGCCGAGGACCGGCTGATTGTCTGCGGCATCCGTCCGGCCAACGGCAAGCTGCCGGCCGGGTCCTGGTATGGCCTGATCGAGAGCGGGCTTTCGGCCACGCCTGCGGGGCTTGTCGAGGCTCCGCGCGCCGCAGGCGGCCTGGCCGTGCGACGCTTCAAGGTTACACCGGAGATCGGCCCCCGTCTCCCGGCCATGCCGGTCGCTGCACCCGATGTGGCGGTGCCTGCACTGCCCGATTGGGTCCATGCGCCAGTGCCTGACGAGGTTGAGGCCGCCCCTCCACTTGCGCCCGCCAATGCCTTGTCGGCCGCAGGTGCGGAGGCCCGTTCGGCCGATCAGGCGGCGAAGGGCTCGTTGCTCGCCGAGGCCGCAGCCCGGGGACGCGCGATTCACAGGCTGCTGCAATGGTTGCCCCGGATCGAGCCCGAAGTGCGGCACGGTGTGGGCTTGCGGCTGCTGGGCAAGGACGCCGGACTTGCGGGTGCGTCGGGGCACGCCGATCTGGTGGCGCAGGCGCGTGGCCTGATTGAAGCGCATGATCTGGCTGCATTGTTTGGCGCAGGCAGCCTTTCCGAGGTCGAGATCGCGGGAAGCATCGAGACCGTCCAGGGGCGCCGGGATGTCTCGGGGCGGATTGACCGGCTGGTCGTCACGGCGACCGACATCATCCTGGCCGACTTCAAGACGACGCTCAGGCCGCCCGAGAGTGCGTGGCAGATCGGCGCCGCCACGCTCGCGCAGCTTGCGGCCTATCGCCAGCTGCTGCGGCAGCTCTATCCGGATCGCCCGATCCGCACGTGGGTCATCTATACGGCAGGCCCACGAGTTCTGGCCCCGCATGACGCACAGCTTGACCAGGCGCTTGCCAATGGTCTCGGCGTGAAAGTCACAGAGCCGTGACGCAGGCCGCCGCGAAGCTTGACCCCAGGCAGCGTCATTCATAGCTTGCTGTCACAAGGCGCGCGGGCGAACCGCGCCCCACCAGAACCCAGCGAGACCCCCATGAGTGCCGCCGCCAAAGTCACCGATGCCAGCTTCGAGGCCGATGTCCTCAATTCGGCGCAGCCCGTCGTGGTCGATTTCTGGGCTGAATGGTGCGGCCCGTGCCGCATGATCGCGCCCGCGCTTGACGAGATCGCCACGGAGATGGCCGGCAAGGTCAAGGTCGTGAAGCTTAATGTCGACGAGAACCCGGCTGTCTCGGCCAAGTTCGGCATTCGCTCGATTCCGACGCTGATGGTCTTCAAGGGGGGCAAGCTCGTGGCCCAGAAGGCCGGCGCCGCACCCAAGAGCGACCTTCACAAGTGGATCAGGGACAGCGCGGCGGTCTGAAAAAGCGGCCGGACCGGCGCAAGGCTTAACCAGCCCTTAAAAGCGCCATGTTTCATTGTGTTGGAGAGCGTGCCGAAGCGGTCCAGTGCCGCGGCAGCGATCAGCAGGTGAGATTTGCCGCGCATGGCCGACCGCGAAGGCGCACGACGCGAACCCAGTTTCGGTGAGGCCCGTCAGGCGCGCGGCCCGTCCCGCGATGACATCCGCCTGTCCGCAGATGACCGTGCTGTCCCCCAGCGCGGCCGCCAGCGTGAGCGCGGTGAACGGGACCGCGAGGATGATGACGCGCCGCGCAGGCGCGGCAGGGGCGGTCCGCCTGCGCCGAAAGGGCGGCGTCGCAAGCCGCGCCGGTCCCTGTTCGGGCGGCTCGCTTACTGGACGCTCGTGCTCGGCCTGTGGGCTGTGATGGGCCTGGGCGGGCTGATCGCTTATCATGCGGCGCAACTGCCGCCGATCGACCAGCTGACAGTGCCGAAGCGGCCGCCGAACATCGCCATTCTGGCGGCTGACGGCGTGCTTATCGCCAATCGCGGCGAGACCGGCGGGCGGAATGTCAATATCCGCGAGTTGCCACCTCATCTGCCGCGCGCCTTCATCGCCATCGAGGACCGCCGCTTCTACAATCATTTCGGCCTCGATCCGGTCGGGATCGTCCGCGCGACGGTCCGCAATCTAACAAGCCGCGGCGTCAGCCAGGGCGGCTCGACCCTGACCCAGCAGCTCGCCAAGAACCTGTTCCTGACGCAGGACCGGACCATGTCGCGCAAGATCCAGGAGGCGATTCTCGCCGTCTGGCTCGAGCGCAGCTTCAGCAAGGACCAGATTCTGGAGCTGTATCTGAACCGCGTCTATTTCGGCTCGGGGGCCTACGGGGTCGAAGCGGCGGCCCAGCGCTATTTCGGCAAGTCGGCGCGCTCGGTCAGCGTAGCGGAAGCGGCGATGCTGGCCGGGCTGGTGCAGGCGCCGTCGCGCCTTGCGCCGAACCGCAACCCGGAGGCCGCCGAACGCCGCGCCCAGATGGTGATCGCGGCCATGGTCGACCAGGGCTTCATCTCCGATTCCTCGGCCAAGACGGCGCTCGTCCAGCCGGCGGAGGCGGTCGAGCGCGAGGGCGCCAACACCATCGCTTACGCGGCCGATTTCGTCATGGACGTGCTCGATGACTTCATCGGATCGATTGACGGTGACGTCACCGTACTCACCTCGATCGATCCGCGAATCCAGCTTGCAGCCGAAGCAGCGCTGACAGAGGCCCTGAACCGGGAAGGGGCGAAGCAGTCCGTCAGCCAGGGCGCGGTTGTCGCCATGCTGCCGGATGGCGCGATCCAGGCGCTCGTGGGCGGCCGCAGCTATGCCCGCAGCCAGTTCAACCGGGCCGCTTCGGCCCGCCGTCAGCCCGGCTCGTCCTTCAAGCCGTTCGTCTACCTTGCGGCGCTGGAGGCGGGCCTGACGCCGGACGCGATCCGCGATGACAGCCCCGTCACGGTGAAGGGCTGGTCTCCGGAGAACTATTCGCGTGACTATCGCGGGCCTGTCAGCCTGCAGACGGCCCTGTCGCTGTCGCTGAACACGGTCGCCGTCAAGCTCGGCCAGGAGGTCGGACCCAAAGCGGTCGTGCGCGTGGCGCAGCGGCTCGGCATTGCGTCTCCCCTGCAGGCCAACGCATCGCTGCCCCTCGGCACCTCCGAGGTGACGCCGCTCGAACTGACCGCCGCCTACGCCGCTTTCGCCAATGGCGGTCAGGGCGTCACCCCCTATGTCATCCGCGAGGTGCGTGCCGCCAGCGGCAAGGTCCTGTACAAGCGCGACGGCTCCGGAATTGGCACAGTCGTCGACCGCAACCGGCTGCCGATGATGAACGGGATGCTGCGCGAGACGCTGCTGACCGGCACGGGCCGCAAGGCCGACGTGCCAGGCTGGGAAGCCGCCGGCAAGACGGGGACCACGCAGGATTTCCGCGACGCCTGGTTTGTCGGTTACACAAGCCGCCTCGTGGCCGCCGTCTGGTTGGGCAATGACGACAACAGTCCGATGAAGCGTGTTTCGGGTGGCGGGCTGCCCTCCGAGATCTGGGGCCGGTTCATGCGGACCGCCCTGGGCGGTGCGCAGCCGCTGCCGCTGCCCGGCGGGTTGTGGCGTACGCCGCCCGATGCATCTGGCGCCCCCATGGCCAACGCAGCGCCTGTCGGCAGCCGCCGGGCCGGGGCCGCGCCCGCGACAACCCATGACAACGATGTGGTGCGCAGCATGCCACCCGGGCGCGGCCTGCTCGAGCGGCTCTTTGGCGGCTAGGCTGGCGTTGCGGGAGAGTTTTCCACAGTCGCCGGGCGCTCTCGAATTTGCAAATTTGCCGTCAACGCTGACCTGTATGCTGGCCGAAAGTAGGTCCTGTCGCAGCTAGATGTTTGATCCCGGACTTTGATGGTGCATTCTTTTCGGCAGAATGGAAGGAAGCGCTATGGGCCAGGTTCTACACGGGAGCGCCACAACGACAGAGGCGGTCCGTCGAGCGATACAGTATAGTCAAGAGAGCCTGAGGGCGC
>JAPLOW010000256.1 GCA_026400555.1 Hyphomicrobiales bacterium
CCTTCTCCTGAGCACGGCTGGGGGATGCAGCCAGCAACCCGACCGTCAGGGCGGCTGCGGCGGCAAGTGATCGACGAAGCATGGTCTTCATGGTCCTGTCTCCTGTGTGGCTTGGCGAGCGATGCTGCTCAGGGTTCAACGACTATCTTTCCAAAGAAGGCGCGGGATTCGAGGGCGGCCATGGCCTCCGCCGCCCGCTTGAGCGGGAAGCGCTCGTGATGGATCTCAGGCTTGAGGCGACCCTCTCGGGCCATGGCGAGAAGCGCGTGCACATCTTCCCGGCCCCAACCGTTGGAGCCGATAATGTTCAGTTCGAAGGTCCAGATCAGGCGCAGGTCCTCCTTGGGATCATATCCGGCGGTCGCGCCGCAGGTCAGGATTCGGCCATCCTTGCGCAACAGGCGCAGCGACTTCGTCCAGGTGTCACCGCCGGTGAAGTTGACGACGACATCGACGCCGCCCTGATCGCGGGGACCAACCCGCGCCCGGCCGAACCGGGCCTGCGTGTCGCGGACCCAGTCTCCAGCGGCGTAGTTGATGCCTACATCCGCGCCGAGCGCTTTCAGCCGCTGAAGCTTCTCGTCGCTTGACGCTGCCGCGATCACGGATGCGCCCGCGGCTTTGGCCAGTTGCACGCAGCATGAGCCGACACCGCCGGAGGCTCCGAGCACAAACACGGTCTCCCCGGGCTGAACGCGGCCACGTGTCATCATCATCCGGTAGGCCGTGCCGTATGCGCATGGAATCGCAGCCGCTGCCGCAAACGATAAAGCATCGTCGATCTTGACCAGCATGTGCGCCGGGACGCGGACATACTCGGCGAACCCGCCGTCAAAGGCTTCGCCCATCAGGCCGCCGTTGACCCGGTCGATCGGGTCTACGACGACGCGGTCGCCAATCGAAAAATCCGTGACGTCAGCCGCCCTGGCGACGACCTCGCCGGCGAGGTCTATGCCGATGACCAGCGGCAACGGCACCTTGATGCCTGGCATGCCGTTGCGGGTGAAGATGTCATGGTAGTTGAGCGTGCAGGCGCGGACGCGCAGCACCACGTCTCCTGTGCCCGGCTCAGGATCGGGATAGTGGGCATCGAACACAAACTGCTCGTTGCCGCCATGCTCCTTGAGAACAACAGCTTTCATGACACGGTTCCAAACAGGGATTTCAGGGCGGACTGCACCGCGCGCCGGTCAATCTTGCCCGGGCCATTAAGCGGCATGGCATCGACGAAGTGGATGCGGCGCGGATGCGCGTAAGCGGGTCCGTTGGCGATGCAGAAGGCCTTCAGCGCCGCCTCGTCGACGGCGGCGCCGCGCGCGGCGACCACCATAGCGACAGGCACCTCGCCCTTCACTGCATGGGGCAGCGGCACGACCGAGACTTCGGCCACTCCTTCGTGCCGCATCATCGATGTTCTCGCCGCCGCAATTGAACATGTCGTCGGTGCGGCCCCGGAAATAGAAGAAACCTCCAGCGTCCTTATGGAACAGGTCACCGGTCTTGAGCCAGCCATCGACCAGCCGCTCGGCATTGACCTTGGGCAGATTGTAGTAGCCGGGCGTAACGCCGGGGTTCTTTACCCACATCTCGCCATCGGTCGGGTGATCAAGGCCGTCACGTCCGACCAGCCTGATCTCGCCCTCCGGCCAGGCAACGCCGCACGAGCCGTGTGGAATACGGCGGCCATCAAGCGGGCCACCGACCATGACAGGGCCGCCCTCGGTCAGGCCATAGGTTTCGACAACGGGAACCTTGAACGCGACCTCCATCGCATCCTGTAGCTCCTTTGGCGTCGGTGCCGACCCGACCGTCAGGATCTGCAGGCTGGAGAAATCGAGACTGTCGATCAGATCCCGCTCCTGCAGCAGCAGGGTGTAGACCGCAGGTACGGCCCCGGCCTTGGTGCATTTGTATTCGGACAAGGTCCGCAGGAACCGCCTCGGCTCGAAATTCGGCAGCAGCACGACGGAGCCACCGATGGCCAGGCACGGCTTGATCGCGCCAGCCATGGCGTTCTTGTGATAGAGCGGCACGGCAGCCAGTGCCCTGACATTCGGTGATGATGGCCAGTATCTGAAGATGCAGCGCAGCCACCAGCACTGCCCCTCATGGGTCAACGCAACGCCCTTTGGCCGGCCCGTGGAGCCTGACGTGTAAGGCAGGAAGCACAGGTGATCCGCCGCCAGGGCGATGGGCGCGAAGGCCGCGGGCGCATTCGCAATGGCCTCCTCATAATCTTGCCAGCCCCCGCCGCCGCCGATCGCGAGCCGCACGTTCAGGTCAAGATCGTCCACAAGCTTGCGCACATGCGGATTGACGGCATCTTCGATCACGGCGGCGCTGCAGCCGGAATCACGGAGAATGTAATCGAGCGCCTCAGGGCCGAGCTTGGTGTTAAGCGGAACGGGCACGACGCCCGCGCGCATAGCGCCGAACATGACCTCGATATACTCCACGCGGTTACTGATCGAAATGGCGAGCCGCTCGCCAGGCGCGACGCCAAGAGCGCTGATCAGGGCGGCGAAACGATCAAGCCGATCATTCAACGCGGCATAGTTGATCTCGCGGACCATCGGACCGGAGAGGTCGAACAAGGCGACCTTGTCAGGAAAGGTGCGCACCGCATCCATGCACCAATAGCCCAGATTGCCCAGACGCGGGTCTGTATGGATGTCGCCGGTCGCAGCAATCCATGATGGGGCAGGACTGATCTCGGCTGTTGCCACGCGTCAGGCCTCCCTGAGCACGACATCGCCCTGCGGCGTGCCGAAAAGTGCGAAAAAGCCATCCGTTTGAGCGCCGTGGACATCAACCGGCACATTGAGTGCCCGGTAGACATCTCGCAAGGGCGCGG
>JAPLOW010000224.1 GCA_026400555.1 Hyphomicrobiales bacterium
AAGGAGCCCTTCGTGCTGGTCTGCCATCGTAGCCTGCCGCTTGCCACCGAGACCACGCTGACCTGGGCGCAGCTGCAGGGGCTGCCACTCGTGCGCATCAGCGCCGAAACCGGCAACCGCATCCTGATCGACGATGCGCTCGGCAGCCGCCGCGAGACGCTGCTCTGGCGCTATGAGGTGCAGCGCGTCACCTCCGCCGTCAGCCTCGTGCGATCCGGCATCGGCCACGCCATCGTGCCGAAGCTGGCCTATGACGTGGTCCATGCCGACGATCTCGTGGCGATTCCCCTGCGCAGCCCGACCGTCACGCGCACGCTCGGCATCGTGACGCGCAAGGGCGCCATGCTCTCGCAGGCGAGCCGGCATTTGCTTGATCTGATGGTGGCCACGCTGAAGGCCGAGATCGGCGTTCCCGATTCATGAATCACCATCATCAATCTTTGCAAATTGATCATTTGAAGCAGCAATCGAGCTGGCGCAGGGTGCATCCGCACGTGGGGAAATGCACAAAAGGCGCATCGGATGGCTTCGGCTTCACCGACGGCAATCACCTTCATCGGCTTCGGCGAGGTTGGGCAGACCTTCTCGCGCGGACTGATCGCGTCCGGGCCGGTCCGGATCAGAGCCTTTGACATCCTGTTCGGGACGGAAGCGGGCCATCGCCTCGAGGCCGCCGCCGCGTCGCTGGGCGTGGCGCGCCACGCAGATCTGGCGCAGGCCCTGACCGGTTCCAGCATCATCTTCTCGGCCGTCACGGCCTCGGCAGCGGAAGATGTGGCGCGCGCCGCCGCCGCCGTGATCGAGCAGGGCCAACTCTACGTCGACGTCAATTCGGCGGCGCCCTCGACCAAACAGCGCTGTGCCGCGCTGATCGAGGCGGGCGGCGGGCGCTATCTGGAAGCCGCCGTGATGGCGCCTGTGCTCAAGCCCGGTCTTGCGGTACCGATCCTGGCCGGCGGTCCGCATGCCGAGATGGCGGTGCCCCGGCTGAACCGGCTTGGCCTCAATCTCAGCCATGTCTCCGCAGTGTTCGGGCGCGCCTCGGCGATGAAACTGTGCCGAAGCATCATCATCAAGGGACTTGAAGCGCTGCTGGTGGACTGCAAGGCCGCTTCGGAAAACGCCGGCGTCAGCGAGGAGGTTTTCGCCAGCCTTGCGCAGACCTTCCCGTCGGTCGACTGGCCAGCCCTCGCTGACTCCATGCGCGAACGGGTCGCCGTCCATGGCATCCGCCGGGCAGCAGAGATGCGCGAGGCGGGCGAGATGCTTTCGGCGATGGGGCTCGATCCCGCCCTTGCCCTTGCCATCGCTGACGCGCAGCAACGCGGCGCGCTGCCTGAAAAGGACATCACATCGTGAGCCCTGGCAGCCTCAGCCGGCGGGCCTTCACGGGCGGCCTTGTGGCCGCCCCTGCCCTTGCACGGGCGCAGGGAGGCTGGCCAACGCAGGTGATCAAGCTGGTGGTGCCGTTCACGCCGGGCGGCAGCACCGATGTGCTGGCCCGGCTGATCGCGAACCGGCTGGAGCGGGTCATTCCAGGGCGCGGCTTCGTGATCGAGAATCGGCCCGGCGCGGGCGGCTCTGTCGCGGCCACACAGGTCGCGCGCTCCGATCCTGACGGCCACACGCTGATGATGGGCCATATCGGCACGCTGGCCTTCAATCCGTCGCTCTATCCAAACCTCGCCTACGATCCGGTGCGCGATTTCGCGCCGGTGGCGCTCGTGGCGTCGGTGCCCAATATCCTCGCGATCAATCCGAAGGTCCCGGCAATGGATTTCGGGCAATTTGTGGCGCATGCTAGGGCCAAACCAGACGCACTCAACTACTCTTCCGGCGGAATGGGCAGCGCAGCCCATATCGCCGGCGCCTATCTGTGTCACAAGGCGGGCATCCAGGCGGTGCATGTGCCTTATCGTGGCACGGGCCCGTCCGTGAACGATCTGGTCGCTGGCATCGTGCAGTTCACGCTCACGGGCGGGCCTGCCGTGCTGCCGCTGGCCGGCGGCGGGCAATTGCGCGCCCTCGGCGTCGCCAGCCTCGCGCGGGCCGGCTTCGCGCCAGATCTGCCCACCCTTGTAGAAACGGGCTTGCCTGGCTTCGAAGCGGTGCAGTGGTACGGCATCGTGGCCCCGGCGCGCACGCCTCAGGCCATCGTCGAACGGCTCAACCGCGAAATCAACGCACTGCTTGTCGCGCCCGATTTCCGCGAGACCCTCGACAAGGACGGCGCCGTCGCGCTGCCGCGCTCGCCCGATGATTTCAGCCGGCTGATCGCCGCCGAAATCCCGCTGTGGCGGGACATCATCCGCACCGCCAAAATCAGCGCAGTAGGCTGAGATGCAGGCCGGCATCCGCTGCATGCTGATCAGGGGCGGCACCTCCAAGGGGGCCTACTTCCTGGCCGAGGACCTGCCTGCCGACACCGCCGCGCGCGACCGCCTGCTGCTGGCCGTGATGGGCTCGCCCGACAAGCGTCAGGTGGACGGGCTGGGCGGCGCGCACCCGTTGACCAGCAAGGTCGCGATTGTCTCGCGTTCCGGTGACGCCGGCTGCGACATCGACTTCCTGTTCGCACAGGTCGGTATCGACGAGGCGCGGGTGGACACCACGCCGAACTGCGGCAACATTCTTGCCGGCGTCGGCCCGTTTGCGCTGGCGCGCGGCCTTGTGCGGGCGACGGGTGCGCTCACGAGCGTGAGGGTGCGGACGCTCAACACCGGCACCATCGCCGATCTCGCGATTGAAACGCACAATGGCCTGGCGCGGACAACCGGTTCGGCGCGCATCGATGGTGCGCCCGGCACCTCGGCCCCGATCAACATCAGCTTCCGCGACACGGAAGGCTCGGTCTGCGGCGCCCTGCTGCCGACCGGCAACAGCGTCGACATGGTCGATGGTGTCGCTGTCACCCTGATCGACAACGGCATGCCCGTGATCGTGCTGCGCGCATCCGATGTGGGCCGCACCGGCTCCGAGCCGCGCGACCAACTCGACAAGGACACCGAACTCAAGACGAAGCTGGAGCGCATCCGCCTTGCCGCCGGGCCGCGGATGAACCTCGGCGACGTCGCACGGAAGGTGGTGCCGAAGATCGCCCTTGTCGCCCCGCCACAGGCCGGTGGAACCATCCTGACCCGCAGCTTCATTCCGCATGAGTGCCATGCCTCGATCGGGGTGTTCGCCGCCGTTACGGTGGCGACAGCCGCTGCCTTGCCGGGATCACCCGCCGCGCAGGTGGCCAGCATGGGTAATGGGCGCGAGCGCAGCATCAGTGTCGAACATCCGACCGGCGAGTTCACCGTGTCGCTCACGGTCGGCGGCACCACGGCCAAGCCTGTGATCGAGCGCGCTGGACTGTTGCGCACCGCGCGCATCCTGATGGACGGCACGGCCTATGTCTCCGAGCCCACCCTTGCAACCGCCGAACAGGACTGACGCATGACGACACAGAAGACCGGCCTCGTGATCACGGCGCATCCGGGCGATTTCGTCTGGCGGGCGGGCGGCGCCATCGCGCTGCACGCCAGGCGGGGCTTTCGCGTGAAAATCCTGTGCCTCGCCTATGGCGAACGCGGTGAAAGCCAGTTCGCCTGGAAGCAGGCCGGCGTAAAGCTGGCCGATGTGAAGGCGCAGCGCCGTGACGAGGCCGAGCGCGCGGCCGCCGTGCTGGGCGCGGAGATCGAGTTCATGGATGCCGGCGACTATCCGCTGCGGACGACCGACGCCATGCTGGAGCGCGCCATCGACATCTTCCATGAGATGAACCCGGCCTTCGTGCTGACGCACAGCCTCGAAGATCCCTACAATGTCGACCATCCCGAGGCGACGCGCTTTGCACAGGAAGCCCGCATCATCGCGCAGGCCGCCGGACACAAGCCCGACCCCGGCCGCACCTATGCCGCACCGCCCGTGTTCCTGTTCGAGCCGCATCAGCCCGAGCAGTGCAACTACAAGCCGAACGTGATCCTCAACATCGACGAGGTCTGGGAGCTCAAGCGCAAGGCGTTCGGGGTCCTCGCCGCGCAGAAGCACCTTTGGGAGTACTACACCCGCGTCGCGCTCAACCGCGGCATGCAGGGCGGGCGCAACTCGGGCAAGGCGATGACCTATGGCGAGGCCTATCAGCGTCTGTTCCCCGAAGCGCTGGAGGCGCTGGCATGACCCCTGTCGTGATCCGCAGCAGCAAGCGGGCCGATGCGGCGGCGATGGCCGCCCTGGCCGAAACAGGCGTCTCCACGACCCATGAAGCGATGGGGCGCAGCGGGCTGATGAAGTCCTATATGCGTCCGATCTATCCCGGAGCGCAGATCGCCGGCGGGGCCGTCACGGTGCTTGCCCAGCCCGGCGACAACTGGATGATCCATGTCGCGATCGAGCAGGTCCGGCCCGGAGATGTGCTGGTGGTGGCCTGTACCACGGACAACACCGATGGCATGTTCGGCGACCTGCTCGCCACGTCCCTGAAGGCGCGCGGCGGGATCGGGCTCGTCATCGATGCCGGCGTGCGTGACGTGAAGACCCTGACGCAGATGGGCTTTCCAGTCTGGTCCCGCGCCATCTCGGCCAAGGGGACAGTCAAGGCCACGCTCGGCTCGGTGAACGTTCCGGTGGTCTGCGCCGGCGCGCTCGTCAACCCCGGTGACGTGATCGTGGCCGATGATGACGGGGTCTGCGTCGTGCCGCGGCTTGACGCCGGGACAGTCGCGGCCCAGGCCAGGGCCCGCGAAGCGAACGAGGAGGACAAGCGCCGCAGGCTCGCCGCAGGTGAGCTTGGGTTGGACATGTACAAGATGCGCGAGGCGCTGGCGAAGGCCGGGCTTCAGTATCGCGACGAAGACTGACAGACTGCACCGCCATCAAGCGCAGCCGCAGAGCCGCGCACAACGGGAGACGACGCCATGACACTGCGCAGAACCATTCTGAAGACCATGCTGGGCGCGGGCCTTGCCGCAGCATTTGCGATGCCCGCCATCGCCCAGGAGCCGATCAGGATCGGCCTGATCCTGCCGATGACAGGGCCATTCACCTCGACCGGCCGCCAGATCTCGGCTGCCGTCAATCTCTATGTCCAGCAGAAGGGCGCCACCATTGCGGGCCGCCCGGTTCAGGTCATCCTGCGTGACGACACTGGCGTTGCCGACGTAACCCGCCGCATCGCCCAGGAACTGATCGTCAACGAGAAGGTCACCGCCATCGCCGGCTTCGGCCTGACGCCGCTGGCGCTGGCCACCGCCCCGCTCGCCACGCAGGCGAAGATGCCGATGGTGGTGATGGCCGCCGCCACATCGGTGATCGTGGACCGCTCTCCCTTCATCGTCCGCACCGCCCAGGTCGTTCCGCAGATCTCCGGACCGTTTGGCACGTGGATCGCGCAGCAGGGAACCAGGCGCGTCATCACCATCGTCTCGGATTACGCGCCGGGCCACGACGTGGAAACCTCGTTCAGCCAGGCCTTCCGCGAGGCGGGCGGGCAGGTCGAGAACATTCGCGTTCCGCTGCAGAATCCGGACTTCTCGCCCTTCCTGCAGCGCGTGGCAGACGCCAAGCCCGAAGCGCTTCTGGTGTTCGTGCCGTCCGGCGTCGGCGCACAGTTCATGAAGCAATTCGTCGAACGGGGCATGGACAAGACCGGCATCCGCCTGATCGGCACGGGTGACGTCACCGATGATGACATCCTCAACGGCATGGGCGACGCGGCCATGGGCGTCGTCACTGCCCACCACTACTCCGCCGCCCATCCGAGCGCGATGAACAAGGCCTTCGTCGAGGCCTTCGCCCGGGCCAACAACAACATGCGTCCGAACTTCATGGCTCTTGGCGGATATGACGGCATGCACGCGCTCTATGAGGGCCTGAAGAAGACGGGCGGCCAGGGTGGCGAGGCGCTTGTGGAGGCCATGAAAGGGCTCAGCTGGGAGAGCCCGCGCGGCCCGATCTCGATCGACCCGCAAACGCGCGACATCATCCAGAACGTCTATATCCGCCGCGTCGAGCGGGTGAATGGCGAACTGTTCAACGTCGAGTTCCACACCATCCCGAACGTGCGCGATCCCTCGAAGCCGGCGCGCTGAGCGAAGCGCCTGCGCATGGCCCTGCTGACCATCCTGATCGACGGCGTCGCTTATGGCATGGTGCTGTTCGTGCTGGCCTGCGGCCTGTCGGTGACGCTTGGCCTGATGAACTTCGTCAACCTCGCCCATGGCGCCTTCGCCATGGCCGGCGGCTATGTCACCGTCGTGCTGATGCAGCGCTTCGGCATCCCCTTCCTGTGGACGCTGCCCGCCGCATTTCTGGCGACAGCGTCCGCCGGATGGCTGCTGGAGCGCAGCCTTTACCGTCCGATGTACGCCAAGAGCCATCTCGACCAGGTGATGTTTTCGATCGGCCTCGTGTTCATGTCCGTCGCGGCGATGAAATACGTGATGGGTTCACAGCAGCAGATCATCCAGCTGCCCGGCTGGCTGCTGGGGCGCTTCGAAGTCCTGGGGGTCAGCGTCGGGCGCTATCGCCTTTTCGTGATTGTGGTCTGCGGGGCTCTCGCGCTGGGCCTCAGCTGGATCTTCGCGCGGACCCTGTTCGGCAGCCGGTTGCGGGCGGCGGTCGATGATGCGCGGGTGGCGCGCGGTCTTGGCATTCCGGTCAATGCCCTGTTCGCGGCGACCTTTGCTGCCGGGTCAGGGCTTGCGGGGCTGGGTGGCGCGCTCGGCGTCGAGTTGCTCGGCCTTGATCCGACCTTCCCGCTCAAATTCATGATCTACTTCCTGATCGTGGTCACAGTGGGCGGGACCTCGACCATTTCAGGGCCGTTCTTTGCCGCCATGCTGCTCGGCGTGGCTGACGTGGCTGGCAAGTATCTCATTCCCCAGGCCGGCTCCTTCATCATCTACGCGCTGATGGTCGTGCTGCTGGTGCTCAGGCCCGACGGCCTGTTCGCAAGGACAAAGGCATGAGCGCGCCGGATCTTGCCGCAAGCGGTCTGGCGGGGCGCGTCCGGGCCTCGCTCATGCTGTCGCGCCGATGGCATCCGGCGGAGGCGCTGTTCTGGGCGGGGGCCGTCGCTGCGGCCTTCCTGTTCCCGCGCCAGCTCCTCTTGATGAAC
>JAPLOW010000102.1 GCA_026400555.1 Hyphomicrobiales bacterium
CAGCCGGCGCCCGTCAGGAATGGTGACAGGCTCATGAAAATCCTCGTGCCGGTAAAGCGCGTGGTCGACTACAACGTGAAAATCCGTGTCAGGCCGGATGGATCGGGCGTTGAACTTGCCAATGTGAAGATGTCGATGAACCCGTTCGACGAGATCGCCGTCGAGGAGGCCCTGCGTCTGCGCGAGGCCGGCAAGGCGACCGAGATCGTGGCGGTGTCGATCGGCCCGGCCGGGTCCGCCGAAACCATTCGCACCGCGCTCGCCATGGGCGCCGACCGCGGCATTCACGTGAAGACGGATGCGACTGTCGAACCGCTGGCGGTGGCCAAGCTGCTGAAGGCGATCATTGGGACCGAGCAGCCGTCCCTCGTGATCATGGGCAAGCAGGCGATTGATGACGACATGAATGCGACGGGGCAGATGCTGGCGGCGCTGATGGGCTGGCCGCAGGGCACGTTCGCCTCGAAAGTGTCCGTCGGAGATGGAAGTGTCGATGTGACGCGCGAGGTCGATGGCGGACTCCAGACGGTCGGCCTCAAGCTGCCCGCCATTGTGACCACCGACCTGCGCCTGAACGAGCCGCGTTACGCCTCGCTGCCGAACATCATGAAGGCCAAGAAGAAACCGCTGGACGAAACCTCGCCCGAGGCGCTCGGGGTCGACATCAGCCCTCGCCTCAAGGTCATCAAGACCACCGAGCCGCCGACCCGTTCGTCGGGAATCAAGGTCGCGTCCGCCGCGGACCTTGTGTCGAAGCTGAAGACTGCGGGGGTGCTGTGATGTCAACGCTGCTGATTGCCGAACATGACGGGACCGTCGTCAAGGATGCGACCGCCAAGGCCCTGACCGCCGCCAAGGCGCTCGGAGCGCCCGTTCACGTGCTGGTCGTCGGAGATGGCTGCAAGGCTGCCGCCGACTCGGCCGCCAGGCTCGATGGCGTCGCCAAGGTTGTGCTGGCCGATGCGCCCGTGTTCGGTCACATGCTGGCCGAAGCGACCGCCGCGCTGGTGGCGTCGCTCGCCTCCGGCTACACCAACGTGGTGGCGGCCTCGACCGCCAACGGCAAGAACGTGACCCCGCGCATCGCCGCCCTGCTTGACGTGCAGGTCATCTCCGATGTCATCAAGGTTGTGTCGCCGGACACGTTCGAGCGCCCGATCTACGCCGGCAACGCTATCCAGACCGTGCAGTCGATGGATGCCAAGAAGGTGATGACCATCCGGACCGCCTCGTTCCAGCCCGCGGGCATGACCGGCTCGGCCACGGTCGAGGTGATCGGCGCGACATCCGACCCGGGCCTGTCCAGCTTCAAGGGCGAGGAGGTCGCGAAGTCGGACCGGCCCGAACTGGCCTCGGCCAAGATCATCGTGTCGGGCGGGCGGGCGCTGGGATCGGCCGAGAACTTCAGCAAGGTCATCGAACCGGTTGCCGACAAGCTCGGCGCGGCAATGGGGGCGAGCCGCGCGGCTGTCGATGCGGGCTACGCGCCAAATGACTGGCAGGTCGGGCAGACCGGCAAGGTCGTCGCGCCCGAACTTTATGTCGCTGTCGGAATCTCAGGCGCCATTCAGCATCTGGCCGGCATGAAGGACTCCAAGGTGATCGTCGCGATCAACAAGGATGAAGAAGCGCCGATCTTCCAGGTTGCGGATTACGGGCTGGTGGGCGACCTGTTCACCATCCTGCCGGAGCTTCAGGCCGAACTCACGAAAATCGGGCGCTGAGCGACACGCATGTTCAGCATGGGCAAGGATCAACGGGCTTTCGCATGAACGTGACCATCAACACCATCGGCATTGTCGGCGCAGGCCAGATGGGCAACGGCATCGCCCATGTCTGCGCGGCCGCCGGCCTCAGCGTGCGGCTCAACGACATGAGCGAGGAGCGCATCAACGGCGCGCTCGCCACGATCAATGGCAACATGGCCCGTCAGGTGGCCAAGGGCGCGATAACGGACGAGGTCCGCCATGCGGCGCTGGGGCGGATCTCCGCAGCCAAGGCCTTCGAGGATCTCGGAGGCTGCGATCTGGTGATCGAAGCCGCCACCGAGAACGAGGAGGTCAAGCGCAACATCTTCGTCAACCTGTGCCGCGCGCTGCCGCCAGAAACCCTGCTTGCCACCAACACGTCGTCGATTTCGATTACGCGGCTTGCGGCGGCGACGAATCGGCCGGAGAAGTTCATCGGCATTCATTTCATGAATCCGGTCCCGGTGATGCAACTGGTCGAGTTGATCCGCGGCATCGCAACCGAGGACGCGACCTTCGAGGCGGCGCGCGGGTTGATCGCACGGTTGGGCAAGACCTCGACGGTGTCGGAGGACTTCCCGGCCTTCATCGTCAACCGCATCCTGCTGCCGATGATCAATGAGGCCGTCTACACGCTCTACGAGGGGGTCGGCTCGGTTGAATCGATCGACACGGCGATGAAGCTCGGCGCGAACCACCCGATGGGACCGTTGCAGCTTGCCGATTTCATCGGCCTCGACACCTGCCTGTCGATGATGCAGGTGCTGCATGACGGGTTGGCCGATTCCAAGTACCGGCCCTGTCCGCTCCTGGTGAAATATGTCGAGGCGGGCTGGCTCGGGCGGAAGACCAAGCGCGGCTTTTACGACTATCGCGGGGAAAAGCCCGTTCCGACCCGGTGATGACGGCCCGGCCGCAGGGTGTCTGGCCGGGTCTCTTCACAACGCTGTCATCTTCAGCCTACATTTGTGACTGCGCGGGAACGCTGGTGATTCCCGTGGATGACAGTTGGAGTGACGTGCGTTGACCGTGCACGTGCCACCGGTTGTTTCGCCGGATGCCTGTCCGGCCTTGGTGCTCAACGCCGATTTCCGGCCTCTGAGCTATTACCCGCTCTCGCTCTGGTGCTGGCAGGACACGCTGAAGGCGGTCTTCATGGACCGCGTCAACATCGTGTCTGAATATGACCGTGTTGTGCGCTCGCCGAGCTTCTCGTTCCGCCTGCCCTCCGTGGTCTGCCTGAAGACCTATGTGAAGCCGTCGCGGCATCCGGCCTTCACGCGGTTCAACGTGTTTCTGCGCGACCGCTTCAGCTGCCAGTACTGCACCGCCCGCGAGGAGCTGACCTTCGACCACGTGATTCCGCGCTCCAAGGGCGGGTTGACCACCTGGGAGAATGTTGTCGCCGCCTGCTCGCCGTGCAACCTTCGCAAGGGCGACAAGCTGCCGAAGGATGCAGAGATGTTTCCGTTGCAGAAGCCCTACGCGCCCACGGTGAACGACCTGCACCGGGCCGGAAAGCACTTTCCGCCCAACTTCCTCCATGAAAGCTGGATGGACTATCTCTACTGGGATAGCGAACTGGAGCCGTAAGTCGCTTCAGGATGGCCGGCGCAGAAAGGCCAACGCTGCAAAGCTGGCCAGACCCAGCGAAATCACTGCATTCCAGCCCGCCAGCGACAATCCGAGGAAGCGCCATGCCGCTTCGGTGCAACTGACCACGCGGGTCGTCTGCAGTTGTTTCATGAAGTCCTGCATCGAGCCGGCCGCGGCCGGAGCGGCGCCGCCGCAATCGGTCGGCCCGGCGAACCATCCCCATTCGACGCCGGCATGGTAGGCCCCCATCAGCGCGGAGACGGCGAAGATCACGGCTACCAGCGCCAGCGCCGGCCTGATGAGCCGCGCGGCATGCCCCAAAAGGCCCGCAGCCAGGGCCGCCAGCCCGAGACCCACGGCGATGTAGTGCGGCCAGCGCTGTTCGAGGCACAGCTTGCACGGCAGAAGGCCGAGAACGAGCTGGAAGTACCATGCCCCGGCCAGCAGCGACGCGGCGGCGAGCGTCAGGAGGCCGATGCTCAACGGAGGGGTCAGCAGCCTTGCCAGCGGACTTTGAGCGGATGGAGCGTTCATGACGTCGGTCTAGCTGAACCGTCCGCGATTCAGAAGAGCCATCTGGCCGCAACGAGCCCGCCAAGAAGGGCGATGCCGATCACGATCGCGATGAGCGTCAGATGCTGGTCCAGCATGCGGTGGATCGGGCCGCTGAAGCGATTCAGGAGCCCGGCGACCGCAAAGAAGCGGAGGCCCCGGGTCATGGCCGAGAGCAGCACGAACATCACGAGGTCGTAACCGGCAAAGCCGGAGGTGATGGTGACCAGCTTGAAGGGGATCGGGGTCAGGCCCTTGAGCAGGATGATCCAGTGGCCATGCTCGGCATAGGCCCGCCTGAACGCCTCGACGCCGCCCTGGTAGCCGTAGAAGTCGATGATCCACTTGCCGACCGAGTCGTAAAGAAGCGCCCCAATGGCGTAGCCTAGGAGGCCGCCTGCGACCGACGCTACCGTGCAGATGGTGGCGTAGGACCAGGCGCGCCTTGGCTCGGCAAGCACCATCGGCGCCAGCATCACATCGGGCGGGACGGGGAAGAAGGAGCTTTCCGCAAACGAAATGCCGGCCAGGGCCGCCGGCGCACGCCGGCTCGCCGCGAGCCGCAGCATCCAGTTGTACAGCGATTTCAGCATCGATCCCCGCAACGCCGCACCACGGCAGCGCCGCCAGATATTTACCGTTCAAAGTCTGGATAATGGATGAACAGCGCCCCATTGACCGCCCGGGCCTTCTGCCGCTACACGATCCATCTGTGCCCCTATGGCGGAACTGGTAGACGCGTCCGACTCAAAATCGGATTCCGCAAGGAGTGCTGGTTCGATTCCGGCTAGGGGCACCACTCACTCATTCAGCGACCTTCGCAGACCACAAGAAACCGGCTCAAAAGGCCGGTTTCTTGCTGTTTTGCGGCCATTGGCGTTCATGGGCCGCCGTTGACAGCCAGCCGCTTTGTTGGTCTTTCTGTTGGTGCCGGACGAAAGACCGGTCGTGTTCAAGTCCGTGGTGTCGCTTCTGACCACTGACCGCTATCGGGATTGGCCCGGGCGGTTGATGTCAGGCTGCCACAGCGGGCATGCCGAC
>JAPLOW010000220.1 GCA_026400555.1 Hyphomicrobiales bacterium
GGCGATCAAATCCGCGGCCCAGACGGGCCGGATCGGAGATGGCAAGATATTTGTATCTACGGTGGAGGAAGCGATCCGCATCCGCACCGGCGAGACGGGGGCGGATGCGATCTGAGGCCGATCCGTCCGGACCGTCCTTCTTGTGACCGCGCCTAACCCACCACCCCGGGGCATGCGAATGCCTCTCCTGAAACTGAAGATGTTGAGGAAACACCGATGAAGACCGCCAAGGACGTCCTCAAGGCGATCAAGGACAACGACGTCAAGTACGTCGATTTTCGTTTCACAGATCCGCGCGGCAAGTGGCAGCATGTCACATTCGACGTGTCGATGGTCGACGAAGACATCTTCGCCGAAGGCACGATGTTCGACGGCTCATCGATTGCGGGCTGGAAGGCCATCAACGAGTCCGACATGATCCTGATGCCGGATCCGAGCACTGCCACGATGGACCCGTTCTTCTCGGCCTCCACGATGTCGATCGTCTGCGACATTCTCGAGCCCTCGACCGGCGAGCCCTACAACCGCGACCCGCGCGGCATCGCCAAGAAGGCGGAAGCCTATCTCAAGTCGACCGGCATCGGCGACACCATCTACATCGGCCCGGAAGCCGAATTCTTCATCTTCGACGACGTGAAGTTCGCGGCTGATCCGTACAACACCGGTTTCAAGCTCGACAACGTCGAACTGCCGACCAACGGCATGACAGACTATGAAGGCGGCAACCTCGGTCACCGCATCCAGACTAAAGGCGGCTATTTCCCCGTTCCGCCGCTGGACTCGGCGCAGGACATGCGCGGCGAGATGCTGGCGGCCATGGCGGCCATGGGCGTCAAGGTCGAGAAGCATCACCACGAGGTGGCCTCCGCCCAGCACGAACTGGGCATGAAGTTCGACACTCTGGTCAAGATGGGCGACCAGATGCAGATCTACAAGTATGCCATCCACAACGTGGCGCAGTCCTATGGCAAGTCGGCGACCTTCATGCCGAAGCCCGTCTATGGCGACAATGGGTCGGGTATGCACGTGCACCAGTCGATCTGGAAGGGTGGCAAGCCCGTGATGGCCGGCAACAAGTACGCCGACCTGAGCCAGGAGTGTCTGTGGTTCATCGGCGGCATCATCAAGCACGCCAAGGCTCTGAACGCGTTCACCAACCCGTCTACGAACAGCTACAAGCGCCTTGTCCCAGGCTATGAAGCCCCCGTTCTGCTGGCCTATTCGTCCCGCAACCGGTCGGCCTCCTGCCGTATTCCATGGACGCAGTCGCCGAAGGCCAAGCGCGTCGAAGTGCGCTTCCCTGATCCGATGGCGAACCCCTACCTCGCCTTCGCCGCCATGCTGATGGCCGGCCTCGACGGCATCCAGAACAAGATCGATCCGGGTCCAGCCATGGACAAGGATCTTTACGATCTGCCGCCGAAGGAGCTGAAGAAGATCCCGACCGTGTGCGGCTCGCTCGACGAGGCGCTGGCCAATCTCGACAAGGACCGCGCCTTCCTCAAGGTCGGCGGCGTGTTCAACGACGACTTCATCGACTCGTTCATCGAGCTGAAGAAGGCCGAAGCGGACAAGTTCCGCATGACGCCTCATCCGCTCGAGTTCGTGATGTACTACTCGATGTGATGTGAGAGGGCCTCATCGGCCCGACGCTTCGATCAACCGGAAAGGGCGCAGGCGACTGCGCCCTTTTTCATGGGTCACGGTTCTTCGCCGGATCACGCGGCGCAATGGCACGCGAAATGCTTGTGGTTTTTCGAAGTCGGTGGGCTTCGCGAGTTTCCTCCCGGCCGTGGACACATGGCCTACCTTGCGACCGGAGCAGGAATGCTCCGGTTTTTTTTCTTGGGCGATGCGTTCAGGCGCTCAGAGCGAGGCCGGGACCGCACATGGCCTCGGCATAGGCTGCAAGGGTCCGGTGCACATGCCGGTCGGTCGTCAGCGGATCGGCCCAATAGCGATGATAGGCGGCCTCGCCCATCCGCCGCGCCACGCCATCGTCTTTCAGGGCCGAGAGCGCGGCCGCCAGTTGGGCGGGATCACCGCCATCGACCAGGATTCCATCCTCGCCATCATTGATCCAGCTTGCCGGGCCGGTGGTACGGGCGAGGATCACCGGCACGCCGATGGACCGGGCCTCGGCGATCACGAGGGGCCCGGGCTCAAACCAGATGGACGGCAACACGAGCGCGCGGGCCTCGGCGATCTCGTCGAAGACCCTGTCCGCGCTGACCCAGCCGCGCACATCGGCATCGGGGTTGATTCGGCGCACCTCGTCAGCCAACGGCCCTTGGCCCACGAACCGCACTGGTATCTCAGCAGTGAGCGCCGCCGCCGCAAGCACGTCAGCGGCTTTTTCCTGGGTGAAGCGCCCCAGAAAGAGCGCGTGACGGTTTATTGCGACATTCACCGGCGCCCGTCTTTCGGCTTCCATCATGTTCTCGACCGTGGCGTGGCGGGCGTGCTTCGGCAGGAATGGCTTGGCAAAGCTGCGGGCAAAGTCCGACACGTGCAGGAAGGTCAGGTTGCGGCAGGCGGCCATCGCCCGGTCGGAGCGCCATTGCCGCGCCACACGCACCAGCTTGTGCGCGTAGGACGCCCGGTCGCAGTTGGCGCCGATGCAGGCCGCCCCCATCGGGGCCCTGTCGCAGGGCTTGCCAGCCTGGAAGTCGAAATAGCCTCCCACCGGGCAAAACGAGAAGTAGTCATGCATGGTGATCACGACGGGCAGGCCGCTCGCGCCCGCAGCCGCGATGGCGGCTGGCGAGAATGCCTTGGTCCACTGATGCAGGTGCACGACGGTTCCGTCGGGCTGCTTGCTCAGAAGGCAGGTCAACCAGCCATGGGCGGCCTCGTTCCAGATGCCCTGCTGCGCCGCAGCGAGCCTGCCGCTGACTTTCCAGACCTCATCCGCCCCGAAAAGCTCCACCATGATGCGCGGATGAGACAGCCGCTCCGACACCGGCGCAATAGCGCAGGCAAAGACGACATCGGCGCCGGCCTCGGCGAGCCCGCGCGCGCTCTCGATGCCCACTTTCGCGGCGCCGCCGTTGACGCTCCCGAAATCACTGACAATGACGACGCGCATCGGCGTGCTGATGCAGGCTCAGACCAGGCCGTAGACGAGGCAGCCGAGCAGGACGGAGCATCCTGCGGCCCACAGCAGCCAATTTCCGGCGGCTGCGACGTGCCGAGGGTGGCACTCGACATCGACGAAGCCGAAGGCCTGGCCGGCGACTTCCGCATCCCGCGCAAGGCGCACGGCGTCAAACTTGCTCACATGAGCCGCCATGGCGACACTCCTGATCCCGCTGATGAACAGGCTGCGCTCATGACGTTAAAAAATGGCGAAGACCGGGAGGCATTCCGGCCTCTGGATGACACCGGCCCAGGGTGACCGAACGCCGCGCCGCTCCGTCATGCGCCTGTCATGTTGACGCGGCACGCCCGGGGTCTACGTTCACCCATCCATCAAGCGCACCGGGAGCCACTGATGACGGACCATCTCAGCAAATCGCAGGCAGCAGAAGAATCCGAGAATGCCGGGTCCAACCCGTCAATGAATCCCACCATGGGCGAGATGATCGCGGAACGCTTCAACCGGCGGGACCTGATGAAAGGCATTCTCGCCGTCTCGGCCATGGCCGCCACGGTCTCGCCGATGGCGATTGCCGCCGCGCAGGGTGCCAACACCACGCCCTCGTTCAATTTCAAGGAGATCGAAGCCGGTTCGGACGAAAAGCATTATGTGGCGGAGGGCTACGACGCGGACATCCTGATCCGCTGGGGCGACAAGGTCTTGCCGAACGCCCCGGCCTTCGATCCGCAGGCGCAAACCCCTGCCAAGCAGGCTGCGCAGTTCGGCTACAACAACGACTTCGTCGGCTACATCCCGCTCGACGGCTCGCGCCGCGGCCTTCTCGTGATCAACCACGAGTACACCAATGAGGAGTTGATGTTCCCGTCCCTGCCCGGTCGCCAGGACCTGCGCAATGTCCGCTTCAAGGACATGACAAAGGACCTCGCCGACATCGAAATGATGGCGCATGGCGGCTCCGTGATCGAGATCGCGCGCGGCGCAAACGGCAAGTGGGCGGTGGTCGAGAATTCACGCTTTGCCCGCCGCATCACGGCCGAGACCGAAATGGAGATGTCGGGCCCGGTTGCCGGCCATGACCGCGTCAAGACAAGCTACGATCCCGCTGGGCGCAAGGTGCGCGGCATGCTGAACAACTGCGCCGGAGCGACCACGCCATGGGGCACATGGCTGACCTGCGAAGAGAACGTCAACGGCTACTTCTGGGGTCAGGTTGCCGATAGTCATCCTGAAGCGCGCAACTACTGGCGGATGGGCATCCCCGGCAACTGGTACAATTGGGGCCAGTATCATGACCGCTTCGACGTCGTGAAGGAGCCGAATGAAGCCAACCGCTTCGGCTGGGTGGTCGAAATCGATCCGATGGATCCGGCCTCGATGCCAAAGAAGCGGACGGCGATGGGACGCTTCAAGCACGAGGGCGCGGCCAACATCATCAACGCCGATGGCCGCTTCGTTGTCTATCAGGGCGACGACGAGCGCTTCGACTATGTCTACAAATTCGTGACCGAGGCCACGGTCGACCGCGCCAATCCGGGGAACAACCGTGACATCCTCGACCGCGGCACGCTGTCCGTGGCCCGCTACAATGCCGACGGGACCGGCGCCTGGCTTCCCCTGGTGTTCGGCCAGGGGCCCCTCACATCCGCCAACGGTTTCAACAGCCAGGCTGATGTGCTGATCGAGACCCGCCGCGCCGCTGACCTGCTCGGCGCCACCAAGATGGACCGCCCAGAGGACGTCGAGGCCAATCCGAAGACCAACAGGGTCTATGTTATGCTGACCAACAACAGCCGCCGCACCCCGGCGCAGGTCGACGCTGCGAACCCGCGCGCGGACAACCGCTTCGGCCACATCGTCGAGATGATGCCCACGGGGGGCGACCACGCCTCGACCACCTTTCGCTGGGAAATCCTTGTTCGTTGCGGCGATCCGTCCATCGCGGCGGTCGGCGCGACCTTCCATTCCAACACCACGAAGGACGGCTGGTTTGGCATGCCGGACAACTGCGCGGTCGACAGCATGGGCCGGCTCTGGATCGCCACGGACGGCAACCAGCCGGGCCGCACCGGTCGGGCAGATGGCATCTGGGCGATCGAGACGGACGGCGCCGCCCGGGCCACGTCGAAGCACTTCTTCCGCGTCCCGAATGGCGCCGAAATGTGCGGTCCCTACTTCACACCGGATGACGAGACCTTCTTCGTCGCCGTGCAGCACCCCGGCGAACCGGACGAGGATGATGCAAACGCCAAGCCTGCGAGCTTCAATACGCCGTCAACCCGCTGGCCGGACTTCCGGGAAGGCGTTCCGCCGCGTCCCTCTGTGATCGCCATCACCAAGCGCGGCGGGGGCAAGATCGCAGTATGAACCGTGTTTGGCGCGGTCACTGTCATGATCGCGCCATCTTCGTCTGATTAACTTGTCGTCAACGAGATAGAGACATCATTCTCGAATAGCGCAGCGAAATCGCGCGGATGTACCGCGATCCCTGCCTTAGGACGGGTGGCTGCAAAGCTGCCCGTTTCGTTTTTCAGGGTATGGCTTCGCTCAACGAACGCCAGGCCGCAGCAAGGGAGAGCGCCCTTGTCCGCACCAGTTCGGCGCTATCGCCGGGCTTGTAAAGACTGGACCCGATGCCGAAGCCGGACGCTCCGGCGGCGAGGTAAGCCGGCATCGTCGCTGCGGAAACTCCTCCGACCGGGACCATCAGTGTTGCCGGTGGGAAAACCGCCCGCATCGCCTTCAGCACGGCAGGCGTCACCAGATCGCCAGGAAAGAGCTTGAGCAGATGAGCGCCGGCGGCAAGCGCCGCAAATCCTTCGCTCGGCGTGGCGACGCCCGGGGCTGACACCAGCCCGCGCGCCACGGTCGCCCTGATGACGGTCACATCCATGTTCGCCGAGACGATCAACCTGCCGCCAGCGCGCGCGACGTGATCGACGTCAGCTTCAGCCAGAACCGTACCGGCCCCAATGAGCGCCACCTGACCAAAGGTCGCGCTCAACCGCTCGACCGAACGCAGCGGGTCAGGCGAATTGAGTGGCACTTCGATGATCCGGAATCCGCTGGCGATGAGCACATCACCGACGGCCACGCACTCATCCGGGCGGATGCCGCGCAGGATGGCGATCAGCGGCAAGGCGGCAAGGGCGTCCGAGAGTGAGATCATGGGATTCCGGCAAGCCTCATCACGGCCATCTGGCCCGCCACAACACAACGATCCGGCGCGGGGGTCAACGTCCGGTCCACCAGCAGCGCGGCGCGGCAATAGCGATCCGACAGCTCGCCCGAGCCGACGACGACGGCCTCGGCTCCTTTGGGCAACGACGCACACAGCTCTGCGCCGATGAGCAGTCCTGAGAGATAGTCCTCCAGTTCATGCCCCGGCAGCCGCTCAAACAGCCCGAGTGTACGCGCCCCGAACACCGCATTCATCAAATCGCCGGCGCTGGACACTGTGGCCGCGGCGCGGACGCCGGCTTCGAATCCCTGCCCCGTCGGTGCGCCCTCCGTCATCAGACGGCCAAGGATCGTGTGCCTTTTCAGCGCCGCGAACATCTCACCCGTCATGAAGCTGCGGAATGACTGCAACACGCCCTCGCCCAGCACGATGCATTTGGAATGCGTGCCGGGCATGATGAAGGTTCCGCTGGCGCGCCCCATTAGAGCAGCCCCGCCGAAAACCTGTGTTTCCTCGCCCCGCATGACATCTGGCATGCCGCCCGGCGGGTCGGACATCACGCCGGGGATCAGGCTGATGACGCCAAGGTCCGGCTCCTTCCAGCGGGTCAGGCGCGCAGCGAGGTCGGCCGACGACGCGGGCGACGTCACATAGGGCGCTTCCACCCAACCTTGCCGGCTGCCGATCATCCCGGACATGACAATCGGCAACGACACGGCAGGAGCTGGCAGTTGCCCGAGCGCGGCACGCAGCACGGCCGCGTGCCCGCCGGGGGCAATGCCCAGAATGCCATGCGGGCCGGCATGCTCGGCGACCGTCTCGCCGTCGACGACAAGGTAGGCGCGAAACGAGGTCGTCCCCCAGTCCACGGACACGAAATCAGGTATGGACGGAACAGCGGGCGGCGTCATGCGCTCCATCAGCCATAAGGTGCGGCCCCTTGGCAAGGGTCGTCCGCGTAGCGCTTTGCGTTGCAAGCGACGCCCTTGGACAGCCCTGTTGCGGCCTCGTTCACGTTTCATCTCGGTATTCACGGCGCGGCATGGCATACAGTCACGTCGAACGAATCATGTGGATGCGATGACTGACAGCGATCTTTTCGGCGATCTTGGCAATGACCGACCGCGGCCCACTGCCCCGGCCGTGAAGGCGGCGCCCCCTGCCCCGAAGGCCGCGCCGGCTCCGGCTGCCCGCCCACCGGGAACGCCGGGCGAATCCGGCTACAGCGCTTCAGACATCGAGGTTCTCGAAGGGCTGGAGCCGGTCCGGCGCAGGCCCGGCATGTATATCGGCGGGACGGACGAGAAGGCGCTGCATCACCTCTTTGCCGAGGTCATCGACAACTCCATGGACGAGGCAGTGGCGGGCCATGCCAGCTTCATCGAGGTCGAGCTGGAAGCCAGTGGACATCTCAGCATCACCGACAACGGCCGCGGCATCCCCGTTGATCCGCACCCGAAGTTCCCGGGCAAGTCGGCGCTCGAAGTGATCATGACGACGCTGCATGCAGGCGGCAAATTTGATTCCAAGGTCTACGAAACCTCCGGTGGCCTGCACGGTGTCGGCATTTCGGTGGTGAATGCCCTATCGGATGACCTGGAGGTCGAGGTCGCGCGGGCGCAGACGCTCTACCGCCAGACCTTCTCGCGCGGCCTCGCCACGAGCAATCTCGAGACCATCGGCCGGGTCCAGAACAGGCGTGGGACCAGGGTGCGATTTCACCCCGATGCGCAGATTTTCGGCGCAGGCGCGAAGTTCGATCCGGCGCGGCTGTTCCGCATGGCGCGCTCGAAGGCCTATCTGTTCGGCGGCGTCGAAATCCGCTGGAAGTGCGATCCAGCCCTGCTCGAAGGGCGCGACATCGCGGCTGAAGCCGTGTTCCGCTTCCCCGGCGGCCTCAAGGACTATCTGGCGCGCGACATCGAGGGCAAGGACCTCGTCGTCGAGAACATCTTCTCCGGCAAGATCACCAAGGCCGGCGGGCATGGCTCGCTCGAATGGGCGATCGCCTGGCTGGCGACCGGCGAAGACGGCTTTTCGTCGAGCTACTGCAACACCATCCCGACCGGCGACGGCGGCACGCATGAGCAGGGGTTGCGTGTGGCCCTGCTGCGCGGCCTGCGCGACCATGCCGAACGCATCGGACAGAGCAAGCGCATGGGCAACGTCACCACCGACGACGTGATGGCGACCTGCGCGGCGATGCTGTCGGTGTTCATCCGCGAGCCGGAGTTCCAGGGCCAGACCAAGGACAAGCTTGCGACGCTGGAGGCGGCGCGCATCGTCGAGAATGCCGTGCGCGACGGGTTCGACCACTGGCTGGCCGGCTCGCCCGCCCAGGCGACGCGGCTCCTCGACTGGACCGTAGACCGCGCCGACGAGCGCCTGCGCCGCCGCCTCGAGAAGGAGGTGTCGCGCAAGACCGCAACCCGCAAGCTGCGCCTGCCCGGCAAGCTGGCCGATTGCTCCAATGCCGGCGCGGCGGGCTCCGAGCTTTTCATCGTTGAGGGGGATTCGGCCGGCGGCAGCGCCAAGCAGGCGCGCAACCGCGCGACGCAGGCCGTCCTGCCCCTGCGCGGCAAGATCCTCAACGTCGCCAACGCGACCCGCGACAAGCTCAACGCCAACCAGCAATTGCAGGATCTGGCCCTGGCGCTCGGCTGCGGCCTCGGCTCGCAATACCGCGACGATGACCTGCGCTACGAGAAGGTCATCATCATGACCGACGCCGACGTGGACGGCGCACACATTGCCTCGCTGCTCGTCACCTTCTTCTGGCGCCAGATGCCCAAGCTGATCGACAAGGGCCATCTGTATCTGGCGATCCCGCCACTCTACCGGCTGAACCATGGCGGCAAGACAGCCTACGCGCGCGATGACGCCCACAAGCAGGAACTCATCGCCACCGTCTTTAAGGGCAAGAAGCCCGACATCGGCCGCTTCAAGGGCCTTGGCGAGATGATGCCGGCGCAGCTCAAGGATACCACGATGGACCCGAAGGCGCGCAACCTGCTCAAGGTTGTGGTCGAGCACGACGCCCGCGACGAGACCGCCGACACGGTCGAGCGGCTGATGGGCAACAAGCCCGAGGCACGCTTCCTGTTCATCCAGGAGCGCGCGGCCTTTGCGGCGGACCTGGTCGATATCTGACGCGCGTCTTTTTGCCGGCCGCGCGCCGTGGCGTCTCAAAGGGGCGCATGCGCCGTTGTGACCTTCAGGCATTGCGCCACCTGCTCCAGCTGAGCCGAGAGCGGGTTCGTCTTGCGCCAGACCATGCCGATCGTGCGGTACGGACGCGGCGCATCAAGCGGCACGACCGCCACAGGCACCGACCGCGTTTCGATCGGGACCGCCATTTCAGGAATCAGCGTCACGCCCATGCCGACGCTGACCATCTGCACCAGTGTGGAGAGCGAACATCCCTCCATGACCGCACGCGGCGCCGATCCGGATGGCTTGCAGAAGGACAGCGCCTGATCGCGAAAGCAGTGCCCTTCTTCAAGCAGCAGCAGCTTCATCTCGCTGAGCGCCTTGCGGCTCGGGATCGGCTTGTCGGCATCGCTCGATGGACGCACCAGGACAAACTCTTCGTCAAACAGGGGCCGCTCGACCAGCAGCGCTTCCGAGACCGGCAGCGCCACAATGGCCGCATCGAGACGGTGCTCGGCGAGGTCCTGCAGCAGTTTCTGCGTCACGGCCTCGCGGGGGTGAAGATCGATCGCCGGATAGCGCGCAGCCAGGTCCTGCATGATCTTCGGCAGGAAATAGGGCGCAACCGTCGGGATCACGCCGATGCGAAGCCGCCCGACCGGCGGGCCGTGCGACGCGCGCGCGAGATTGGCCAATTCATCGACGGCGCGCAGGATGTCGCGGGTCCGGGCGGCAAAGGCCTCGCCCAGCGCTGTCAGGCGGGTCTGCCGCCCGCTGCGCTCCACCAGCGGCGCGCCGAGCGCCTCTTCCAGTTCCCTGATCTGGACCGACAAAGCCGGCTGCGAGATTGCGCAGGCTTCCGCCGCCCGCCCGAAATGGCCGTGAGCCGCCAGGGCGTCGAAGTACCGCAACTGCCGCATCGACAGACCATTCATAATTCGAAGCTATCGCAACAATTAGAAAATGTAAATTTTATTAATAACGCTATGTGCTATTGTCGACGATCAGAGAGAGGCTTCGGGCAGTCGCCCGGCGTACAACGGACAAGGCCGCGCCGACAATCCTCTCGCCACGCCACAGCCACGACCGGAGGACGAGATGGACGGAAATGACGTCAGGATGGGCAGCAAGTGCCCGGTTATGCACGGCGGCAAGACGACTGGCGGAGACGCCACCAAGGCCTGGTGGCCGAACGCACTCAACCTCGACATCCTGCATCAACAGGACAGCAAGACAAACCCGCTCGGGCCGGCTTTCAGCTATCGCGAAGCACTGAAGCATCTCGACGTGACGGCGCTGAAGGCCGACCTTCGCGGGCTGATGACCGACAGCCAGGCGTGGTGGCCTGCAGATTGGGGCCATTATGGCGGCCTGATGATCCGTATGGCCTGGCATGCCGCAGGCTCCTACCGCACCTCCGACGGGCGTGGCGGCGCCGGCACCGGCAACCAGCGCTTCGCCCCGCTCAACTCGTGGCCAGACAACGCCAACCTCGACAAGGCCCGGCGTCTGCTGTGGCCGATCAAGCGCAAGTACGGCAACAAGATCAGCTGGGCCGACCTGATGATCCTAGCTGGCAATGTTGCCTATGAGTCGATGGGTCTGAAGACCTTCGGCTTTGGCTTCGGCCGCGAGGACATCTGGCATCCCGAAAAGGACATCTATTGGGGCGCGGAGACGGAGTGGCTGGCGCCCTCTGATGGCCGTTATGCGGATCTTGCCAAACCGTCCACCATGGAGAACCCGCTGGCTGCCGTGCAGATGGGCCTGATCTACGTGAACCCGCAGGGCGTCAACGGCCAGCCGGACCCGCTGCGGACCGCCGCCCATGTACGCGAGACCTTCGCCCGCATGGCGATGAACGACGAGGA
>JAPLOW010000240.1 GCA_026400555.1 Hyphomicrobiales bacterium
CCACGCATGACTGGCTGACCCAGGCGGTGCAGATCGCCAAGCAGGTTCCCGGCGTGCCGATCAAGATGCTGTGGTCGCGCGAAGAGGACATGGTGCAGGGCCGCTATCATCCCGTGACCATGTGCAAGATGTCGGCCGGGCTTGATGCGCAAGGCAACCTGACAGGGCTGCACATGCGAATTTCCGGCCAGTCGATCCTGTCCTACGTGTTCCCGAACGCGCTCCAGAACGGGCGCGATCCGGTCACGTTCCAGGGGCTCAATCCGACCGGGGCGGAAGGGCAGTTCGGCTACACCATCCCGAACCTGCTGGTCGACCATGCGATGCGCAACACCCATGTGCCGCCGCATTTCTGGCGCGGGGTCAACCACAACCAGAACGCTATCTATGTTGAGTGCTTCATGGATGAACTGGCGCATGCCGCGGGCCAGGACCCCCTGGCGTTCCGCCGCAAGCTGATGGCCAATCATCCCAAGCATCTGGCCGTTCTGAATGCGGTGGCCGAGCGGATCGGCTGGGACAAGCCGGCGCCGGCGGGCGTATTCCGCGGGCTGGCCCAGCAGATGGGCTTTGGCTCGTATGTGGCCGCGGCGGCGGAGGTCTCTGTCGATGCCGCCGGCAAGCTCAAGATGCACCGGATCGTCGCGGCGACGGATTGCGGCGTCGCGGTCAATCCGCGCCAGATCGAGATGCAGGTGGAAGGCTCGTTCTCCTACGGGCTTTCGGCGCTGCTGCACGGGGAATGCACGGTGAAGGACGGGGCGATCGTCGAGACGAATTTCGACACCTACAACGTCCTCAGGATCGACGAGATGCCGAAGGTCGAAACCATCGTGATGCCGTCCGGCGGATTCTGGGGCGGGGTGGGCGAACCGACCATCATGGTCGCCGCTCCCGCCGTCCTGAACGCGATCTTCGCCGCCACCGGCAAGCGTATCCGGCAGGTCCCGATCAAGGATCAGGACCTGAAGCGGGCTTGACGGTCCGTTGGGCAGCGCCGGTCGTCGCGGCATGCCTTCTGGCGCTGGCTACAGCCGGCGCCAGTGAGGTTGTCCCCTTTCAGGCGGCAGGCGACACCATCGAACAGCCGCTGCGCGGGCTCTCCGGCGACGCCGTGCGCGGCGCCCTTGTGGTCAAGAACCGTGAGACGGGCAACTGCCTGATCTGCCATGCGATTCCTGACCGCACGGAGCGTTTTCAGGGCGAGATCGGCCCGCCACTCGCCGGCGTCGGACTCAGGCTGACGGAAGGCCAGATCCGGCTCAGGCTGGTTGATCCGACCCAGGTCAACCCACGGGCGATCATGCCGGCCTATCACCGCGTTTCGGGCCTGACCAATGTGGATGCACGTTATGCGAAAATGCCCGTTCTGGGCGCGCAGGAGATCGAGGACGTGGTGGCCTATCTGGCGAGCCTGAAGGAGTGACCCATGCCTGACAAGGCCCCAACCCGGCGCATGGTGGCGGCAGGACTTGCCGTCATGCCTTTCGCGGCGCAGGCGCAACCGATAGCGAGCGCGGCGGCGGACGTGAACCGGTCGCGTTCGTCCGAAAGCTTCGCGGATGCCGAGCGCGCCCTCTTGGCCGGGCGCACGCCGATTGCCGCCGGGATCACCCTCGACGTGCCGAAACTGTCGGAAAACGGGAACTCGGTCGATGTGCTGATCAGGGTCGACAGCGCCATGACCCGCGAGGATCATGTCCGGGCGATCCATATCCTCTCCGAGCAGAACCCGTATCCCCGAGTGGCGACCTTCAACCTGACGGCGCGGGCCGGCAGGGCCGAAGTGGCCACGCGCATCCGGCTTGCCACCACGCAGAACATCGTCGTCCTGGCCGAGACCAGCCGCGGCGCGGTCCATCGGGCGGAGCAGGAGGTGATCGTAATCCTGGGCGCCTGCGTGGACGGGGGTTGAGCGATGACTGACATCACCGCCCGCGTGACCATGCCGACGAGCGCCCGCAAGGGTGAGATCATCGAGATCAAGGTGCTTGCACGCCACACGATGGACCGGGCCGTTGATGCGCCTGGCCTGAAGCCAAGTCCGCGCCGGATCATCCACAGCTTCCGGGCGTCCTATGCGGGCGAGGAGATTTTCCGGATGGCGCTGTCGTCCGGCATCGCCTCCAACCCCTTCATCAGCTTCACGACCGTTGCGACCGAAACCGGCGTGATTGCGTTCGAATGGCTTGAGGATGGCGGGGCCGTCTACAGCCGCGCGGCGACTCTCGTGGTGACATGAGGGCCGGCGCGGCGCTGCTGGCCTGCTGCTGGGCTGTCACGGCCCTTGCGGGCGACGTGCGCGCCCCGCGCGCGTTCCTGTCACCGGAGTTGCGAACTTTGCAGGACGACCCGGCGCGACATCCGGGCTGGCTCTGGGTCGAGCAGGGCGAGGCGCTGTGGCGGGCCGCGCCGCCCGATTCCGGCAAGCAGGCCTGTGCGGGCTGCCATGGCGACATCACCGGCATGTCTGGCGTCGCGGCACGCTATCCTGCTGTTGCTGCTGACGGCGCCTTGCTCAATCTGGAGCTCAGGATCGAACGCTGCAGGACTGAACAGCAGGGCGCTTCCGCTTATGGCTACGAGAGCGAGGCGCTGCTGTCGCTCACAGCCGCGATCGCGGCGCGCTCACGCGGGCAGCCCGTCAACGTCCGGGTCGACGGCCCCGCGGCCGCCAAGCTGGCTGACGGCAGGCTCCTCTACAGCCTGCGCCAGGGCCAGCTCAACCTGTCCTGCCAGCAGTGCCATGAAGAGAATGTCGGCAAGCGCCTGCGCGGCGATGTTATCTCCCATGGCCTCGGCACCGGCTATCCTGCCTACCGGCTCGAATGGAACGGGGTTGGTTCACTGCATCGGCGCCTGCGGGCCTGTTCCCTTGGTGTGCGTGCGGTCCAGGCGCCGTTCGGCTCGCCGGACTATCTGGCGCTGGAGCTCTTCCTCGCCGACAAGGCACGCGGGCTTGCGGTGGAGGCTCCGGGCATCCGGCGCTGAGGTCGCTCGGAGGCCCTGTCAGAGACGCAGGCTGCCGAAGCTTGGTGCTGCTGCCCCGAACGTGCAGGCCGCAGGGCTTGCAAGCACCAGTTCCACGGTGTCGCCCTGGCTGACTGGCAGGATCGTTGTGACCGCCATGCATTCGGTTGCGCCCGCACCGATGCTTCGCGCTGCGATGTTGCCGGATGGCGCGCCATTGCGGGCGCATGCGATTTGCACGGTGGCGTCGGCGCCGGCGATCGTGACCTGGACCTGTGCGGTGAACAGGTAGCTACCGGCGCACGGCGCAGTGTAGGCGCTGCTTCCCGTGCTGTCGGCGGCGGATGCGATCCTTGCGACGGTGAGCGTTGTCAGTTTTGTCCATCCTGCGCCGCCCGCCACGCTCTGGTTGACTCCGGCCTGACAGTCGAAAACATGGGCGTCGACGGCGGCGGCTACAGTAGCGAGTTCCGTTCAGGCCTGCGATGTATGCTGGGCACAGTCGAGGCCGGGTCTTGTGCTCCAACGCCGCCAAAAACAGCGCCAGCCAAAACTCCAGATCGACACGCCAGCGCCGGCTGATCAGGCGCGATGCGAAGAGCCAGAGGTTGGATAGAGTTTCAGGGTGGCCAGATTGATTTCGGCCATCGCGAAGCCGCCGCTCCAAAATCGTTGCAGGGCGCCGTCAGACAGCGATGCAAGCCGGGTGTTATCGCTGGCTAGCGCCTGCACGGCGGCGCCAAGCTCGGCGGCGGTGACCTTGGACAGGATGAAGCCATTGATGCCATCGGCAATGATGGCGGCGCAGCCGGGGTGATCGGAGACGATCGCCGGCCTGCCGACGGCGGCCGCCTCGATCAGGATGCGCGGAATGCCTTCCTGATAACGGGTCGGCAGCACAACGGCGTGCACCGCGGCCAGCAGCGCCGGCATCTCGTTCGCCGGAACCAGCC
>JAPLOW010000231.1 GCA_026400555.1 Hyphomicrobiales bacterium
GATAGGGCAGGACGCGCCGCAGCGTCGGCAGATGCGCCTCGCCCCACTCGGCGATGGCGTTATAGTCGTCGCAGTCGCAGATCGTGCCGCACACCACCAGGAGCAGAACCTCCGGCAGAAGATGCGCAACCCCTCGCGGGTCGCGCACCTCGGAAAGGTGCTTCAGCAGAACAGCCGTTCGAGACGGCGCAAAAACGGCCTTCCAAATCGTCCATGAGGTCTCCCCGAGTCAGGAAGACCAACGGAACCATTCAGATCGCAATCAAGATAGCGCGTTGCCTTGAGTTCGGAGCCCTGGGCGATGGTCAGGGTTGTTTGCCACGCAGCCCGCCCGCCGCTAGCCTTGGCGGATTCCTCAAGCCCAAGGCTCCGACATGCGTCCATCCCACGACACGACCTCGATGCTGATCACCTTTCTGTACTATGCCGACCTTCCGCCGGCGATGGCGTTCTACGAGGATGTCCTCGGTCTGCCGCTGGCGATCGACCAGGGCTGGTCGAAGATCTACAAGGTGTCGGAAGGGGGCTATGTCGGCCTGGTCGACGAGGCTCATGGCAGCCACAAGGCCCATCCCGTCAAACCCGTCCAGGTCTGCCTGCGGGTCGGCGATGTCGATGCTTGGTGCGACTATCTGAAGGGGCGCGGCGTCATCATGACCAAGGGGCCAAAGGACGTGCCGTCGCTCGGAATCCGGGTCATCGTGTTCAATGATCCGGAGGGCTACCAGATCGAAATCCAATGTCCTGTGATCGGACAGGATTGACGGCCTCGTCCGGGGCCCGCTCGCAAGGGAGCCACATGATCGCGTGTTGGTGCGGCGCAGTGCTGGCGGCTGCCGCGACTGGGCCACAATTGCTGCGAATGCTGAACGCTGTTCGCATCCATCGCGGACAGCCTGAGCTGCCCGGCGCGTCGCGCGTTGATCTGGCTGGCGACGAAAAGGGCGGTGTCAGGGTGTCCATCACCCTCAGGGGCCCATCTTGGCAGCACCCGCTTTATTTCCCCAACCGGATTTTCCGTCACATGGCGCTGTCGGCGCCGATCACGGTTTCGTTCACAAAGCGCTCCTGGTCAGCATCATCGGCCTGGATGACTTGCGTGAGGCGTTGCGCAAGGGCTGGGCCAACTTCATGGCCAAGCCGAGCCATATTGTCTTCCTTGGCCTCATCTAACCGATTGCCGGGCTGGTGCTGGCGCAAATGAGCATCAGCAACGATCTTGTGCCCCTGGTCTTTCCGCTGCTCTCAGGCTTTGCCCTGATCGGGCCGTTTGCTGGGCTTGGGCTTTGCGAAATCAGCCGCCGCCGGGAGCTTGGCCTGGACGCCAGCTGGCGCCATGCGCTCGATGTCTTGGATGCGCGCTCGATCCGCTCCATCCTGGTGCTCGGCGTGATCCTTTTCGTGCTGTTCCTGGCCTGGCTGTGGAGTGCCGCCTGGGCCTTCGACGGCGACGAGCCGGGGACAATCGCCGAGTCCGTGACGGATGTCTTCACGATACCGAACGGCTGGCTGCTTATCGTCGTCGGCCGTATTGTCGGCTTCGGCTTTGCTGTCATCGCCCTGATGCTTAGCGCCGTCTCGTTTCCGCTGCTCCTCGACAAGCATGCGGATGTCGGAACGGCTGTCGCGATATCGACGCGCGCTGTCCTGAAGAACCCGGTCACCATGGCCGTCTGGGGCCTGATCATCGCGCTGGCGCTCGGCATCGGCGCGCTGACGGCCATTGTCGGGCTGGCCGTCTTCATTCCGGTGGTGGCGCATGCCTCCGGGCATCTGTACCGGCGGGTGATGCGCGCCTGAGCGACCGCAGCCGCCCGGTTCTAGAAGATGGCCGGATCAGGCGTATATTTCGCCAGCTTAGCCCGGTCGATCTCCACCCCGAGGCCCGGCTTGTCCGGAATGGTGAGATCGCCGTTTTCGTCGAGCACGAAGGGCTCGGCCAGAATGCCGTCGACATAGGGGCTGCCGCCGATGAATTCGACCAGATCCACGCCGGGGAAGGCCGCGGCCATCTGAAGGTCGGCGGCGACCCCCAGCGCCGTGTTCCAGCCGTGGCCGACATAGCGGATGCCGTGATCCTGGGCCATCCAGACAATGCGACGCTGCTCACTGATGCCGCCGACCTTGGTGACATCGGGCTGGATGATATCGAAGGCGCCGCGGCTGAGCCAGGGTATGAAGCTCTGGCGCCGGGTCAGTACCTCTCCGCCGGCGATCGGCACAGGGCTTGCCCGCCGCAGGTCGCAATAGTCATCGATCGCGTCAGGCTTCAGCGCTTCCTCGAACCAGCCGACATTGTAGTTCTTCAGCATCTCGGCCGTGCGCATGGCCCATTTCAGCCCGTGCGGCCAATAGGCGTCGCTCGCCCCGGCATCGACGAACAGTTGGGAGTCCGCGCCGATGCCCTCGCGCGCGGCCCGAACGATTGCCTCGTCCAGTCGGGCGTCATGGGCGCGGCCGAACGGCCCCCAACCGATCTTGAAGGCGCGGAAGCCCTTGGCATGATAGCCGGCGACCACGTCGCGCATCAGCGCCGGCTCCTCCATGAGCAAGGAGCAGTAGGGCTTCACCTTGGTGCGGTAATTGCCGCCCAGCAGCTGGCTAACCGGAAGACCGGTGGCCTTGCCGAGAATGTCCCACATCGCGATGTCGATGCCGCTGATCGTATGGGTGAGCGTGCCGCCACGGCCCATCCAGAACGTGTTCTGGTGCAGCTTCTCCGTCACCCGTTCGGGTTCCAGCGCGTTTTCGCCGATCAGCAGCGGCTCGAGAACCTTTAGGCCCGCCTGCGCCAGCCGACCGTCTGTGAACACGCTGCCATAGCCGGTGATGCCGGCATCGGTGTGGATGGCGACCAGGGCATGGATGGAATCCTCCGGCCTGATTTCGTTCGACCAGCCGCCCTTGGGGCTCTCGCCGAAGAGGGGCGCCGCGGCGACCCGGACGATCCGGACCGGAGCCAGTCTCGATGGAGTGGGCATGTTAGACTCCTGTGTCTCGCGCCTTGCGGCGGGCCTCCTGGATCGCTTCGTAATCCACGGCCAGATTCATCACGGTGATGTGCTCGTGCAGGGCCGCCGTGATCGCCGGCCTATCGCCGGTCGACAGCACCGCGAGGAGGTCATGATGTTCCTGCACGATCGCGGACATGGGCTTGCCGAGGGTCGCAAGCCCGAACACGATGGTGAGTTGCCGCGCCAGCGTTTCCCACAGATCAAGCACGACATTGTTGCCGCCCAGGCCACAAAGGGCGCGATGGAAGGCCGTATCGGCGGCGGCGAGACCATAGGCGTCGTCGCGCGCTGCCGTCAGTTCCATCTGGCTGATGGCCGCGGCGAGGGGCGCGATCCAGTCGCCACGGTGATGCCCGGCATCGACGGCACGGTGGGCGGCGCTGGTCTCCAGCGCTGTGCGCGCTTCGACGAGGTCCTGCACCCAGCCATTGGTCAGAGGCCTCAGCCGGATGCCCTTGTAGGGCTGGTTGACTGCGATGCCGCTGCTTTCGAGCAGCCTGAGCGCCTCGCGGACCGGCACGCGGCTGACGCCAAGCTTGCGGGCCAGATCGGCCTCGACGATGCGGTCGCCCGGCAGGATCACGCCGCGCGCGGCCTGCGAGACCACCGCCTCGACGACGCGGTCGACCAGCGTCTGCGGCTGCAGCTTCTGCCATTCGGTCTCTTCGCCGGGCGAGGGCGCGAGAGCGAGGTTGGAGCGCACATGGCGGTTCATGCGTATCTGACTATGCGATTCTCGGTCACCTGAAAGCAGGCTTGACAACATCCTAGATCGTATACAATCATACGAAACGGAGTTCAACAAGCGTCTTTCCGTCCCCTGAAAAGGAACAACTCCATGACTGCCGCCGTCGTGAAAAGCCGCATCCAATGTGCCGTCGATTTTGACCGGGAGGGGCGGCAGGCCGCCTATCTGCGCGCTCCGCTGTCGCGCAACACGTCGGGTTGGGGAGCGGTCGAGATCCCGATCATTGTGCTCAAGAACGGCAAGGGTCCGACGATCCTGTTCACCGGTGGCGTGCACGGCGACGAGTATGAAGGCCCGATCGCGATTTCGAAGCTCGCGCGGTGTCTGGACCCGGCGCAGATCCAGGGCCGCGTGATCCTCATGCCGGCAGTGAACATGCCGGCGGTCCTCGCCGATGTGCGCCTGTCCCCGGTGGACGGGCGTGACATCAATCGCTGCTTTCCCGGCAATCCGCGCGGCACGTTCTCCGAGATGCTGGCCCATTTCATGGACAGCGTGCTGCTTCCCCATGTCGATGTGTCGGTGGACCTTCATACCGCCGGGCATTCGATGGAGGCGGCGCTGTCGACCAACATGCACTATGTCGAGGATGCCGCCATCCGGGAGCGGACAATGGCCATGGCGGCAGCTTTCGGAGCGCCCTACAACGCGGTGTTCTGGGGCGTCGATGAGGGTGCGACCTTTACCTCGTCGGTCGAGCGGCAGGGCAAGATTTCGGTCGGCACGGAACTGGGCGGCTGGGGCCGCGTCAACATCGAAGGTGTGCGGGTCGGCGAGCGCGGGCTGACCAACGTGCTCAAGGCGTGCGGCGTGATGGAGGGCAAGCCTGATACGGCGCAGCGCGACGGCTCGCCAGCCACGCGCCACATGATGGTGAAGGATCCCGGCAACTTCCTGTTCGCCCGGCACAGCGCAACCTATGAGCCGATGAACCTCGCGGGCGAGGTCGTGCACGCCGGCGAGTTGGCAGGACGGCTGCACTTCATCGAGGACATCGACCGCGACCCGGTGGAGGTCCGCTATGCCACCAGCGGCGTGCTGTGGATGGCTCCGGGGCCGGGCAGGGTGCAGCGCGGGGACTGCATCGGTGTCGTGATGCAGGACTACGATCCGGTTGCGGCCGCTTCATGATGGACGCGCCACGATGATCCGGGTCCTGATTGTCGAGTGCATGCAGGAGATTTCCTCCTTCAATCCGCTGCCATCCGGCTATGGGGACTACCGTATCCGGCTTGGCGATGAATTGCTGGAGCAGCGCGGCCTCAACACCGGCATCGGCGGGGCGCTGTCAGTGTTCGACCGACGCGGCGATGTCGCAGTCGTGCCCGTCATGTCAGCGACCGCACCGAGCGCCGGCATCCTTTCGGCGGATGGCTGGGCGCGTTTGTCAGCGCAGATCGTCGGTGCGGTCGCGGCGCGGGCGAACGAGGTCGATGCGGTCTATTTCTCACTCCACGGGGCGATGGGGGCCATCGGCGAGCTGGACCCGGAAGGCTATCTGCTCAGCGAGACCCGGCGGCTGATCGGACCGGACCGCCCGATGGTCATCTCGCTCGACCTGCATGGCATCCTGACCGAGCGGATGCTGGCGCAGGTTGACGGCTTTGCGATCTATCAGACCTATCCCCATGTCGATTTTGCCGACACCGGCCGCCGGGCTGCGAAGCTGCTTCTGCGGATCATCGATGACGATCTCAGGCCCGAAACCGCGCGCGTCGTGATTCCGGCGCTGGTACGCGGCGACGAACTGGTGACGAAGTCGGGCTGCTACGGCGACATTCTGCGTGACGCGCACCGGCTTGAGCATGAGGGCAGGGCGCTTGCCACGGGCGTGATGATCGGCAATCCCTTCACTGATGTTCCGGAGCTTTGTACGCAGGCCCTAATCTGCGTCGAACGCCGGAACGAGGAAACGGCGCAGTACATCACCGAGATGTCGAGGATCTTCTGGGACCAGCGTCATCGCATGCAGGGCAAGCTGATCGCGCTCGACAAGGCGATCGCGCAGGCCCGCACAATAGATGGCCCGGTCATCTTCACCGATGCCGCCGACGCGACCTCATCCGGCGCGACGGGTGACTCCAATGTGATCCTCAAGGAGCTGATGGACGCGAAATATCCAAAGCGCGTGCTGCTGCCGATTGTTGACGCCGCCGCAGCGAAGGCGGCGGCCTGCGCCGGCATCGGCGCCGAGATCACCGTGCGGCTCGGCGGCGAGCGTGATCCGGGTCGTTTCCTGCCTGTCACGGTCACCGCGACAGTCGAGAGCCTGTCGCGTGGCCGCACGCAGCTCGAAACGATGCGGGCGCCGATCAATGCGGGGTTGACGGCGGTCCTGACGGCGCAGAACTTCACCATCGTGGTGATCAGCGAACCGTGCTTCCTGTTCGACCGGGCCGTATTCTACGCCAATGGCTGCAACCCGCAGCGCTATGACCTGACCGTGGTGAAGTCACCTCACACCGAGTACCACATGTTCGATGAATGGGTCGTGAAGAACTTCAACATCGATGCGCCGGGCTCAACCAGCGCGGACCTGAAGAGCCTGGGCCACAGCATCTGCATGAGGCCGATCTACCCGCTTGATCCCGATCTCGGCTTTGTCCCAAGGGTAACCTGGCATCAGCGCCGGAGGACGGCATGAAGATCGAGTCCGTCGATTTTTTCTATGTCTCGATGCCGGTCGTCACCACCGAGGCGGATGGCAGCCAGGACGCGCTGCTGGTGCGTGTGGCCGGAGGCGGCCATGTCGGCTGGGGCGAATGCGAGGCGGCGCCACTTCCGTCAATCGCGGCCTTCGTCTGTCCGATGTCGCACGGCGTGTGCAGGCCGGTGCAGGATTCGATCCTCGGGCAAAACCTTGCGACGCCCGCGGATATCGCGCGCATGTCGGCGCAGGTGGCCTATGACAGCATGGACCTCCTGCAGGCCGCGCACACCATGTCCGGCGTCGAAATGGCCCTGTGGGATCTGCTCGGACGGGCACGCGGCGAGCCGGTGTGGTCGCTGCTCGGCTACAAGACCAGTTTTCCGAAGGTGCCCTATGCCTCCCGCCTGTTCGGCGACACGCCGCAGGAGACCTTTGCGGCGGCGAGGTTGTCGCGCCAGCAAGGCTTCAAGGCCGCCAAGTTCGGCTGGGGGCCCATCGGGCGCGGCACGGCCCGGCAGGATGCTGACCATTTCGCGGCGGCGCGCGAGGGGCTCGACGCGGATGGCATCCTTCTGGTCGATGTCGGCCAGATCTTCATCGCGGATGTCGAGCGCGCGGCCGAACGGTTGCCTGCGCTCGAGGCCGCCGGGGCCGTGTGGCTGGAAGAGCCCTTCCAGGCCGCGGCCTACGAGGCCTATGGTGCGCTTGCCAAACGCAGCGGCAAGGTCAGGCTCGCCGGCGGCGAGGGCGCTCATGACACGCACATGGCGCGGCATCTCATCGATTATGGCGGCGTCGGCTTCGTCCAGATCGACTGCGGCCGGATTGGTGGCATCGGTCCTGCCAAATGGGTTGCGGACTATGCGTCGGCGCGCGGCGTCACCTACGTGAACCACACCTTCACCTCGCATCTGGCGCTGTCAGCGTCGCTGCAGCCCTATGCCGGCCTCGAAGGGCACCGCATCTGCGAATACCCGGCTGCACCGAAGCCGGTCGTCGAAGCCTACATGGCCAACCGCATCGAGCGTGACGGAAATGGCGAGATCCGCGCGCCTGACGCGCCGGGGCTCGGCATGCAGATCGACGCCGCCGGCCTGCGGCGCTACCTTCTCGATGTTGAGATCAAGGTCGGGGGAAAGGTCCTCTACCGGACCCCCGCCATATGACCATGCAACGCCCGGACGCCTGAACCTCGCGGAGAGACCACAATGGCGCAAGTGCAGAAGCTGAACATCAAGGATGCCGCCGAATGGGCGCTGCGCTGCGATCTGGCGGCGACCTATCGGCTGTGCGCGCGCGAGAAGTGGAACGAGGGCATCGGCAACCACAACAGCGCCATGATACCCGGCACGGAACTGATGCTGATCAACCCGCGAGGGATGATCTTCCACGAGTTGAAGGCCAGTGACCTGATCGTCTGCGATCGGGCCGGCAATGTGGTGTCAGGCAAGGGAGAGC
>JAPLOW010000260.1 GCA_026400555.1 Hyphomicrobiales bacterium
CCTGGCCCGATCGACCGACGACCGGTTCTTCGTCAGGACCCTGCTGGATCTCGCACAGCACCTTGGCGTCGAGACCGTGGCCGAGTGGGTCGACAATGAAGCGGCCGCTCGGATGCTCGCCGACTGGGGCGTCACCTACCTCCAGGGCTTCCTGACCGGCATGGCCGAGCTGTGGCCGGCGGCCTCGGCAAACGCGGACGACCTGGCGGCCTGATCAGCCCTTGCGCGAAAGCTTGTCGAGTTTCTCGCGCATCTGCGCCATCTCCTGCCGCAAGGTGTCGAGTTCGGACGCAGGCGGGGTGGCAGCGGCGGGTGTCTCGGCGCCGGCCTTCGCCTGCCCGGCCGCCGAGGTAAATGGCGCGAACATCCGCATGGCATCGCCGAAGATCTTCATGTTGGAGCGCGTCTGCGCTTCCATGGCCTCCATGGCCTTGGCGCCGAAGGCATTGGCCCCGAACGCCTCGGTCAAATGATTGCGGAAGGTGTGCTGTTCACGCGTCAGGCTGTCGATGGACATTTCCAGATAGCGCGGCACCAGGACCTGCATGCTGTCGCCGTAAAAGCGGATCAGCTGCCTGAGGAAGGCGATGGGCAGAAGGTTCTGGCCGGTCTTGCTCTCTTCCTCGAAGATGATCTGCGCCAGCACGGAGCGGGTGATGTCTTCACCGCTCTTGGCGTCGTAGACCACGAACTCCTCGCCATTCCGCACAAGAAGCGCGAGATCCTCAAGGGTCACATAGGTGCTGGTACCTGTGTGGTAGAGACGCCGGTTGGCGTACTTCTTGATGACCGTCGGCTCTTTTTCGGCAGCCATTGTGAACCCTTGTCCCACCGCGACCAGAACAGCGCCGGCGCATAAATTCGAGGCATTCACGATAGCGCGTTGTGCTGCTGCCGCAAGCCCTTGTTGCGCTGCACGATCAATGGCGGCGGGTCGGCCGACCCGTCATTCCAAGGCGGTTCGATGCAGATCTTTGATCTATGTCCTTGACGAAGCCAGGGCAGGCTTCGACAAGGGAAGTGAAATCTGCTTTTGCAGTTCGCATACAGCCGGAACAAGGACCCTGACCATGGCTTCACATGACATCGTGATCGTCGGCGCCGCACGCACCGCAGTTGGCGCCTTCAATGGCGCTTTTGCCGCCACAGCCGCCCATGATTTGGGCGCGGCTGCGATCAAGGCGGCCCTGGCGCGGGCCGGCGTGGATCCGGCCGATGTCGACGAGGTCATCATGGGTCAGATCCTGTCCGCCGGCCAGGGCCAGAACCCGGCACGTCAGGCCGCCATGGCTGCCGGCATTCCGCAGGAAGCAACCGCCTGGGGCCTCAACCAACTCTGCGGCTCGGGCCTGCGCGCGGCTGCCATCGGCATGCAGCAGATCGCAAACGGCGACGCCTCCGTGATCGTGGCGGGCGGCCAGGAATCGATGTCGCTGGCGCCGCACGTCGCGCACATGCGCGCCGGCACCAAGATGGGCGACCTGAAGATGCTCGACTCGATGCTGAAGGACGGGCTGCTCGACGCCTTCCATGGCTATCATATGGGCAACACCGCCGAGAACGTCGCCATCAAGTGGCAGATCAGCCGCGACGAACAGGATGCCTTCGCGGTCGCCTCGCAGA
>JAPLOW010000037.1 GCA_026400555.1 Hyphomicrobiales bacterium
AACGGCGGCGGCGGACATAGGTCCCATCGTCCATAGAAAACTCTCCAGCACCGCTGCCGACACCCGTTGCCGGTCAAACGAGCGTGAAAAGCTGAGCGCCGAAAGGCCTTCCCGCAAGGCGGCCCTCGGCGTGTGGATACCGAGGAACGCTACCAGCGAAGGTCGACCATCATCACCGCACAGCTGCCCGTCTCGGGATGGCACCAGATGATTGGCGAAGCCACCATCGCAGACGCCATCCTCGACAGGATCATCCACAACGCTCACCGCATCGAACTCAAGGGAGACAGCATGCGCAGAAAGACAAACAAAGCCATCTTGACCCAGACCGACGACAGCGAAACACTCAACCCGTAAACCTTCACCGCAGCCCAACGACCAACCATGAAAGTGCTGTCCGGGATTTAGTGAAATGACTGTCCGGGATTTGTGAAATCCGCACCCAGGGGAACGTCAACGCTGACGACGATCGAAGCGCGCTACGGCTTCCTTAGCTGCGGGGAGGGGATTCATCCGCATATAATCGAGGACTGCAAATTCTGTCGCCGGATCTGGGATCCCCTTGGACAAGATAGGAGCGAAGTCGTCAGCCATATCCCAGCGTTTCCACCTCGTCAGCTGCACCGCCACGTAACCAGCCAGCTCTCGACGTCTCGTGAGAATCTCGCGGTAAGTTTCAACGACGTTGTCCCGTTTGATCGCGCGGTCGACTTCACCCTGAACTCCAAGGGCCGTGATCAGAGCAAGCATCTCATCACTGTGACGATCGGACTTGCGGATATATCGCTCTCGAAGTTGCGCCAAGCCTCTAGCACCTTCGATTTCCATCGAGGCCGTCATCAAAGCGGCAAGGTTGTCCACTTCATGTCCCGCGTAACTCTTCGCCAGCATTTTTACGATGTGGGCATGACCTGCATTTCCGCCAGCTATCCCAAGGAGCAATGTGTAGAGAGGCAACCGATCAGTTGCTGACGACATTAGAGTGATCAGCTTATCTTCATCGAGCTGCTGCTTGAGCCCAAGCATCGCGGCATAAGGTGACCGCCTAATCTCTTCGAACGCGGACTCGTCGATGACCGGCTCGGTGTTACCCAAGTAACCGAAAAAAAATCGGACGCGCTCCTGCCAATCCTGCTCGGTCAGTTGGTTCGTTCGCTTCATCAAGGCAATCTGCTGGAGCCAAGCCTCATGTCCTACGCTGATGTTCCCAACAATCACCCACTGCTGCTTGAAAGCGTGCCGGCTTAGAATGAATGGCATCACGCGCGGGTTGCCATTCCACGGGATATCAGCAGTCAGCAGCGTAACGATTTGCCCGGGCGCGGTGGTTCCCTTGATAGTCGACAGCACGCGATAGTGTTTCGGGCTGTCCGTGCCATCAGCCAAAACGATTTGGTCACTGTCGATCAGGCTCTGCACCAGCGTCAGCTTCCGTATGTCCGTACCGAGACACGCCGGACAGGCCTCGACACTGTCCAGCATATTGAGCATCAGCATGGTGCAGACCATTGCTGTCCGGCCCAATCGCCAAATCACACGCGTCAATCTCAAGGCTCTGATCTCCTGAAGACTGTTTTGCCTTCCTTGATCGTCTCGAAGACCTTAATGCTCTTGATCGACGTCTTTTCGACCCTCAGCGGATTCTGGTCGAGAATAACGAGGTCGGCGAGCTTGCCAACCTCAAGTGTGCCCTTCGATTTCTCTTCCTTGATTTGGTAGGCAGCCATAGAGGTCACCGCTCGCAGCGCGTCGTAAGGCGAGATCCGCTCATCTGCGCCAACGACAATCCCGCTCGCCGACATCCGGTTTACTCCGGCATCGACCAGCCCAACAACCGACGGTATTGGCGATACGGGGGCATCATGAGAGAAGGAGAACGGCAAGCCAGCCTTCAGAAAAGTCTTGGCGGCGATGCTGCGGGCAGCGCGGTCAGGGCCCCAGAGCTTGAGAACGAAATCCCCTGCCGGCGGCAACGACGCTGTCAGGAAGCTCGGTATGGCTCCCACGGCCTTGATCCGCGCTATCTGATCCGGTCGAAGATAAGTTGCATGAATGAACACCGGACGATGATTGCTCATGCCATGCTTCTTGATTGCCTTTTCGATGGCATTCAACGCCTGATCAGCAGCAGCGTCACCATTCATGTGCATGTTGAGCTGCAGATTTGTGGTCCAGTACTTGTCAAACGCAGCGTCCAGAACGTCGTCAGGAATCTGACGGTATCCGGTGTACGCACCTGTCTTGCCCGGCGGATTGACTGTATAGGGCTTGGTGAACCAGGCGGTATCGATACTGCCGTCGAGCCAGAACTTGATGCCGCCGAGGCGGACGCGGTTTATATAGCGCTTATTGAGATCGGGCCGCGCTGCGAGCAATTTATCCGAGGTCCCTTCGGGCGTTTTGTTATAAGCCTTATCTACCGCGTATGCCGCATTGATGACGTCGTCAGTCACGGAATCCTTAGCGCAGACATAAAGGTCGATCGGCAACAGTTGCTTCTCGATCGCGTTGCGGACGATATCGATATCGTCGTTGCCTAGCCCTACACCACACTCCTGCGCCGTCGTGTGACCGTATCTGGCCCAAGCTGCTGCACCGCCGGTGGCGACACTATCCGCGAGAGCGCCGGTAAATGGCGGACGACGGACGCGAACAGCATTGAGCGCGGTTTCTTCCATTGGGCCAAGCAGTTCCGTACTGCCGGGCTTTCGCGAGAAGGTTCCGCCTTCGGGATCCGGCGTTGCCGCGCTAATCCCTGCCAGATTGAACAGCGTCGAGTTCCCTGCCCCGAGATGACCGGAACTGTCGACGATCATAACGGGCCGGTCTGACGATACCTGATTCAATTCATCGATGGTCGGCGTACGAGCCTCTCTCATCTTCTTCGCATTATAGCCAAAGCCAACGATCCAAGCTCCTGGCGGGGTCTTGGCAACATGCGCCTTCATTCTCGCCAGCAGATCGGTAATGTCCGGCGTACCAACGAGGTCAGCGTCGATTAGATTTTTCCCGAACTGGATCATGTGGCCGTGGCCATCGATGAAACCCGGGAGCAATGTCCTTCCATTCAGACCGCCGACGACGGTATCCTTGCCAATGAACTTCCGAGAACCCGATGCCGAACCGACAAACAGGATCTTCCCGTCCTTGACCGCGAGCCGCGCCACATACTTCGGCGACTTGCCCTCCATCGTCAGAATGTCGCCGCCTCTGTAGATTGTGTCTGCGGTCTGGGCGTTTCCATCTGCTGCAAATGCCAGCACGGACGAAAGGAAAACGGCGAACATCAGTCCTATATTCTTGGCATAATGCATTGTAGAAGTATTCCTCATCGTGGGTCTTAAGGATCTATTCGACGGCCTTGTAAATCGTTTTTCCTTGCTTGATCGTTTCAACGACCTTGATGTTCTGGATGGTTGATGCAGCCACTTTCAACGGGTTCCTGTTGAGGATGACGATGTCGGCGAGCTTGCCGGGTTCCAGCGTCCCCTTGGTCTTATCCTCGAAGTACTGGTAGGCACCATTCGCAGTGATCGCGCGAAGGCCCTCATAAGGTGTAACGCGCTCAGCGCCGCCCAGAACTTTTCCCGAGCGGGATTTCCGGTTGACCGACGTCGAGAGCAGGAAAATCTGGTCGATCGGGGTCACCGTGGCGTCTGTATGGTTCGTCGCCGGAATCCCCCTGTTGAATGCGCTCTTCATCGGACTGAGGAACGCCGCTCTTTCCGCCCCCAGATTGGCAAGGTGCACGTCACCCCAGTAGTAGACGTGGTTGGTGAAGAATGTCGGCAGAAGACCGAACTGCTTGTAGGCATCAAGCTGATCAGCGCGCATGATTTGAGAGTGGACAATTACGGTACGGCGGTCGGTACTGGACTCTCCGATTTGCTGCTCGGCAAACTTATGAGCCATGATCATCATGTCGATCGCCGCATCACCGTTAGTATGCGCAAAAATCTGCACTTTATTGCGGTAATTGAGAACGAAAAGCTTGTTCAGGTCGGCTTGGCTGATGTTCGCAAAACCCCTGCACTCCATGGTGCAGCCGGGCACGGGCGTCAGGTATGGCTTTGTGAGGAAGGCCGTTTTGCCTTGCGGCGAACCATCGACAGCGACCTTGATGCCCTGATACTTGAGGCCGTTTCTGTATTCGCCCCACTTGATTCTACCTGTGCCAACCAATTCTGAAGCTATAAGAAAAACCGGTGTCGCGACGAGATCGATCCTTAACAGCCCCTGCTGGGCAGCCGTTTCCAGTAGCGGCATTTTTTCCGGCATCAGCAGATGTTCAGCCGCAGTTGTGATGCCATTGCGGGCGTAGTGCTCGACGGATCGGCGCACCAGGTCGAGATCGATCTCGGGCTTACGCGGGGCATTCAAATAGGGATTGAACGCGACCATCGCCATTTCCTGCACCAGCCCCTCGGGCTCGTTGCCGCCCTTCTTGCGGATGATGGTGCCCCCTTCTGGATCTTGGGTGCTGGCATTGATGCCCGAAGCTTTCAGAGCGGCTGAGTTCGCCACAAGCATGTGACCCGAGGCGTGCAACAGAACAACCGGGTTGTTCGGAAACACGACGTCCAGGTCAGCCGCGGTAGGATGACGCTTTTCGACAAGAAAATCCTGATCATAACCTTGACCAACAAGCCACTCTCCGTCCCCAGCCTGTTGTTTGGTTTTTAGCGCGGTCAATTGCGAAAGAATGTCAGAGATTGATTTTACGCGCCCGATCGGCGGCGGGTTAAGGTCGGCCTGAACCAGCGAGTCGGCGTAGGTTAGAAGATGGCTGTGGCTGTCAATGAACCCCGGCAGCAACGTCTTCCCCCGCAAGTCAACGATTACCGTGTCCTTGCCAATGAACTTCCGAGAACCCGATGCCGAACCGACAAACAGGATCTTCCCATCCTTGACCGCAAGCCGCGCCACATACTTCGGCGACTTGCCCTCCATCGTCAGAATGTCGCCGCCCCTGTAGATTGTGTCTGCGGTCTGGGCGTGTGCAATCTGGACGAGGCCTAGGAGCTGCACCAAGGCGAACACCAGGGCTAATTTCAATTTTGACATTTGTTGCATGTAATTTTCCCCGGCTGTGTATACGTATGCGGTTCTATTCTGGATTTCCTGCAACGAGAAAAATTTGGCCGAAGCCCAGCGTCAGGCTCCCGGGCGGATTGCGCACCGGTCAGTCGACCTCGCGAATGCCGCGTCCGGACAGGACGGAGCGGATGAATTCGGGCATCCTCAATCCGGCCTGAACCCTGGCCTCCAGTGCGGTCTCTGCCTTGCGGACGCCCTCAAGTGCAGCGATCACGGCATCGATGCGCGCAAAGGGAACAACCACCACACCATCCTGATCGCCAACCAGGATATCACCTGATGCGATGGGGACTCCCCCCAGTGTGATGGGAAGCCCAACGGTTCCAGGCCTGTTGCGCACTGGCGAATTGGGCGTCACACCGGCTGCGTGGCAGGGCAGTCCGACACCCCGTATGCCGGGGATGTCGCGCACGCAGCCATCGGTGACAAAGGCGACAACCCCACAATTCCGCATCATGCCCAGCAACAGATCACCAATCACGGCTGTCCCCATGTATCCGTCGGTGGCCGCCACGATCACGTCGCCTGGCTGGGCGAGTTCAAGTGCCGCGAACGTCGCGAGATTGTCGGCGGGGCCTGGGTGGGAGGTGAGCGCAACACCGCAGAACAGCGCCTGTTCGGGGATGACCGGCTTGATCGACCAGGGCAGCGCGCCGCGCCCGCCCATCGTGTCCACGAGGTGGCCGGTCATCGCCCCACGCAAGGCATTGACCTGCACCGCACTGGGTCGGGGGAAGTGGCGGCGCATGGTGATGAGCGGTGGATCTTCGATCATGGACAATCTCCCGGGCGTGTCGTTATACCCGCAGTCCTGACGCACGGGCTTTCTGGCATTTTGACTTGCTGCATCGGGGGCGTCCATGTCTGATTGGTGGTACGGGCCTGGACGGCCTTCGGAGGGTCAAGCCTTGTCTTCCCCGCATGGTCTGTCTGCCACGCCGGGCTCTCCGGAGCCTGGCTGGAAGCGGCGCGCCTACAGCATCGAGGCGATGCGTCAGATGGCGCGCTCGGCCCTGCCCCGCGCCGTCTTCGATTTCGCAGATGGCGGCGCCGAGGATGAAAGGACCTTGCGGCGCAACGAGACCGCCTTTGACCGCTACGATCTGTTGCCGCGTCCATTGGAGGGCGCTGCCGAACGCGATCTGTCGGTCAGCCTGTTCGCTCGGCGCATGGCCATGCCTGTCATCATCGGTCCGACCGGCCTGGCAGGGTTGTTCTGGCCAAACGGGGAACAGGCCGCCGCGCGTGCCGCAACCGCAAGCGGTGTTCCCTATTGTCTCAGCCATGGATCGGTATGCACCCTGGAGAGCATGGCCGAGACAGGGGCTTCGCCGCGCTGGATGCAGGTCTTCATCTATCGCGACCGCTCTTTCACGCAGGAGTTGACAGCACGGGCCGAGGCGGCCGGCTATGACGCGCTGGTGCTCACCATTGACAATCAGCTTCTCGGCAATCGCGAGCGGGACATTCGTAACGGATTCACGATTCCACCACGCCTGACGCTGCACCAGGCGTTCGGCATGGCGACCCGGCTGCCTTGGCTCTTGCGCATGCGCAACGAACTGGGGCGCATCACATTCGGCAATTATGTCCGTCCCGGCGAGGTCAATGATATCCGCACGCTGGCGGGTAGGATGTCCAGCCTGCTCGATCCGGCCATGTCCTGGCGCGACGTCGAGGCGGTGCGGGCGCAATGGAAGGGCCCGATGCTGCTGAAAGGGGTCCTGCATCCCGAAGAGGCCCGTCGGGCACTGAGCAGCGGCATTGACGGGTTGATTGTTTCAAACCATGGCGGCCGCCAGCTCGATGGCGCCCCGGCCTCTCTGCGCGTGCTTCCCTTAATCGTGGATGCCGTTGCCGGCCGCGTGCCCGTTCTGATTGACGGGGGCATCAGGCGCGGAGCCGATGTGGTCAAGGCAATCGCGCTGGGTGCGACGGCGACGCTGGTCGGGCGACCGCAGCTCTGGGGTCTGTCCGTAGCCGGAGAGGCGGGCGTCGCTCATATGCTGGAGCTGTTACGCCGCGAGATCGACCGCACCATGGGGCTGATGGGCAAAAGCCGGCTGTCCGATCTGTCGCGCGATGATCTGCTGGAGAATGTCTGACCAACACGAGGCCTTACACAAGGTCTTGCGCACGGTGATCCGCTCCCCCAAACCAGAGGAGAATCGGCTCTCAGGTCACAGTCTGTAACTCTTGCGCGTCTTGTTCACCCCGTGTCATCAGGCCGCCATCGGCAATCCGGCCAGACATGGCGCAGGGCGCGTTGCCGGGCTGTCGGATTTAACAGGCAACGCCTGCCCGTCTGGAGAATCGCCGCCGATAGCAGGTTGACCCGCGCCGATGCCGCTCGTGAAGTTGGGATGTCCGACCGGCAGCAATTTACCGCCAACCGCGTTGCCAGACCTTGGCGCCCTCGTTCTGCTCGAGCCAGAGGCCCGGAATCTCCTTGGTTCCGTCAGCGCGGACGCTGAGCGCGACGTGGACGGCCTTGTTGCGGACGACGCCTTCGTCGCGGATCTTGACCCTGAGCGCATCGAAGAAGACCAGTAGATAGACCGGCTCCAGCGGCCTTGCGGGTTCCGACGATGGCGGACAGGGATTCCGATTGAAGCCGGACAGTCATTCCGATCGAAGGCGGACAGCATTCCGATGATCGCGGACAGCGGTTCCCGTCGACGGGTTCATGAGGTCACGGCCTTGGTTATTGGTCAAGCCCGGCGCAAGGCTGAGATGGTTGCCGAGGACATCGTCCGGATGCTGCGCTTCGATCCCGTACTGCTGAAGCTCGCGGTCGGGAAAATCCTTGAGGTTGGCCGTGACGATCACATCGCATCGCCCCGTGATGGCCGCCGCGAGAACGTGTCTGTGGTTCATATCCGGCAGCAACAGTGATGGGATCAGCGCTTCATAGCCTTCGACGAGGCAGTCACGCGTTGCACGGTCCATCAAATTGGCCATCGCAAATTGGCCATCGCATTGACCCGTAGTAAGTAGCGCGCTACCTTCTTGTCGCACGATTGGCGGTCGTCCCGGTTTGGCTCGGCTGGCTGCGGCTTCACAGGATTCCCGAAAGGTGTCGCATGCCCAGGATCGCGCCAAAGGATGGCCATGACAAGTTCTCGCGCTACCGCGCCGCCAAGCAACGGCAAGGCCTCAAGATGATCCGGCTCTGGGTGCCCGATCCTGCTGCGCCCGGCTTCAAAGAGGAAGCAGAACGCCAGGCTCGCATCCTGCGCGGCGCGGCGGAAGAGCGCGAAGTTCTCGACTTCATCGAGGCCGCCACCACCGATCTCGACCTTGAACCTTATGACTGGGGCCCTGGCGGCCCGTCTCCCTGGCCTGGAAAAGAGCAAGCCGGCGAGCGTCGATGAAGCGCGGCGATCTGGTAACAGTCGCCCTTCCCGGCGACTATGGCAAACCGCGTCCCGCTGTCGTGGTGCAGTCCGATCACTTGCCTCAAGCCGACAGCGTTATGGTCTGCCTGAGCACCTCGACCCGGCGCGGCCTGCCGCTTTATCGACTGGCCGTCGAGCCGACGGCCGCGAACGGCTTGCGGCAACCGACAGAAATCATGGCCGATAGGGTGATGCCGGCGCGGCGTGACAAGGTCGGGCCTGTCATCGGCCGGCTCAGCGATGCCGATCTGCTGGTGCTCAATCGCATGCTGGCCTTCGCGCTCGGGCTCGCCGACCCAGTGCCCGGGACAGTGTCATGACCGAGCAAGCCGACAGGACGATTGTCACCGAACACGGTCCTGATTGTCAGCCGACCGGCATAAGCGTCCGGGTCTCGGATGAGCTCGTCGGGCAAGCGTGGATGAGGACGAAGGGCTGGAGGTGCCGGGCGGTTGTGAACCGCGTCATGATCCTCTCTCGCCGCCGCGTCGGCGGATAAGATTCTCCGCCCGGTTGTTGCGGCCCTTGTGCTGGCGCTGCACGAAGGTGAAACCCATCCCGGTCCGGGCCGCGCCGTAGGAACCGAGCTTGTGGGTGACCATCACGCGTGGCGTGCGGGATGGCTCGCGCCTGAGCTTCTGCGCTGCGCGCCGGCCCTCGCGGCCTCGACCCAGGGCGTCAAGCCGTTCCACAACCGAAACTGCATCACTTTCGCTGTTGGCTTTGGTCGGCCAAGGTTCAAGCAGCGAGATCCTGTGTCGCCAGGCCCAGATCGCGTGCCACCTCGTCGACAATCGCGTAAGACTCCAGGCGCGCGCCGTGATCAAAGATCGCCGCGGCGATCATCAGTTCATCGGCACCGGTCCGGGCGATGAAAGCTTCAAGGCCGCGGCGCAGGGTTTCCGGTCCACCGACAATCGAACAGTTGAGCATTCGATCGACCTGGGTCTTTTCCGAAAGCGACCAGAAGGACTCGATCGTATCGATGGGTGGCGGCAGATATCCGCGTGTGCCGCGCACCATCAAGGTGGCGCGCTGTTGCGCAGAGGTGAAGAGGCGATTGGCCTCGGCATCGGTGGCGGCCGCAATGACGTTGAGTCCTGCCATGGCATAGGGACCGCCAAGTTGCTCCGAGGGCCTGAACTGCGCCCGGTAGACCTGAAGCGCCTGGATCAAGGCATCAGGCGCAAAATGAGACGCGAAAGCATAGGGCAGACCAAAGGCTGCCGCCAATTGCGCGCCAAACAGGCTGGAGCCCAGAATCCATAAGGGCACCTTGGTGCCAAAACCAGGCACAGCGCGCAATGTCTGGCCAGGCTGGGGCTCTGCCAACAGCGCCTGCAGTTCCAGCACATCGTCAGGAAAGCGGTCGGCTTCCATGGGATTGACCCGTAGCGCACGCAGGGTCATCTGGTCAGTACCCGGTGCACGGCCAAGGCCCAGATCAATGCGGCCGGGGAACAGTTCCGCCAGGGTGCCAAACTGCTCAGCAATGATCATCGGTGCATGGTTGGGCAACATGATGCCTC
>JAPLOW010000143.1:0-49613 GCA_026400555.1 Hyphomicrobiales bacterium
CCAGCGCGTCGCCATGGGCCGCGCCATCGTACGCGATCCGCAGGTCTTCCTGTTCGACGAGCCGCTTTCGAACCTCGACGCCAAGCTCAGGGTGCAGATGCGCACCGAAATCAAGGAACTGCACCAGCGCCTGAAAACAACGACCGTCTACGTCACCCACTACCAGATCGAAGCCATGACCATGGCGGACAAGATCGTCGTAATGCATGACGGCATCGTCGAGCAGATCGGCGCGCCGCTCGAGCTGTATGACCGCCCGGCCAACCTGTTCGTGGCTGGCTTCATCGGCTCGCCGGCGATGAACTTCATCAAGGGCAAGATTGACGGTTCCGGCTTTCACGCCGACAGCGGCTTCAACCTTCAGATCGCCGGCGCTCCTGCCGGCTCCAGCGGCAAATCGGCGGTCTACGGCCTGCGGCCAGAGGCGATCCGGCTTGATGGCGCCGGGCTCGAAGCGCGCGTTCACGTTGTCGAGCCGATGGGCTCGGAAACCCAGGTGGTCGCCGATATCGGCGGGCAGAACATCACCTGTGTCTTCCGCGAGCGGATCCAGGCCAAGCCGGGCGAAGTGATCCGCGTGTCGCCGGACGCGAAGCTCACGCACCTGTTCGACGGAGACAGCGGCAAGCGCATGGCCGCCTGATCTGACTTTAGGCCGACGACCACCTCAAGAAGGGCCGACAAACGCCCTCGCAACACAACATCCAAGGGAGGATTTGACGATGACCAAGCTGACAAGACGTTCAGCCCTCAAGGGCGGCGCGGGCCTTCTGGGCGCTGGCGCACTGGCCGGTTCGGGCCTGACAGATTTCGCCAAGGCCTGGGCGCAGACCGCGCCGTGGCGGCCGGAGGCGGGTGCAACCCTCAACCTCATGCGCTGGCGCCGCTTTGTTGTCGCCGAGGATGAGGCTTTCAACAGGATCGTTGCTGCGTTCACGGCCGCGACCGGCGTCAGGATCAACGTTACCAGCGAATCCTTCGACGACATGCAGCCCAAGGCTTCCGTCGCGGCGAACACCGGCACCGGGCCGGACATGTTCTGGGCGCTGTATTCGACGCCGCATCTGTTCCCGCAGCGCTGCCTTGAGGTCAGCGACGTTGCCGACTATCTCGGCAAGAAGTACGGCGGCTGGGTTCCCGTCGCAGAGGCCTACGGCAAGCTTGGCGACCGGTGGATCGCCATCCCCGCGGCCATCAACGGCGGCTATATCAACTACCGCATCTCGCTCATCAAGGCCGCCGGCTTCAACGAAGTCCCGACGACGACGGCTGGTTTCCTTGAACTGTGCAAGGCGCTGAAGGCGAAGAACACGCCAGCGGGCTTCCCGCTCGGCCGCGCCACAGGCGACGGCAACGCCTATGCCTACTGGCTGCTGTGGTCGCACAATGCGGCGCAAGTCGACGAAGCTTCGAAAGTCATCATTCGTTCGGCCGAGACCGAGGCTGCGCTCAATTACGCCAAGGCGCTCTACGACACCTATGTGCAGGGAACCGTGGCTTGGAACGACGCCTCGAACAACCGGCTCTTTCTGTCGGGCGAACTGGCCCTGACGGCCAACGGCATCTCGATCTATGCGGCCGCCAACGCCTCGACCGATCCGAAGCAGAAGGAAATCGCGGCGGACATGGACCATGCCTACTGGCCGATCGGGCCTGCCGGCAGGCCGACCGAGATCCAGCTTTGCTTCCCGATGGTCACGATGGCCTACACGAAGTTCCCGAATGCCTGCAAGGCGTTCACCGCCTTCATGCTGGAAGCGGAACAGTTCAACCCCTGGCTTGATGCTGCCGCCGGCTACCTCACGCACACGCTCAACGCCTTCGACAACAATCCGGTCTGGACGAAGGATCCGAAGAACCGTGTGTTCCGCGACGCCGCCAAGCGCAGTCTTGTTGCCGGTCACAGGGGCAAGCTTGACGAGAAGGCCGCGACCGCGATGGCTGACTTCATCGTTGTCGACATGTTCGCCAACTTCTGCACCGGGCGCGAGACGGCAGCGGGCGCAATGCAGCTCGCCGAGCGGCAATTGCAGCGCATCTATCGCTGAATGCATTGACCCGGGGCGGCCTCATATCCGCTCCGGGTCCACCTCGAATCATCCGACCAAGCCGAAGGAGGTCATGACATGGCCACGGATTCGCTTGCCGTAAAGCCGGCACGCGCGCCCATTCCCGAACCCAGCGCGTGGGATCGGCTTCGGGTGAACCGCAACTGGCTTGGCGCATGGTTCATGATGCCGGCCCGCTCGGTCTCGGCATGTGGATGAGTCTTACCGACATGCGGATCGGGCGCGGCGGCAGCTTCATCGGCTTCGAGAACTATATCTACCTGCTCGACGACCGCGATTTCCTGCGCGCGACCGGCTTTACGCTGGTCTACACCTTCATCGCCTCGATCTTCAAGTTCTCGATCGGGCTCTATCTGGCCGTCCTGCTCAACAACAACATGCCGTTCAAGGCGTTGATCCGCGCCGTGGTGCTGATCCCCTTCATCGTGCCGACGGTCCTGTCCGCCGTCGCCTTCTGGTGGATTTTCGACACGCAGTTCTCGATCTTCACCTGGCTGCTGCAGAAATGGGGCATTCTGGAGAAGAACCAGCTCATCAACTGGCTCGGCGATCCGCTGCTGGCGCAGTGCAGCGTCATCTTCGCTAATATCTGGCGCGGCATTCCATTCATCGCGATCACGCTGCTGGCCGGGCTCCAGACCGTGTCGCCCTCGCTCTATGAGGCCGCGACGCTGGACGGGGCGAGCAAGTGGCAGATGTTCCGCTTTGTCACCTATCCGCTGCTGACCCCAATCATCGCCGTGGTGATGACCTTCTCGGTGCTGTTCACCTTCACAGATTTCCAGCTCATCTGGGCGATGACGCGCGGGGGCCCGGTCAACGCCACGCATCTGATGGCGACCTTGTCCTATCAGCGCGGCATCCTGGGCGGAAGGCTTGGCGAGGGGGCGGCGATCGCCACCGCGATGGTGCCGTTCCTGCTCGCAGCGATCATGATCAGCTGGTTCGGCCTGCAGCGCCGCAAGTGGCAGCAGGGAGAGAACAATGACTGACGCGACCCTCAAGTCCTCAGCCCCGCTCGCTGACAGCCGGGAGGGCATGACCTATCTGGAGACGCTGCCGCGCAAGGTGGTCACCGTCTACCTGCCGCTGTTCATCATCCTCGTCGTGCTGCTCTTTCCGTTCTACTGGATGGTGCTGACCTCGATCAAACCCGACGCGCAGCTGCTCGACCTCGATTCATCGAACCCGCTCTGGGTGGTGAATCCGACCCTGCAGCATATCGAGAAGCTGCTGTTCGGCTCGGCCTACCCGCGCTGGCTGTTCAACACGATGATGGTGGCGACCGTGGCCACCTTCCTGTCGATCTTCGCCAGCGTTCTGGCCGCCTATGCCATCACCCGCATCCGCTACAAGGGCGCGGCGACGGTCGGCGGGCTTATCTTCCTCGCCTATCTCGTGCCGCCCTCGATCCTGTTCATCCCGCTTTCGGCGGTGATCCACAATTATGGGCTGTTCGATACGCCGTTCGCGCTGATCCTGACCTATCCCACGATCCTGATCCCGTTCTGCACCTGGCTGCTGATGGGCTATTTCAAGACCATTCCTTACGAGCTGGAGGAATGCGCGCTGATCGACGGTGCGAGCCGCTGGCAGATTCTGGTGCAGATCGTCCTGCCGCTGGCGGTGCCCGGGCTGATCTCGGCCTTCATCTTCGCCTTCACGCTGTGCTGGAACGAGTTCATCTACGCGCTGACCTTCATCTCCTCCGACCACAACAAGACGGTTCCCGTTGCGATCATCTCGAACTTCGTCGACGGTGATATCTTCCGCTGGGGATCGCTGATGGCCGGCGCGCTGATCGGCAGCCTGCCGCTGGTGATCCTCTACGCCTTCTTCGTGGAGCATTATGTGAGTGCCATGACGGGAGCGGTGAAGGAGTGAGCATGGCTTCCATCGCCTTCATCGGGCTCGGCTCCATGGGCCGGCCCATGGCGCGCCGTCTGGTCGAACAGCAGCACAAGGTCACCGGCTTTGACCTTAACAAGGCCGCACTTGCCGGGCTTGAAGCGCAGGGCGGGCATGCTGCCACGTCGGCGGCGGAGGCGGCGCGCGATGCCGACTGCATCGTGCTGATGGTCGTCAATGCTGACCAGGCGGAAGCCGTCCTGTTCGCAGGCGGCGCGCTCGACGCCCTGAGGGCCGGTGCCAGCGTCATCCTGATGGCGACATGTCCTCCGGCGCGGGTTCATGCCATCGCCGCAGGGGTGGAGGCGACAGGGCGAAGCTTCATCGACGCGCCGGTTTCAGGCGGAGTCGTCGGGGCTGAGGCGGGCACGCTGACGATCATGGCGGCCGCGCCGACAGCCGTGTTCGACAAGGCCAGGCCTGTGCTGGCGGCAATGGGCTCGCGGCTGTTCCATGTTGGCGAACAAGCAGGGCAGGGGGCGGTGGTCAAGACCATCAACCAGCTCCTGTGCGGCGTCCACATCGCGGTCGCCGCGGAGGCCTTCTCAATGGCCGAGAAGGCTGGTGTCGATACGGGCCTGATGCTCGACATCCTGTCCCAGTCAGCCGCCGGCTCCTGGATGCTGGCCAATCGTGGGCCGCGCATGCTTCAGGACACGCCGCAGGTCACCAGCGCGGTCGATATTTTCGTGAAGGATCTGGGCATCGTCATGGATGCGGGGCGCGCCGCGCATGTGGCGCTGCCGATCGCGGCGGTGGCGCACCAGATGTTTCTCGCCGCATCTGGCGCCGGGCACGGCAAAGAAGACGACAGCCAGGTCATCCGCGCCTACCGGGCGCTGAACGGGACATGAGCATCAATCATTGCAGGCGCCGCGACGCAGTGACCACATTCCGACACGGAGAACATCATGACCAAGGCTCGCATCGGCTTCATAGGCGTCGGCCTGATGGGCCACGGGATGGCGAAGAACATCGTCGAAAAGGGCCACCCGCTCACCATTCTGGGCAACCGTAACCGCGCGCCCGTTGAGGATCTGGTCCGGCGGGGCGCTCATGAGGTCAGGACCGCGCGGGAGGTCGCGGCGGCGTCGGATGTGGTGTTCCTTTGCGTGACCGATTCCAGCGTGGTCGAGAAGGTCGTGCGCGGGCCGGACGGGCTCAAGGCCGGCGGCGCCGAGGGCCTGATCATCGCCGACTGCTCGACGGCCAATCCGGTCTCGACCCTCGCGCTGGCGGCCGAGTTGGCGGAAGCCGGCATCACGTTCTGCGACGCCCCTCTCGGAGGCACGCCCGCCAATGCCGAAGCCGGGGAGCTCTCCGCGATGATCGGTTGCGACGCGGCGACGTTCGCCATCCTTGAGCCGATCTGCCTGACCTGGGCGAAGACAGTGCGCCACATCGGCGATGTCGGCATGGGCCACAAGATGAAGCTGATCAACAACTTCATCGCGATGGGCTATGGCGCGATCTATGCCGAGGCGCTGGCGCTGGGGCAGAAGGTCGGCATTACGCCGCAGATCTTCGACAGTGTCCTGCGCGGCAGCCGGATGGACTGCGGTTTCTACCAGACCTTCTTCCGTTATGTGCTCGATGGGGACCGTAACGCCCATCAGTTCACCCTGAGCAACGCCGCGAAGGACATGCGCTACCTTGCAGCGCTCGCCGATGACGGACGCATCGCAAACCCGGTCGGCGCAGCCGTGAAGAACAGCTATGCGGCCGCCGTGGCCGGTGGAAAGGGCGAGGACTACGTCCCGATGCTGGCGGACTTCATCGCTCAGGCGAACGGCACAAAGGTGCGATAACGAGCGCGTCAGACCCGCGCCATCGCTTCGCGCCAGCCCAATCCATCGACCGTTCCGGCCCGGGGCTTGTATTCGCAGCCGACCCAGCCCTGCCAGCCGAGCGCATCGATCTCGGCGAGGATGGCGCGGTAGTTGAGTTCTCCTTCGTCCGGCTCATGGCGCGTGGGCACGGCGGCGATCTGGATATGGCCGATATGGGGCAGATGGCTGCGCAGCCGGCACAGGATGTCGCCCTCCATCACCTGCACGTGGTAGACATCGAACATCAGCTTGAGGTTTTCCGCCCCGATCTGCGTGATGATGCTGATCGCTTGATCCGAGCGAGACAGGAAGTAGCCGGGCCTGTCACGGCTGTTGAGTGGTTCGATCAGGAGATTGACCTCGCTGCCCTCGGCCCGTCTGGCGGCCCGCTCCAGATTGCCCATAAAGGCGGCTTCGCATGCCTTCTGGTCCATTCTGCCGGTCATGGCGGCCATGACATGGATGCCCCTCACGCCCAACGCCATCGCATAGTCCAGCGCCTCAGCGAACTGGCGATCAAAGTCCGCTTCGCGACCGGGCAGGGCCGTGATGCCCCACTCACCTTTGGCAGCATCGCCGGGGGCGGTGTTGATGCCGACGAGCGTAAGGCCAAGTCCATCGAGCAGGTCCGAGAGCTGGCGTTTCGGGTGGTCGTACGGAAACCAGCACTCGACGCCGTCGAAACCCGAAGTCCTGGCGGCATGAAAGCGCTCAAGGAAAGGGAGTTCCTGGAACATGATCGAGATGTTGGCGCTGTAGCGGGGCATGGACGTCTCTGGTGGCCAGCCGGCGCGGCTGTTGCGGCTGTATCCGTCTTGTCCGGCAAAACCGGTCATGCCGCAAGGGCCGGGGCGGCAAAGTTCGCCCCGCGAGAGACTGGCGGGCTGTCGCCAGCAGCCACGAATGCGATCCGTTTCAACGCGCTGTCACGAATGCGCAAAAGAGGGTTGCAAAGCCCCGACCGACCCGGTAGACACGCGACAACTCAGCGGCCTGCCGCTTTCGAGTATGCGCCCGTAGCTCAGCTGGATAGAGCATCAGACTACGAATCTGAGGGTCAGAGGTTCGAATCCTTTCGGGCGCGCCATTTTTCCTCCGGACATTTCATGCTTTGACTGGATTTGTCTTCCCGGCCGGTGTGTGGATCTGGCTAGCGACGTTTGCCCTAATGTCCTCCAAGCTCATATTCCGGTGAAAGGCCCATCAGGGGCGATCGCCCGGGGGCAATTGGGTGGTCTTGCGGATTGCGCTGTTGACGTTGGCGGTTATCCTGCTTTCACTGTTCAATCTTTGAAGGCCATGAGGCTCTCCATGCTGAAGTCGCCCGGGCGCTCCGCCCTCGCGCCGCTGTTCGTGATACTGTCGCTCTTCGCGTTGCAGCCGGTCCTTGCGCAGGGCGCTCCGCCCGCCCCGACCGTGGCGGTGGCCTCTCCGCTCGCCAAACGGGTCGTCCAGTGGGATGAATACACCGGGCGCTTCGAGGCGCGCGAACAGGTCGAGGTGCGCGCGCGTGTTTCGGGCTTCATTGACCGCATCCATTTCCGCGACGGCCAGATGATCAAGGCCGGCGACCTGTTGTTCACGATCGACCAGCGCCCCTACCTGCTGTCGGTCGAGGCCGCGGGCGCGGAGGTGGCCCGGACCAAGGCACAGGTCGCCCTGGCGGAGAACGAGGTTGAGCGCGCCGAAGGCCTGACCCGCAACCAGACGATCACCGCCCGCGATCTCGACACGCGCAAGGCCAATCTGGCCAGCGCCCGCGCCACACAGGCCGCTGCCGAGGCCAACCTCAAGACGGCAGAACTCAATCTCGAGTGGACACAGGTGCGCGCGCCGATCGAGGGCCGGATATCCGACCGGCGCGTCGATGCGGGCAACCTGATCGCCGGCGGCCAGTCTGGTGCCAACCTGCTGACCACGATCGTGACGCTGGACCCGATCGTGTTCACCTTTGAGGCGTCCGAAGCGGACTACCTGCGCTATTCGCGGCTGCTGCAGAGCGGCAGCCGTCCTTCGGGTCGCGACACGCCGAACCCCGTGCAGGTCAGGCTCGCCGACGAGGCGGACTGGAAGCGCGAGGGCAAGATGGATTTCGTCGACAACCAGCTCAACGCCCGGTCGGGGACTATTCGCGGAAGGGCGCTCTTTGAGAACAAGGACCAGTTCCTCACGCCAGGAACATTCGGGCGCATGCGGCTTTATGGCGGCGAGTTCGATGCCCTTCTGGTTCCCGATAGCGTCATCGTGTCGGACCAGACTCGCAAGGTGGTTCTGGTCGTCGGCCCGGAGAACAAGGTCGCGCCGCGGCCGGTGACGCTGGGACCGATCGTCGACGGTCTGCGCGTTATCCGCTCCGGCCTGACCGCGGCTGACAAGGTCATCATCAACGGCATCGCCAACCCGATGGTGCGGCCGGGCGTGACGGTGAATCCGCAGCCCGGCGAAATCAAGGTCGTGACGAACTGAGCGTCATGCGTTGACTTCCGCGCCGGCGTATCCCCACCGGTGCCGACCCCTTCGATCCGGTGCCTGACCGCCATGTTCCGCTTTGCCCATTTCTTCATCAATCGCCCGATCTTTGCGACCGTCCTGTCCGTGCTGTTGACGATTGCCGGGGCCATCACGCAGCGCGCCCTGCCGATCTCGGAGTATCCCGAGATTGCCCCGCCGACGGTGAGCATCACCGCATCCTATCCGGGGGCGTCGGCCGAGGTGGTCGCCGCGACGGTCGCCACGCCGATCGAGCAGGAGGTCAATGGCGTCGACGACATGCTGTATGTCGTGTCGCAATCCACCGGCGATGGCCGCGTGTCGATCAACGTGGTGTTCAAGCCCGGCACCAATGTCGATCAGGCCCAGGTGCTGGTGCAGAACCGGGTGGCGGCGGCGGAGCCGCGCTTGCCCGAGGATGTGCGTCGTCTCGGGGTATCCGTGCGGAAGGCCTCGCCGGATCTGATGATGGTCATTCACATGATCTCGCCGGATGGTTCGCGCGATCAGTCCTACATCTCGAACTACACCACGCTGTTCGTGAAGGATGCGCTGACGCGCGTCGATGGCGTCGGCAACGTCACGGTCTTCGGCGCGCGCGACTACGCCATGCGGATATGGCTCGACCCGGCCAAGGTCGCCGCCCGCAGCCTGACCGCGGGCGAAGTCATCGCAGCCCTGCGGGCCGCGAACCTTCAGGTGGCGGCGGGCGCCATCAACCAGCCGCCGGCGACGTCGCCGGGTGCCTTCCAGTTGTCGGTGCAGACCCTCGGGCGGCTGACCGATGTGGAGGAGTTCGCAAACATCGTCGTCCGGGCCGATCAGGGCGGCGGCATCGTGCGCGTCCGCGACGTTGCCCGCGTGGAACTCGGCAGCCAGGACTATTCGATCAACGCCTATCTCAACAACAAGAACGCCGTTGCCATCGGCGTGTTTCAGCGACCGGGCTCGAACGCGCTCGCAACCTCCGACGCACTGAAGGCGGAGATGGCGCGCATGTCGGCCAGTTTCCCCGCTGGCGTGGGCTATTCTGTCGTCTACAATCCGACCGAGTTCATCCAGGAGAGCGTCAACGAGGTCGTCAAGACACTGATCGAAGCGATCCTGCTGGTCGTGATCGTGGTGGTCCTGTTCCTGCAGACATGGCGCGCAGCGCTCATCCCGATCGTCGCCATTCCCGTCAGCCTTGTCGGCACCTTCCTGGTGATGGGCCTGACGGGGATATCGTTCAACACGCTCTCGCTGTTTGGGCTTGTGCTGGCCATTGGCATCGTCGTCGATGACGCGATTGTCGTGGTCGAGAATGTCGAGCGCTACCTGAAAGAAGGCATGTCGCCGAAGGACGCCGCGCACAAGACCATGGACGAGGTCGGCGGCGCTCTGATCGCCATCTCGCTGGTACTGTGCGCCGTGTTCATTCCCACGGCCTTCATCACGGGCCTGCAGGGCTCGTTCTACCGGCAGTTTGCCGTGACCATCGCTGCTTCGACCGCAATCTCGGCCTTCGTGTCGCTGACGCTGTCGCCGGCGCTCGCCGCCATCCTGCTGAAGCCCCACGATCCGCATCACAAGCCGCAGGGGCTGATGGGCGCGCTCGGCGCGCCGCTGCGCCTGTTCTTCCGCGGCTTCAACGTTGCCTTCGACTGGCTTTCGCGCGGCTATGGCGGGCTGACGCGGCGCATGGTGCGCTTCGCCACGATTGTCATGTTCGTCTATGGCGGCCTGATCGGGCTCACCTACATGCAGTTGGCGGCGGTGCCGGCCGGGCTGATCCCGCAACTCGACCGCGGCTACTTTATTGCCGCCTTCCAGCTGCCGCCCGGCGCGTCGCTTGAGCGGACCGATGCGGTTGTCCGGCGCGCTTCCGACATCATCCAGTCGCGGCCCGGCGTCCAGGATGCGATCGCCTTCGTGGGGCTGGATGGCGCCACCTTCACCAACGCGCCGAATGCCGGCGTGATTTTCATAGGGCTCAAGGACTTCAAGGAGCGGACGAAGGAGAAGGTGACGACGCAGGCCGTTCTCGCCGACCTGCGCCAACAGATGTTCGGTATCGCGGAGTCCTTCACGCTGGTGATCGAGCCGCCGGCTGTGCCCGGGATCGGCACTGGCGGCGGTCTCAAAGGGTATGTGCAGGATCGCGGCGGGCGCGGCCTTGCCGCTCTTGAGGGCGCGGCGTGGATCGTGGCCGGATCGGCCGGACAGACGCCGGGCATCCCGCAGGCCTTCACGCTCTACAACACCCGCACGCCGCAGGTGTACGCCGACATCGACCGCACCAAATCGGAGATGCTGGGCGTGCCGATCGGACGCATCTTCGAGACGCTTTCGGTCTATATGGGATCGGCTTTCGTGAACGATTTCAACGTTCTGGGTCGGACCTACCGCGTGACCGCGCAGGCTGACAATCCGTATCGGCTGGACCTGCGTGACGTGGCGGGCCTCAAGACCCGCAACGTTTCGGGGGAAATGGTGCCGATCGGCTCGGTGGCATCCTTCTCCGATATCACGGGCGCCTACCGGGTGCCGCGCTACAACCTCTATCCGGCGGCCGAGGTGCAAGTGGCACTGGCGCGCGGTTTCTCCAGCGGCGAGGGCATCGCCGCCATCGAAAAGATCGCGCGCGAGCGGCTGCCGGACGGTTTCGGGTTCGAGTGGACCGAGATCGCGCTGCAACAGAAAATCGCCGGCAACACGGTCTTCATCGCCTTCGGGCTGGCGGTGGTGTTCGTCTATCTGCTGCTCGCGGCGCTCTACGAAAGCTGGCTGCTGCCGCTGGCCGTCATCCTGATCGTACCGATGTGCATTCTCGCCGCCATGGTCGGCGTGCGGCTGCAGGGGCTTGACCGCAATATTCTTGTCGAGATCGGCCTTGTGGTGCTGGTCGGGCTGGCGGCTAAAAACGCGATTCTGATCGTCGAGTTCGCAAAGCAGGCGGAGGACGAGGGCAAGGACCGGGTCAGCGCGGCGATCGAGGCGGCCAAGACGCGGCTGAGGCCGATCCTGATGACGTCGCTGGCCTTCATCCTGGGCGTCGTTCCGCTGGTGATTGCGACGGGCGCCGGCGCCGAGATGCGCCAGTCGCTCGGCATCGCGGTCTTCGCCGGAATGATCGGCGTCACCATCTTCGGGCTGCTGTTCACGCCCGTCTTCTATGTGGTCTGCCGCTGGCTGGGCGAAAAATTCAGCCGCAAGCCAGCGGTGGTGACGCAAAAGCCTGCTGAGACGGCGCCGTAGTTCCAGCGGCGGCCTGCGGAAGACGCTGCCTTGCTCAGCCGGCCACTTCGCCGTGGAGGCAATGGCGCGCGACATCGGCATGGGTGCCGAACCAGACTGCGCCTTTGCCCGAGACCCGGCCCTTGGCCTTGATGTGTCGGATCAACTCCTCAAGGATGAAGATGCGCGAGCGGTAGGTGATGACGTGCGGATGCATGGTCAGCAGGAACAGCCCGCCATCCTCATAGGCCCGGTCGAACTCCCGGATGAAGATGTCGAGCACGGCGGGCGGCGGCGTGTAGGGCCTGAGCGCCTGATGCCGGTTCATGTTGAAGTACGGTGCGTCATCGCGGATCCACTCGACCGGCAATTCGACGATGCCGGTGGGCTCGCCGTTCTCGACCAATTCGTAGGGATCATCGTCGGCCATCAGCGATGAATCATAGATGAGGCCGAGCTCGCGCTGGATCTTGAGCGTTGCCGGCGAGAAATCCCATGACGGCGTCCGCATCCCGACCGGTCGCTGTCCAGTGATGGCTTCGAGCACATCGGCGGCGCGGAAGTGCAGATCGCGTTCGACAGCCTCGGGCAGCACCGAGTTGAGCTCGTGGATCCAGCCATGCAGCCCGATTTCGTGGCCTTCAGCGATAACGCGGCGCTGCTCGTCCGGGTAGAGCCTGGCTGCGACGGCGGGCACAAAGAAACTGGCCTTGATGTCCTCGCGTTTCAGAAGATCGAGAATGCGCGGCACGCCGACCCGGCTGCCATACTGGCCCCATGACAGGCGGCCGATCGAGTTGCCGCCGTCGCGCAGTTCATTGGTGTCGTGGTCGCTGTCGAAGGACAGGGCGACCGCGCAGCGCGCGCCTCCCGGCCAGGATGCGGGCTTCAGCGATCGTCCTGCGCGGACCTGATTGACGCGCCTGCGCCATTCTTCCTCGGGCCATTCCCAGCATTCCATCGGTCTACTCACTATCAGAGAGAGGAAAATGGCAGGAGACGGCATGGTGCCTGCCGTCGAGCTGCGGCGGTTTCGTGCTGCAACGGGCTTGCGCGAAGGGGCAGCGCAGATGGAAATGGCAGCCCGAGGGCGGCGATAGCGGGGAGGGCAGTTCGCCCTGAATCGGCTTGAAGGTGACCAGTTCATCGCTGCCGGTCACCAGCTTGGGCACGGAGTCGAGCAGAGCGACCGGCAGCTGGGAAGGCGGCGAATGATCTGACTGATGAAGAGCATGGTCAGGCCAAGCTCGCGCCGGAGCTTGAGGAACAGATTGATGATCTGCGCCTGGATCGAGACATCGAGCGACGCCACCGGCTCGTCGCAGACCAGCATGTCCGGCTGCATGGCCAGCGCCCGTGCAATCGCCACGCGCTGGCGCTGGCCGCCGGAGAACTGGTGCGGAAAGCGGTCCGCCGCGTCCGCCGGCAGTCCAACCGCCAGCAGCCAGCGCGTGACATAGGCCTTTGCGTCGGCCTTGCTGACGAGGTGATGGGCGAGCGGGCCTTCGCTGATTGTCTCGCCGATGCGCACGCGCGGGTCCAGCGAAGCGAAGGGGTCCTGAAACACCATCTGGATGCGCGTCGTGGTCTTGAGCGGCTTTGAGCCCGACCCCATCACCGCCAGCCCGTCAATCATGGCGGAGCCGTTGCTGGGTGGATGGATGCCGGCGATCACGCGGCCGAGCGTGGACTTGCCACAACCGGATTCCCCGACCAGCCCCAGCACTTCACCCTTGCGGATGTCGAAGGAGACTGCGTCCACGGCATGGACCGTGCGCGTGTCGATCGGGCTGCCAAGCCAGGCGGCGATGCGCTCACCGATGCTGACAGACGGCGTGAAGCGCTTCGAGACGCTGTCTATCTCGACGAGGGCGCGGGTCTCGTTCATGGCCTCGCCTCGCTCGCGGATACCGGCAGGTTGAGCGGGTGGTGGCAACGGAAAGCGCGGGCGCCCTCGGTGGTGAACGCCGGCAACAGGGTGCAGTCGTCCTCCGCATGGGTGCATCGCGGGCGGAAGGAACATCCCTCCGGAAGATTGACCAATGATGGCATTGAGCCGGGAATCTGTACGAGATCCTGCCCCGGCTCCGCCACGCCCGGCAGCGAATTGAGCAGCCCCTTGGTGTACGGATGGTGCGGTTGCCTGAGGACAGCGGCAATCGGACCGGTCTCGATCAGGCGCCCGGCATACATGACCAGCAGGCGCGATGCGACCGAGGAGACGGTGGCCAGATCATGGCTGATCCAGATCATAGCCGTGCCGAGTCTCGCGGCCAGTGACTTCATTTCCGTAAGGATCTGGGCCTGGATCGAGACATCAAGCGCCGTTGTCGGCTCATCGCAGATGATCAGCTTTGGTCGGTTGAGCAGTGCGATCGCGATGGCCACGCGCTGGCGCATGCCGCCGGAGAACTGGTGGGGATAGGCCTCGATGCGGCGTCCGGCGTCGGGGATTCCGACGATTGTGAGCACATCGACGCAGCGGGCCGTTGCCGCGGCTTCGCTCAGGCTTTCATGAGCAGCGATGGCAAGGCGCATCTGCGTGCCGATGGTCAGGACCGGGTTGAGCGTTGCGGACGGGTCCTGAAAAACCATGGCGATCTCGCGCCCGCGCATCGAGCGCAGGTCCGCATGGCTGAGCCCGACCAGTTCTCGGCCGTTGAGCTTCACCGAGCCGGACACGATGCGCCCGGGTGGATCGACCAACCCAAGGATCGAAAAGCCCGTGACCGACTTGCCCGACCCTGACTCGCCGACAAGGCCGACGATCTCGCCCTCCGCCACCGAAAACGACACGTCCTCGACCGCGTTGAGCGCGCCGGATCGGGTCTCGAACCGCGTGGTCAGGCCTGCGACCTCCAGAAGCTGCGAACTCATCGCTTCAGCCTCGGGTTGAGCTGATCGCGGACCTGATCGCCGACGAGATTGATGGCGACAATGAGGATAATCAGCGCCACGCCGGGATAAATCGAGATCCAGTAGCGCCCCGACAGCATGTACTGGAAGCCGTTGGAGATCAGCATGCCCAGCGACGGTTCGGTGACCGGCAGCCCGAGACCCAGAAAGGACAAGGTCGCCTCAAGCGCGATCGAGTTGGCCACCTGCACTGTGGCGACGACGATCAGCGGAGGCAGGCAATTGGGCAGGATGTGCCGGAAGACGACGCGGCTGGCCTTCAGGGGCGTCGACAGGGCGGCGTCAACATAGTCCTTGGAGCGCTCGGTCGAGGCCGCGCCATGGGCTGTACGCGCGAAGTAGGCATATTGCGCCGTCACCAGCGCCGTGATCAGGGGCCATTTGCCCTGACCCAGCAAGGCCGCGAGCACCAGCGCCAGCAGGATGGCCGGGAAGGACAGCTGAAGGTCGATGACGCGCATGATCAGCGCCTCGATGCGGCCGCCGAGGAAGGCTGCGAAGGCGCCAAGCGTGGCGCCGAGCGCGAATGCGATCGCGCCTGCGATCAGCCCGATCTGGATCGAGATGCGCAGCCCGTAGAGGATGGCCGAGAGCAGGTCCCGGCCTTGGGCATCAGTGCCAAGCCAATGGGTGAATCCCTTGGAGCCAACGAATCCTGGCGCACGACGCGCATCCATCAGCACGAGATTGGCCAGATCGTAGGGATTCTGTGGGGAGATCAAAGGCGCCGCGATCGCGAGCGCGCTGATCAGCAGCACCACGCCAAGTGCGACGAGCGCCACCCTGTTGGTGCGGAATTCATCCCAGAAGCGGGCCAGCGGCGTTGACCGGTCCATCAGCTGGCCCTCCGTGTGCGCAGCCTTGGATCGAGCGCCGCATAGGCTATGTCGACGGTCAGGTTGATCATGATGAAGAAAAAGGCGACCAGCATCAGATAGGCGACCATGACCGGCCGATCGAGCGTTGCGATCGAGTCGATGATCAGCTTGCCGACGCCTGGCCATGAAAAGATCGTCTCAGTGACGACCGCGAAGGCGAGGGTCGAGCCCAGTTCGAGGCCGAAGACGGTGACGATCGGGATGGCGATGAGCCGCAGCACGTGACGGCTCAGGATCGTCCACTCGCTCTCGCCGGCGGCGCGTGCGAACTTCACCGTGTCGGTCAGCATCGTCTCCCGTGTCCCGGCGCGTGCGAGACGAACCATCATGGCGAACTTGAACAGGGACAGGTTGAGGGCCGGCAGGAACAGGTGCGTGAGCCCGTTCCAGGTGACGAAACTCCACTCGACGCCGAAGAGTGTGGCGGTGTCACCCCGGTTGCCGGCAGGCAGCCAGCCCAGCGTCACGGCGAAGGTGAAGATCAGCACCAGCCCGATCCAGAATGTCGGCACGGAGAAGCCGAGGATCGATACGGCCATGATCGATTTCGAGATCAGGCTGTCGGGACGATAGCCGGCATACATGCCCAGCGGCACGCCGAGCAGCGTCGCGCCGAAGACGGCGGCGAGCGTAAGCTCGATGGTGGCCGGCAGCCGCGAGAAGATCAGGTCGAGGACCGGCATGTTGTAGACGAAGGAGCGACCGAAATTGCCGCTCAGCAGGCGCGAGAGGAAGTCGACATACTGCTTCCAGAGCGGCTGATCGAGGCCATAGGCGCGGATGGTCTGCTCGCGGATGATCTGGGTCGCATCGGGCGAGATCAGCACATCGATCGGGTTACCGACGGCATAGACGCCCATGAACACGAGCGCCGAAATGACCAGCATGACCACGAGCGCCTGCAGCACGCGCTGAATGACGAAGCCTAGCATGGCCGGGATGCTCCGGTGCTCACGCCCATCCCTCGGCGATCACCGTACGGGTTTCGGCAATGGCCGTCTGCCAGATCGCCAGCATCTCCTCGTCTGGGCGCTGGTAGAAGCCGCCATAATTGCCATCGCCCAGCAGCGCCTTCTTGGCCCCGGGATCGAGCGGCTGGAAGCGGGCCAGGTCGAGCATTTGCTTCTGCGCCTGCGGCATGGCGATGTTACCGAGCCGGGTCCATGGGAAATTCTCCATCCAGGAGGCGTGGCTGGCGACCGGATCGATGCTCTGGACATGGGCCATGGTCTTTGGCGCGCTCCACCAGTTGTGCCATTTCACCTGAGTGCCCCGGTTGCGGTCGAGCCATTCAAGAACCGCGCCATGGGCGGGCGAGTTGCCGCCATGGCCGTTGACGATGGTGATCTTGCGAAAACCGGAGCGCACCATGCCATCAAGGACATCGGTGATGATGGCGCACAGGGTGGAGAGCTTCAGCGTCACGGTGCCGGGATAGTCCACGAAGCTTGGCGTCAGCCCATAATTGATGACCGGGAACACCGGGATGAACAGGCCTTCGACCGCATCCAACGCCACTTTCTCGGCAAGGATGGCGTCGACGCACAGGCTCAGATGAGCGTGCTGCTCGGTAGAGCCGACGGGGAGCACGGCGCGGTCGTCGCGTCGTGCGTGGGCCTCGACCTGCATCCAGTTCATGTCGGCAAGGCGCATGATCAGTTCTCCGGGCGTGAAGTTGGTAGGGTGCTTTCCGGAACATCGACCTCGAACATGGCCAGCACGACCTTGGCCATCAATGCCGCGAGCGTTTCGCGTTCGACGAGGCTGAGCAGCGCCAGCATCTCTTCCTCCAGCGCCACGAAGCGCGGCAGGGCCTCTTCGTAGACGGCGCGCCCGGCGGGCGAGAGCGACAGGAACTGCTGGCGGCGATCGATGGCGTCGGTGCGGCGCACGACGTAGCCCAGCTTGATCAGCCGGTTGACGGCGCGGCTCAGCGTGTTCTTCGGAAAGGCGGTCGATGCCGAGATTTCGCTGGCCGTGATGCCGTCCTGAAGGCTGAGCGAATAGATCACCACGAATTCGATGCGGGCCAGCCCGAAGCGCTCCTCGACCCAGCCATAGAGCGGCTGGTTGTAGCGCAGCGCGAGATAGTTGAAGCGCGCCGCAAATCCGCAGGGGTTCTTCCACAGCCGTGCATGGGTGAAGGCGTCCAGCCGCTGCCGCGACAGCAGATCAGCTCCGGTGCCTTCGGGCAGGGCACCGCTCTCGCCATCGTTGGCCGCCGTGTCCTGCAGTTTGGGTCGCGATAGTACCATCATGAACTTTCCGGCGCCTCATATCGACTATAGCGTCAAAAATTGGTTCCACAAGGAATTGACTGCGACGAAAGTTGGGCGTTGAATGGTGTGGTTCCCTGTGCCGCACTGGCGTCAGGTCAGCTTTCCGGGAGAATCTCATGCGCTTGTTTGCCAGCTCCACACGACGGTCCCTTGCCTTCGGACTTTTTGCCGCGACGGCGCTCGCCGGAACGCTGGCTGTGTCCTTCGCGAACCCGGTTGCGGCCCAGACGCTGACCATCGGCGTTCGCGGCGGTCCCGACTCGATCGACCCGCACTTCACAGCAAGCGGCACCCATGCCGAGGCGCTCAAGCATGTCTTCGACACGCTGACCTGGTCCGGCGATGGCCTGGAGGTCGAGCCGCGCCTCGCCGAAAGCTGGAAGCTGATCAACGACACGACCTGGGAGTTCAAGCTGCGCAAGGGCGTGAAGTTCCACGACGGCTCGGACTTCACCGCCGAGGACGTCAAATTCTCGATCGAGCGTATTCCGATGGTGTCAGGCCCGAACCCGACGACAATCTACGTCCGCCGCGTCAAGGAGACCAAGATTATCGATGCGCACACGCTGCACATCGTCACCGACGGTCCGGCGCCGATCCTGCCCTATGACTTCATCCGGCTGTTCATTGTCTCGCACAAGGCGGCTGCTGGCCTGACAAAGGAAAGCGCCAACGAGGCGTTCAACTCGGGCAAGGCCGCCATCGGCACCGGGCCATACCGTTATGTCTCCTGGCAGCCGAAAGGCGATCTCGTGGTTGACCGCTTCGACGGCTTCTGGGGTCCGAAAGAGCCCTGGGCCCGGCATATCCGCAAGGAAATCGCCAACGACGCCGCGCGCGTCGCGCAGCTGAAAGCGGGCCAGCTTGACCTGATCACCCGCGTTCCGGCGACCGATGTCGCAGCGCTGAAGCGCGATCCGAAGCTCTCGGTCCAGACCATCGACACGGTCTACGTCTTCAACGTCGAACTCGACATGCGCGAGAAGGCGCTGAACACGACCGCGAAGGACGGCTCTCCGCTGCCGAACAATCCGTTCCGCGACCTGAAGGTGCGGCAGGCTATTGATCTGGCGATCGACCGCAAGACCCTTGCCGAAGTGGCGATGGAGGGTCTGGGGGTTCCGGTCAACCAGATGGTGACGCCGTCGATCTTTGGTTTCAACAAGGCGCTGCCGCCCCGGCCATTTGACCCTGCGCTGGCCCGTAAGCTCCTGGCCGAGGCCGGTTATCCGAACGGCTTCAAGACGCAGTTCTCGTTCACGCAGGACCGTCTGCCCGGCGACCGCCAGGTCGGCACCGGCATCGCCCAGATGCTCGCCGCCATTGGCATCGACGTGCAGGCCAACGCACAGCCGGCCGCAGTGTTCTTCCCGGCGCGGACGCGCGGCGAGTATTCGTTCTCGATGTCGGGCTGGGGCACGCTCACGGGCGAGTCGCACTACACCCTGTCGTCGCTGGCGCATTCGAACGACCGTGAGCGCCGCATGGGCGCCTTCAACGTGCTGGGCTACAACAACCCGGCGATGGACAAGCTCCTGCAGGATGCTGCGGTCGAACTCGACGAGGGCAAGCGCCGCAAGCAGCTCGAAGACGCCAACGCCCTGCTCGACACCGACAAGCAGCGCCTGCCGATCGTCGCAGTGGGGTCTGCCTGGGCGATGCAGAAGGACAAGGTGACGATCAAGGCGCGGGTCGACGAGGACACGCTCGCCATGAACATCAAGCCGGCCAAGTGACGCCGCGGATGGCCGCGCAACCTGCGCTTGGACTGCACGGAGGCTGCGGAACACTCGACCGCAGCCTCATGTCGGAAGCAGAATGGGCAGAGAGCCGGGCCCATGTGTCCGATGCGCTCCGCGCCGGCTGGGCCGTCCTGTCGAAAGGCGGGGCGGCGCTCGACGCGGTGCAGGCCACTGTGGTCGTGCTTGAAGACAGCCCGCATTTCAACGCCGGTTTTGGCGCAGCGCTGACCGAGAACGGAACGCACGAACTCGATTCCTCAATCATGGACGGAGCGACTCTCGCTGCAGGCGCGGTCGCAGGCGTGCAGCGCATTCGTAATCCGGTGAAGGCAGCCCGGGCTGTGATGGACTCCGGGCGGGCCGTGCTGCTGCTCGGTGCCTCGGCGGATTCCTTCGCAGAGAGAGCGGGCCTCGACATGGTTGCGCCGGATTACTTCACGACCCAGCGCCGCGTCGATGCGCTGGCCAATCTCAAGCGCCGCGCCCTTGAAGGTACGGCTTCAAAGGCCTCCGAGGCCGAGAAACACGGCACGGTTGGCGCGGTGGCCCGCGACAGGCATGGAAACCTGGCGGCTGCGACATCGACCGGAGGCTTCAACAACAAGCCCGTCGGCCGCGTCGGGGATTCGCCGATCATCGGCGCCGGGACCTATGCAAAGAATGGCATCTGCGCCGTCTCCTGCACCGGAATGGGCGAATTCTTCATCCGCCGCGTGGCTGCCTATGATGTCGCGGCCCGCATCTCCTATGCTGGCCAGTCGCTCGATGAGGCCTCTCGCGTGCTGGTGTATGAGACCCTTGCCGGCTACGGCATCGGGGCCGGCATGATCGTACTCGGGGCGGAGGGCGATCCGCTCGCCCCGTTCAACACGCTTGGCATGTATCGAGGCTGGATCGACACAGCCGGCCACATGACCGTGGCGACGCATCACGAACTCCATCACCTTGGACATGTCACATGACTTCAAGGCCGATACTGATCTGGGGCGCCGGCGCCATCGGCGGCACGCTTGGGGCCTATTGGGCGCGCGCGGGCCTGCCTGTGCTGATGGTCGATATCGCTGCCGAACACGCGAAGGCATGCAGCACGGTCGGCCTCAAGATCACAGGACCGGTCGAAACCTTCCGGCAGGTGGTTCCGTGCATCACCCCTGACGAAGTCGCGGGACAGTTCGACGTGATCGTGCTGGCGGTCAAGGCGCAGGCGACCGAGGCTGCGGTCAGGCAGCTCCTGCCGCATCTGTCCCCTGGCGGCTATGTGCTGTCGGCCCAGAACGGGCTGAACGAGATCGCGATCTCACGGGTTGTCGGCCACGAACGGACCATGGGGTGCTTTGTCAATTTCGGGGCCGACTGGCTTGGAGCCGGAGAGATCCTGTTCGGGAACCGGGGGGCGGTGGTCGTCGGCGAAATCGACGGGACAATCCGGGACCGGACGCGTAAGATGCATGGCTGGCTCAAGCTGTTCGAGCCCAACGCCGTGCTGACGGAGAACATCTGGGGCTATCTGTGGGGCAAGCTCGCCTATGGCGCCATGCTGTTCGCGACCGCGCTCACGCCGGACTCGATGACCGCGAATTTCGAAGATCCGCGCCGCTTTGTCGTGTTCGACCGGCTTGCGCGCGAGGTCATGGCGGTTGCGGCGGCGCGCGGGGTGGCGCCGGTGGGCTTCAACGGCTTTGATCCGGCCTGCTTTTCAAAGGGGGCGTCTGAAGCCGGCTCGCGCGCTTCGGTTGCTGCGCTGGCCGAGTTCAACAGGTACACCGCCAAAACCCATTCTGGCATCTACCGCGACCTCGCCGTGCGCAAGCGCAAGACCGAGGTTGATCCGCAGATCGGCGTGATCGGCGAGCTTGGAGCGGAGGCGGGCGTGCACACGCCCACCATCCGTCAGCTGGTGGCACTGATCCATGGCATCGAGGACGGCGCCGAGCCGATGGCATTCGAGACATTCCAGAAGCTGATTGCAACGGCGGAGGCGGCAAACCATGCACATCCGCTTTGATGGACAGGTCGCGCTTGTCACCGGCGCGGCGCAAGGCATCGGTCAGGCGATCGCGCTGGCGTTGAAGGGGGCTGGTGCGACGGTTGTTGCAGCCGATCTCGACGAGTCCCGGTTGTCGGCCTTCGCTGCCGCCCATCAGATGACGCCGCTCGTGCTCGACATCGGCAAGCGCGAGGCTTGCCAGCAGGTGATTGCCGACATCCTGAAACAGCATGGCCGGCTCGATGTGCTGGTCAACGCCGCCGGCGGGGTGCGCGGGCAGACCGGAGGCCCGGTGTCCACGGTTACGCCGGAAGGCTGGCGGGCGATCTTCGAGGCCAATGTCGACGGCGCGTTCTGGCTGTCTCAGGCCGCCGCCGAGCCTATGCAGCAGGCCGGCTTCGGCCGGATCGTCAACATCGCCTCCGGCGCAGGCCTACGGCCAAGCCTGACCGGCATTCAGGCCTACACGGCCGCGAAGCATGCGCTGGTCGGACTGACGAAGCAACTCAGCCAGGATCTCGGTCCGTTCGGCGTCACCTGCAATGCGGTCGCGCCGGGCTTCGTGCGCTCCAATCCCACGACCGAGCGTCAGTGGCAGTCCTATGGCGAGGACGGGCAGGCACGGCTCATGAGCAGCATTCATACGCGGCGTCTCGGCACCGCGCAGGACATCGCCAACGCCGTCGTATTCCTGGCAAGCCAGCAGGCAGGCTGGGTTTCAGGCCAGATCCTGTCCGTGGATGGCGGGCGCTCCTGACACGATGGGCAGGCGGGACCCGCTATCCGGATCCTTCAGGTCGATTGCGCGCGCAGCCGTGACCGCATCCACAGCTTGCGGCGGGTCCAGATCAGCAGACCGGTGAGCCAGAGCCCGGCAAACAGCACTGACGCCAGGAGGTTGAGGGCGGAGCCGGCGTGCCAGTTGCCTCCATGCAGCGTTCTTGGCCAGTTCGTTGCGTTGGGCTGCAGGCCTGCGCGGGTGACCACGAGCGACTGCAGCGCCTTGCCCGTCATAGGCGCGCGATCAGCCTACCGCCGCGTGGGCGCAGCGAGGTGAGGCCGGCAATATCGCGTTCGGACGCCAGCAATCTGACGGCGTCGGCTATGAGCAACCGTTTCGCCGGCTGGCGCGGCGCCGCGCCGGTGAACGTGATGCCGAAGGACAGCGCGAGGCCTGTGAGCGGCACCAGTAGCGCCAAGGGCAGCAGGACCCAGGCGCTCGTCGCATGCCATCCGCCAAGCGAATTGCGCATCCGGGGCCAACCCCCGTCGCGATCCCGTTCACGGCCAATAGCAGCATCCCAACGGTCGAGGCCGTGACGATCCAGTATTGGTCGAGCAGAAGGTGTTCGTGCATTTGCCGCGCCGTGCGGAACAGTTCCGGCAATGACCAGGGCCCGTCCTCCATGACCTCCTCGCCTGCGCGCAGGTCGACCTCGACCTCGCCATTCGGACCGGCGCCGCTGATCAGAAGGGTCGCTTCATAGGGTCTCACCGTCAGCCCGATTGTCGCGCCCTGCGGATCATGACGACCAAGATGCCGAAGCAACACATCCTGTGACAAGGGCGCAGGCATCCAGGCGCGCTGAAGCAGCGGCTCTGCGGACAGGAGCAGCCCGCTCAGGATGATCAGGCGCAACGGCGCCGCGAGCGCCAGCGCCAGCCAGCGGTGCAGACGAAGGCTCAGGGCTTTCCAGTTCATCAGCGCTCCTTCCTGCGGAGATCGCCGCGCCGCGTCCGGCCAGGACTATTCAATGGGGACGTCACGCACACAACATGTTTCACATGCACCGCCTAAACCTTGACCGGCACAGCAGAAGTGCACCGAAAAGCAAGATATTGCAGGTCATGAAGTGCAGCGCTGTCTTGTGCTGCTGTCCTGCAGCGGATTGTGGCAGGATGAGCGCCGAGCAATTCGGCTCCCTTGGGTTTCGCAGGGTTTGCAAGATGACGGTGCTGGTTTCCGGCGGGGCAGGCTACATTGGCGGCCATATGGTGCTCAACCTCGTTGACCGGGGTGAGCCGGTCTGCATCCTGGACAACCTTTCGACGGGCTTTCGCTGGTCGGTGCCGCCTGCCGTTCCGCTGATCGTGGCGGATGCGGGTGATTTCGAGGCGGTGCTGAACACGATCCGGACGCATGGTGTGCGCTCGATCATCCATTTCGCGGCGCGCATCGTGGTGCCGGAATCGGTGGCCGACCCTCTCGGCTATTATCTCGCCAACACAGTGAAGACACGCGCCCTGATCGCGGCGGCGGTGGCTGGCGGCGTCAAGGAGTTCATTTTCTCGTCCACGGCGGCGGTTTACGGGGAAACCTCGCTCGAGCCTGTTTCCGAGGCGCAGCAGCCTTCGCCCATGTCGCCCTATGGAACATCCAAGTGGATGAGCGAGATGATGCTGCGCGATGCGGCAGCGGCCCACGGCTTCCGCTATGCCATCTTGCGCTACTTCAACGTGGCAGGCGCCGATCCGGCAGGCCGGTATGGCCAGTCAACCCCAATGGCGACCCACCTGATCAAGGTCGCCGCCGAGGTGGTGACTGGCAAGCGCACGCATATGGAGGTGTTCGGGCAGGATTATCCCACCCCCGACGGCACCTGCGTGCGCGACTACATCCATGTCAGCGATCTCGCCGCGGCGCATGCCGTCACCCTCGACTACCTGCGTGGCGGCGGTCCCAACATCATCGTCAACGCCGGCTATGGGCGCGGCTACTCCGTCCGCGAGGTCATCGACACCGTCCGCAAGGTCTCGGGCGTGGATTTCGAGGTCAGGCAGGGACCTCGGCGGGCGGGAGACCCGCCAGCCATCGTCGCGAATGCGGAAAAGCTCCGCAGGGAGCTTGGCTGGGTTCCGAAGCTCGATCATCTCGACGCGATTGTCAGCCACGCGCTCGGCTGGGAAGCCGAGTTGAGGCGGCGGGGGCTTGGCTGATCAGCGGCGGCGCAGCGCTGTCCAGCCGGCCGCAACGAGGGCGGTGGCCAGTGCCACCTTCACCACCGAACCGACGATAAAGGGCTGAACGCCAACGGCGAAAGCGCGCGACAGCCCGATGCCCGTCGCGCCGCTGGCCAACTGGGCGAAGAAGGCAAGCCAGGCCATGCCGATCACAAGGATCAGCGCATGGGCGAAGGTCATGCCGGCCGAGACCTTGAGAAGGGATGCGCCGCGTGCCGCAAACAGGCCGGCGACATAGGCTGCCGGGATGAATGACAGCAGGAAGCCGCCCGTGGAACCGAGGAAATAGCCTGGACCAGCGGCGCCGGGCATGGCAAACACCGGCAGGCCGGCAAAGCCTTGCGCCAGATAGAATGCGACGCTGGCGGCGCCGAGGCGCGGCCCGAGCGCAGCGCCGAGGAACAGCACGGCGAAACTCTGCATCGTCATCGGCACCGGCCACATCGGAACCTGCACCTTCGCTGACAAGGTGAGGAGCAGCGAGCCCGCAGCCACAAACACGAGGCTGCGGAACCAGACCGGCATGCGGCCAGCCATGTGCGGCAAGGCGGCGTCGATCAGGGAGGCGGCGGGAGCTGCGTGTGTCCGGGGCAGGGCCATGCGATTCAGTCCTCAGGCTTTGATACGACGTGGCGGGATCAGGTGCGATTTGACGTTTGGCGCGCGATCTATAGGGCGGTAAGGAGCGGGTCACAAGCATCGCGCCGATGGCCGCGCCATCGCGACGCGAGCAACTGGGGACAACCTGATGAGCGACGACCTCACCTTCGATCGGCGCAGCGACGCCAGAGCTGGTGAGGTGGTGCAGGTCAGCCCTCTGATCCGGCGCGTGATCGCGCCGAATCCCAGCCCTTTCACCTTCACGGGGACATGCAGCTACATCGTCGGGCAGAGCACGGTCGCGGTCATCGACCCAGGCCCTGAATCGGACGAGCATCTGTCGGTCCTGCTGGCTGCTCTCTCGCGCGTTACCGTCAGCCACATCGTTGTCAGCCACACGCACCGCGATCACTCGCCGGGCGCCCGACGGCTGCAGGCTGCGACCGGCGCGCGAATCGTTGGCTGCGGGCCCCATCGGGCGGCGCGGTCGCTTTCGCTCGGCGAGACAAACCGCCTCGATGCGTCATCGGACATGGCCTACCAGCCGGACGCCGAGATGAGTGATGGCGACGTGATCGAAGGGCGCGGTTGGACACTCGAGGCTGTGGCCACGCCCGGCCACACCGCCAATCACCTCGCCTTCGCGCTCCGCGAAGATAACGCGCTGTTCTCCGCCGATCATGTCATGGCCTGGTCAACCAGCATCGTCGCGCCGCCGGACGGGGCGATGGCCGACTACATGGCCTCGCTCGAGAGACTGCGGTCGCGCAGCGAGGCTGTGTACTGGCCGGGACATGGCGGCCCTGTGCGCGACCCGCAGCGTTTCGTCAGGGCGCTCGCCACCCATCGCCGGATGCGCGAGGCGAGCATCCTCGCCCGCATCGAGGCCGGCGACAGGTTGATCGGCGAGATCGTGCCCAAGGTTTACGAGGGGCTCGCGCCGGCGCTGCATGGTGCTGCTGCATTGTCGACCTTCGCCCATCTTGAGGATCTGGTCAGCCGCGGGCTGATTCGTTGCGCGGAAGGCGCCCCGTCGCTGGACGCCCAGTACCTGCCGGCCTGACGCGCAATCAGCGCGCGGTGACCAGTGCCTGGATTTCGTCAGCAAACGCCTGGATGCGGGCGGCATTGACGCCGAGGTCGTGCTGGCCGAGGCGGGAGGCGGAGCGGATGTCGATGCGCGAGCCTTCCAGCCGTGGACGGATGCGGATGGTGACATCATCGGCGAAGCGCAACAGGCGTGTCGTCGCGATGGCCTCGATGCGTGCCGATCCGGTGCGGCCGCCTGGCGGGGATTGTTCGATGACGCGCCAGCCGAGATTGGCGACGGCCCTCTGTACCACCGTGTAGGCCTCCTCCGCCGGCAAGTCGAGAATGACCGGGATGATGCGCTGGTAGGCCTCGCGCTGCGGCTGGCGGCCTTCGCGGCTGCGCTCGATCGGCACGTGCCCATCGCGCGCCGCCAGCGCCGCCCGCGAGCGCGAGAAGGATGGCGGGTCATCGATGTCGGTCGAGATGTCGTTGAGCTTCGGCAATCGCCAATACTGGAACGCCACATAAGCCGGCGCCGCGAGCAGCAACGATGCCAGAAACAGGGCGAAAAAGACGCGGCCGGCTCCACGCAGGCCATGATTCCAGATGGCGAGCCCGCCAATCGTCGCCACCAGCGAACTCATCAATGCCAGGACAAAGCCGGAGCCCAGCGCGGCGAGGCCGGGTGGCCCATGCTGGCCGCTGCGGACGACCAGAACCCCGTAAAGCGTGACGACAGCCGCGAACAAGGCAAGACGCCCCGCCCAGGTGGCGGCGCGCGAGACGGGTTGTTCAAGCACAATGCGGCGCATCACGCTATTCTATCCCGGCAGCGGAGGATTGGCCACCGGCCAAGGCGAGTTGCCTCAGGCCGGCAGCCGGTAGTCGCGGAACATCTCCCGCAAGGTTGTCTTCTGGATCTTGCCGGTCGCGGTGTGCGGGATGGCCTCGATCAGAACGAGAGCATCCGGCAGCCACCATTTGGCGATCTTGCCGGTCATGAAGGCCAGCATGTCCGCGTGAGTCGGCTCCTTGCCGGGCCTTGGCACGACGATCAGCAGCGGGCGCTCGTCCCATTTCGAATGCGCCACGCCGATGACAGCCGCCTCGGCCACATCCGGATGGCCCATGGCGAGGTTTTCGAGTTCGATCGACGAAATCCATTCGCCGCCGGACTTGATCACGTCCTTGGAGCGATCCGTGATCGCCATGTAGCCGTGCGGATCGATGGTGGCGACGTCGCCTGTGTCGAAAAAGCCTTCGTCATCCAGAATCCGGCCGCCGTCATCGTTCATGTAGCTGCCCGCAATGGCGGGGCCGCGCACCATCAACCGGCCGAAGGTCCTGCCGTCCCATGGCAGGTTGCGGCCGGCATCGTCCGTCAATTTCATGTCAACGGTGAAGGGCGCATGGCCCTGCTTCATCTTGAGATCAAGCAGCGCCTCGCCGGCGAGGTCGCCGTAATCGGGCTTGATCGAGCAGAACGACCCCAGCGGACTCATCTCGGTCATCCCCCAGGCATGCGCTACCGTGACGCCGAAGCGGGTCTCGAAGGCTTCGGTCATCGCGCGCGGGCAGGCGGACCCGCCGATGACAACCCGCTTGAGTGCGCCGAGCTTTCCTCCCGTAGCGTCAAGATGATTGAGCAGCCCGAGCCAGACGGTGGGGACTGCCGCCGTGATGGTGACCTTTTCGTCTTCGATGAGGGTGTGAAGGCTCGGGCCGTCCAGCTTTGCGCCCGGCATCACCATGGCCGCGCCGTTCATGGGAGCCGAGAAGGCGAGGGACCAGCCATTGGCGTGAAACAGCGGAACAACGGGCATGACCGTGTCGCACGAGGACAGCCCCATGTAATCCGGCGCCGAGGTCGCCATGGCGTGCAGCACATTCGAGCGATGCGAATACAGCACGCCCTTGGGATTGCCGGTGGTGCCGGACGTATAGCACAGGCCCGCCGCCGTGTTTTCGTCGAGCGAGGCCCATGCGACATCGCCGTCGGCATCCGCAAGCCAGCTTTCGATGTCGATCACCCCGCGCAGGCTGGTCTGCGGCATGTGGTCGGCATCGGTCAGGACGATGAAGCGCCGGACTGACGGGATGCGCGGCTGAAGACGCTCGACCAGCGGCACGAAGGTCAGATCGAGAAACAGCGCGCTGTCCCCGGCATGGGTGATGATCCAGACGAGTTGATCCTCGAACAGCCGAGGGTTCAGCGTGTGGCAGATGCCGCCCATGCCGCTGATGCCGTACCAGAGTTCGAAGTGCCGGTCGGTGTTCCAGGCCAGCGTCGCCAGCCTGTCGCCTTGCATGTATCCATCGCGTGCCAGCTTCTGGGCAATGCGGAGGGCGCGCAGGCGGGCAGCCGCATAGGTGCTGCGGCGGATCGGTCCCTCCACGCTTTGCGAAATGATCGGCCTGCTGCCGTGCTGGGCCGCCGCATGATCGATGATGCGGTGAATCAGCAGCGGCCACTCCTGCATGCGTCCAAGCATTGCTATTGTCCTCCCGGCGCTGCCCGGCTTCGCGCCGGTTCGTCTTTTGGCGGCATCATAACGCTTCTTGCGCCGGCTTGAAGGGTGCCGAGTGCGACAGGGTGGTAAAGGCCCGCAATCATCTGGTAGTTTAGATGAGAACAGTCCGTGAGGTAGAACACCATGCCTGCAACGCTTGCGAAGCCGGGTCCGACGCCGGAGCCGCCCGCCGATGAAATGCGCGTATGGTTCCGTTTCGTCCGGCTGCATCAGCGCATCTCGCTGGCGATGGCGGGCCGGCTGAAGCGCATCGGCCTGTCTGTTCCCCAGTTCGACGTGCTGTCGACGCTGAGCGAGCGCGAGGGCATCACGCAGAGTGAATTGGCCGAGCGCCTCTATGTCACCAAAGGCAATGTGTCGGGGCTGGTCGACCGGCTTGTCGATGCCGCGATGGTCGAGCGGCGCGCCATCGCCAGCGACCGCCGTTCCTACGCCCTCCATCTGACGCCGCACGGGCGCGATCTGGCGGAGCAGGGCCTGCAGACCCAGCGCGACTATGTCGGCAGAACGCTCGGCCGGCTGGAGCCGGACGAACTGGCGGACTTTGATCGTCTGATCCTGTCCTGGCGCGCGCATGTCCGCGCCGCAGCGGAACGTTAGTCGCATCACTGGCCCGCAGGCTAGCCGGAATGCGCGCCGCGCGCTGCCTGCTCTAGAGGCAGTTGCATCATTCGTGGTCAGATGAATCGTAGGGTTGTTGCTGCGTTGCAACAGGGCTGACATAGTTTCGTCACTTTCTGCTTTCGGCCGAAGGTTTTAAGCGATCCGTAGGTTCAAAGTTGCTATCGATCAAAATCCTGATTTGGAGGAATTTCTGATGATCAAGTCGATAGCCGCCGCCGGGATTGCTGCGCTTATCCTGGGCAGCGCCGCCTTCGCCGCTGACCTGCCAGCCCGCAAGGGTGCACCGGTAGCGCCGCCTGCCTCGGGCTCGTGCCTGGAAAACAACACGCTCGCGACCGACGTTTTCGGCTTCACCGTTGGCTCCGATGTGACGGATGTCGGCGCATGGGGCGGCACCCTCACCGCGAATGGCAACTTCACTGCACGCGGCCAGCGTCTGACCGGCGTAACCGGCGTCGGACAGGTTGCCACTGGCCTGTTCCGCTGCTTCGAGGTCGGCCCTTACGTCTACCTCAACGGGAGTTCTACGGCGGGGTGTCGAGTTCAAATACAAGTTCCTCGGCCGTGATGTGCACGGTGTCGGCGCCACCCTCGACCTTGACCTGAGTGGCAACGGCAACCGTTTCTCCGGGCTTCTCGGCGCCGGCAATGACAGCGCCTTCAACCTTGCCGCCCGCCTTTTCCTGGATCGCGAACTGGTCAAGGACAAGCTCTACGGCGCCATCAATCTCGAACACATCTCGACCTATTCGAGCAGGACCGGCGTGCTGGTCGATGGCTCGCAGTTCAACATCCGGGCGGCCCTGTCCGCCAAGGTCCTGCCGAATTTCTTCATCGGCGCCGAGGCCTGGTATTCGCGCACCTATCTGGGCGCAGGCTACCGGACCTATCTTGGTGACGGCTTCTTCGTCGGCCCGAACGCCTTGTGGGCGATCAACGACAAGTGGACCCTGAACGCCGCTTACCAGGTCCAGGTGGCTGGTAAGGTCCGCCTCGCTCCGGGCAACCTCAACCTGGCCAACTACAACCAGCATTACGCCCGCATCAAGCTGGGCTACGCGTTCTGATCGCGTCTGTGAGCGCTTGCGACGGAAAGGCCGGGTCGACCCGGCCTTTTTTGTTTTGCGTCTGCCTTGAAGGTCTTGCAGATCAGGGTCGAATGGTGGCGCTGCGTTGGCGCAGTGGCCTTGTTGGGCCGTTCCGGTTATGGCTCTCTGGTCAAAACCGCCGGTGGTCCATGATTTCGTTCGTATTGAAGACGAGCGCTGCGCTGCTGCTGCTGGCGTCTCTCGCGTCGCCAGTGGCCGCACAACCCGTGTCGCCGACTGCTCCCGGCATGCAGAAGGGTCGCAACGTGCTCGCGCAAAAGGGCGTCAAGGTGTTTTCCGGCGGGTAGGAAATCCCGGCTTCCAGCATCGACTGGTCGAGCGTTCGGATGCTGAACTACACCTAGCGGCAGGAACCCGGGCCGCGCAATGCGCTCGGCCCTGTCCGGATCGACATGCCGAACTGCGATGCCGTGTTCATGCATGACACGCCGTCGCGCAACCTGTTCGGTGGCGACCAGCGATTCAACGCATTGGGCTGCGTCCGGGTACAGGATGTGCGCGATCTGGCGGTCTGGCTGCTCGAAGGAACCGGCGGCAGCCGGGACCACAAGGCCATCGACGCCGGGATCGCCACTGGCGACCGCAAGGACATCCGCCTTGCGCTGACGGTGCCCGTGACCTGGGTCTACCTGACAGGCTGCGCGACGCCTGACGGCATGGTGCACGTTCGCCCGGATGTCGGCGGCTGATTTTGCCAGCCATGCTCATCCTGAGCCTGTCGAAGGATGACATCGAGGTTGTGTGCTTCTGAAGCTCGTTCTTCGACAGCTTCAAGATGAGGATCGCAGGTGAGGCATGGATTGGGCCAACAGTCGCCCTGCCTGCATCTGCCGCATGGCCTGACGGCGAGCGTCGCGCTTGAAGCTGTGCAGCACTTCGACCAAAACGCCGCATGACGTTTGGATCCGACCAGCCCATCCTGACCCGCGCTGGCATCCTGCTTGGATTCCGCATGGTCATGCCGGCCCTTCCCGGCGTGATCGTCTTCGCGGCGGCCTTCGGCGCGGCCGCGTCGGCCAAGGGGCTGACGCTGCTCGAAGCCGCGCTGATGAGTGCGCTCGTCTTTGCCGGCATGTCGCAGATGGTGGCGCTGGAGGCCTGGCCGCATGCCGGTGCGGCCTGGACCTGGGCGGCCGTGGCCGGGCTTGCGGTCCTCACGGCGGTCGTCAACAGCCGCATGGTTCTGCAGGGCGCATCCCTGCATCCCTGGCTGAGCGCGCACGGCAATGGCCTCAATGCGCTGCAGCTTTGCCTTCTCACAGACGCGAACTGGCTGGTCGGCGCGCGCTATCATGCCGATGGCGGGCGCGATCTCGGTGTGCTGATCGGGGCGGGGCTGGCGTTGTGGGTGATGTGGATCCTGTTTACGATCCCCGGCCATCTGGTCGGCGCGCTGGTCAGCGACCCCAAGCGCTTTGCGCTCGATCTCGTCATGCCGATCTTCTTCGCGGCGCTGCTGGTGCCGCTGTGGCGCGGGCGCCGTGCCGCCGTGCCGTGGGCGGTCGCCGGTCTCGTGGCGCTGGTCGCGGCGCGCCTGCTGCCGGGGCATGTCTTCATCATGGCGGGCGCCATCGCCGGCATGGTCACAGCGGCGCTGATGCCGGAGGGGGCGTGTGAGTGATCTTGCCGCCAGCCTGACGACGCCGGGCGTCGTGGCCGCCATTCTGGCGATGGCTTTTGCGAGCTATCTGTGCCGGATTTCCGGCTATTTTGCCATGAACCTGATCCCGTTCACGCCTCGCCTCAAGCGCGCGCTGGTGGCCTTGCCCGGTTCGATCGTCGTCGCCACCGTGCTGCCGCTGGTCGAGCGGCTCGGCTTTGCCGCCGGGATTGCACTCGCGGCGGCGCTCGCCAGCATGCTGATTCGCCGCAACGAGATTCTGGCACTCCTGGTGGGGCTTTCCGTCGCCATCGCGGCGCGGAGCTGGGGGCTTTAGGCGGCGTTTGCTGCGCTCACAGAACAAGGTCTGGATTCCATCCTGCGGACCCCATCCGCTTCGCTTCTGAGCCCTGGAAACGTGCAGCATGTCTGGCGCATGTCCAGGGCCGTGCAGCGCCAGCGGAACGGAACCCGGGATCCAGACCTTGTTCTGTGAGCGCAGCGAACGCCGTTCTATGATGAATTCCGCGCCAGAACCGTCTTCACCGCGTCAACCAGCGCGTCTTCCGGCACGGCGAACTGGGCTTCCTTCTGGCGCTCCAGATAGTCCTCGCGGTCCTTGCCTTCCTTGCTGAGCTTGGCGAGTTCGGCACCTAAGATCAGGTCCTTTACCTGAACGGTGCCGGCTGCCTTCTCGTCGCCGCCCTGGATGACGACGCAAGGGCTGCGGCGCTTGTCGGCGTATTTCATCTGGGCGTTGAAGCCGGATGAGCCGAGGTAGAGTTCCGCCGCGATGCCCGCGCCGCGCAGCTCGGAGACGATGCGCTGATAGTCGCCGATACGGTCCTTGTCCATGACGGTGACGACGACCGGGCCGGGCTTGGCCGCGCCCGCCAGAATGGGCGAATTGGTCAGCTTCAGCGCGGTGTAAAGCCGCGACACGCCAATCGAGAAGCCGGTCGCCGGCACGGGATCATTGCGGAAACGGCCGACCAGACCGTCATAACGCCCGCCGCCGGCGACCGAGCCGAAGCGGACGACCTGCCCATCCTCGTTGGTGACAGGAAAGGTGAGTTCGGCCTCGAAGACGGGGCCGGTGTAGTATTCGAGACCGCGGACGATGGAGGGATCGATGCGGATGCGGTCAGGGCCGTAGCCCGCGGTGCGGACCAGGCGCTCAATGTTTTCTAGCTCTTGGATTCCACTCTCCGCCTTGAGTGAACCGCGAGTTGCTTGGTCCATGGTCGAAATGGTGAGGCGTGACGCCAATGCAAAGAGATACTCTAGCTTTTTTGATTGAGAGCTAGCGAAATTGCCTTCAGATTCCTGCTGTTTAAGTTCTAGATCTGCCCACTCGACGGCGTCTTCGTTTGCGGAAAACAACACGAGTACCCGCCCGCATTGATCCTCAGTTAGGCCAACGCCTTTGGTGAAATCACCGCTCTCATCAAGACGACCGCCCATGAGTAGCTTTTCAACTTCGGCAATTGGAAACTTGTCCAGCTTGTCGATCGCCCTCAGCACGCCCAGCCTGCGCCCGGCATTCTCTTCCCCGCCCAGCCCGATGGCCTCCATCACGCCGTCGAGCACTTTACGGTTGTTGACCTTGATCACGTAGTCGCCGCGCTTGATGCCGACAGCTTCCAGCGTGTCGGCCATCAGCATGCAGGCCTCCGCATCCGCCGCCACCGAGCCCGCACCGACGATATCGGCGTCGAACTGCATGAACTGGCGGAAACGGCCCGGGCCGGGCTTCTCGTTGCGGAACACATAGCCCGCGCGATAGCTGCGGTAAGGCTTCGGCAGTGCGTCGAAATTCTCGGCCACATAGCGGGCGAGGGGGGCTGTCAGATCATAGCGCAGGGAAAGCCACTGCCCGTCATCATCGTGGAACGAGAACACGCCTTCATTGGGCCGGTCCTGATCCGGCAGGAACTTGCCGAGCGCGTCGGTGTATTCGACGAAGGGCGTCTCCACCGGCTCGAAGCCGAACAGCTCGAAGCTCTGGCGGATTTTCTCCAGCATCGCCTCGGTGGCGGCGACATCCGTCGCGCCGCGGTCCTCGAAACCACGCGGTCGGCGGGCTTTCAGCTTGTCGGTCTTTGACATGGGACTGGTCCAATCATTCTGGCCTGCTGGTTAGCCGCTGCTGCGGGCAGGGGCAAGAACCATGGTGGGTGCGGCGCGGCCCCTCTCCTTACCTCTCCCGCAAGGGGAGAGGGGACATCGGCATTCGCAGCCATTCTGCGCCGACGGCGCCAGGCCCTCTGATTGACAACGGACGCAACTGTCAAAGTCTCCCTTTCCCCTTGCGGGAGAGGGTAAGGAAGAGGGGTCGTACAACTCCCTGAAACCCATCAACAAACCTCAACCCATTGACTCTGCCCCATCCCCCGCCCACATCCCGATCATGAACGAACCAGTCCCCCTGCGCCTGATCGCCCTTGATGCCGATGACCTGACCGTGATGTCGGCGCATGTGCAGGATGCCGTGGTGAAGGTCGGCGACCTGGCCTGGCTGCCGGCCGAAAAACGCTTCGTGCTGATGATGCGGCGTTTCGACTGGGAAGGCGCGACCGAGGGGCACAACCGGCGTCGGCTGACCGCGATGCATTTCGAGCGTGTCACGGCGCTCAAAGCGCTTGGGATCGATCCCAAGGCGAGGGACGCGGTGCTGAACCTTCTGGCGATGACGTGGACCGAGTCCGATACGCCCGCAGGCGAGTTGGTGCTGACCTTCTCCGGCGGGGCTGCGCTGAAACTGCAGGCTGAATGCCTCGAAGCGCAGTTGAAAGACCTGGGCGGAATGTGGGAAACGGCTCATCAGCCCCGTCACGCGCTGTGACATCCGACGTCTGACCCGAAAGCCCGCATGCCAATCCGCCTCAACTCACGCGACGCCTCGTTTGAGGCCGATTTTGCAGCCCTGCTGGCAATGAAGCGCGAAGTCTTGGAGGAGGTCGATGCGGTCGTGGCGGCCATCATCGCCGATGTGCGGGCACGCGGCGACGCAGCGCTGATCGACTACACGCAACGCTTCGATCATCTTTCGCTCACACCCCTGACCCTGCGCGTGTCGGAGGCGGAGATCGCGGCAGCGGTGGCGACCTGCAACCCTCCGGCGCTGGAGGCGCTGCGCTTCGCCAAGCAGCGCATCAAGGCCTTCCATCTGCGCCAACGCCCGGACGACCAGCGCTTCACCGATGCCGCCGGCGTGGAGATGGGCTGGCGCTGGACGGGAATCGAAGCTGTCGGGCTCTATGTGCCGGGCGGGACGGCGAGCTATCCGTCCTCTGTGCTGATGAACGCGGTGCCCGCCAGGGTCGCGGGGTGCCCGCGCATCGTGATGGTGGCGCCGACGCCGTATGGCGCAATGAACCCGTTGGTGCTTGCGGCCGCGCATCTGGCCGGCGTCACCGAAATCTACCGCATCGGCGGCGCACAGGCGGTGGCGGCGCTGGCGTTCGGTACGGAGACCATCGCGCCGGTGGCCAAGATCGTCGGGCCGGGCAATGCCTATGTGGCGGCTGCCAAGCGCCGCGTGTTCGGCACGGTCGGCATCGACATGATCGCGGGCCCGTCCGAAGTGCTGGTCATTGCGGATGGCAGCGCCAACCCGGACTGGGTGGCGGCGGACCTGCTGGCCCAAGCCGAGCATGACACGGCCGCGCAATCGATTTTGCTGACCGATTCGAATCAGTTGGCGGACGAGGTTGAGAAAGCGATTCAGGCGCAGCTTGCCGGGCTGCCGCGTCGCGACATCGCCGCGGCAAGCTGGGCCGGGTTCGGCGCGATTGTGCTGGTCGAGGACCTGATGGCATCGGTGCCTCTGGTCGACCGGATCGCACCAGAGCATCTCGAGATCTGCACCATGGACCCCGAGCCGCTGGCCGCGGCGATCCGCAATGCCGGGGCGATCTTCCTTGGTCACCACACGCCGGAGGCTGTCGGCGATTATGTGGGCGGGCCGAACCATGTCCTGCCGACAGCGCGTTCGGCGCGGTTCTCGTCGGGGCTCGGCGTGCTCGACTTCATGAAGCGCACGACACTGCTGAAATGCAGCGCCGAGGCGCTGCGGGCTTTGGCTCCGGCTGCCGCTGCGCTAGGAGAGTCAGAGGGCTTGCAGGCGCATGCGCGAAGCGTGACCATGCGGCTCAACCTGTGACGCACAGGATTCGGGGCGGCGTTTTGGCAAGGTTTTGATCTGGGATGGGCCAGAACAAGGGCAAGGACCGGCTGGTTCTGATCGCGCTCGACGAGGCGTCGCTCGGCCGCGGCACGCCCGATCAGGAGCATGAGCGGGCGATCGCGGTCTATGACCTCCTGGAGGTCAACCATTTCGCCATTCCGGGCCGCGATCATGGCCCCTACAAACTCACCATCAGCCTGATCGAACGCAAGCTGTGTCTCGACATCCGGTCGGAGAGCGATCAGCCGATCATTATGCATTTCCTCTCGCTGACGCCGTTCAAGCGCGTGATCAAGGACTACGAGATGATCTGCGAAAGCTACTACGAGGCCATCCGCACCTCGTCGCCGGCGCAGATCGAGGCGATCGACATGGGCCGGCGTGGCCTGCACAACGAAGCCGCCGAAATCCTGATGGAGCGGATCGAGGGCAAACTCAGCGTCGACCATGATACCGCGCGCCGTCTGTTCACGCTCATTTTCGCCCTGCACTGGAAAGGCTGACCGCGCTTGCCGGTGGATGCGCCTTTTCCGGGCGAGGCCCCGAAACGCCGGCCCCAGAGCGTGCTGTTCATGTGCGCCCAGAACGCCGTCCGCTCGCCGATGGCCGAGGGACTGACCAAACATTTCTTCGGACGCTCGCTCTACGTGCAGTCCGCCGGCGTCCGGAAAAGCGATCCGGACGGATTTATGGTCGCCGTCATGGACGAGATGGGCGTCGACGAAACCAAGCACAAGCCACGCACCATCGACGAACTGGAGGAGTGGGAGGGGCTCAACTTTGATCTCATCATCACGCTCTCGCCCGAGGCGCACCACAAGGCGCTGGGGTTGACGCGGACGATCGCTGCGGAGGTCGAATACTGGCCAACGCCTGATCCGACGCTGAACACGCAAGGCACCCGCGAGCAGACGCTGGACGCCTACCGCGAGGTGCGGGATACGCTGGCCAGACGCATCAAGGAACGGTTGAAATAGTTCTGCCCGCGCCTTGTTCCGGGAAGCGCCTTACAGCCCCGTACGTTGCCGGATCGCGGCGCTCAGCGTGCTGTCGTCGAGATAGTCCAACTCGCCGCCGATGGGGACACCATGGGCGAGGCGGGTCACCTTCACGGGCAGATGACTGAGCCTGTCGGTGATGTAGTGCGCTGTGGTCTGGCCATCGACTGTGGCGCTGAGGGCGAGGATCAGTTCCTTGACCTCGCCCGACGCGGCGCGGTTGATCAGGCTGTCGAGATTGAGGTTTTCGGGTCTGACGCCGTCAAGCGCCGACAATATGCCGCTGAGGACGTGATAGTTGGCGTTGATCGCTGCCGACCGCTCAAGGGCCCACAGATCGGCGACATCCGCGACGACGACGATGATGCCCGGATCGCGGCGCGCGTCGCGGCAGATGCCGCACGGATCGGTCGTGTCGACGTTGCCGCAGGTCGTGCAGGTAAGGATCTTGGCATGGGCGGCGGTCATAGCCTCGGCCAGCGGCCCGAGCAGCTGTTCGCGCTTCTTGACCAGATGCAGCGCCGCGCGCCGCGCCGAGCGCGGCCCAAGGCCGGGCAGGCGACCCAGCAGCTGGATCAGCCGCTCGATCTCAGGGCCGGCGCTGGATCTGGCCATCGGTCTCTCAGAACAGCTTCATGCCGGGCGGGAGCGGCAGGCCCTTTGTGACTTCGGCCATGCGCTGTTCCATGATGCGCTCGGCCTTGGCGCGTGCGTCGGCCGACGCGGTGATGATCAGATCCTCCAGGATCTCGCGTTCGTCAGGCACCATCAGCGACGGATCGATGGTGATGCTCTTCATCACGCCCTTGGCGGTCGCCATGATCTTGACCATGCCGCCGCCGGCAAGACCCTCGACCACGGTGTTGTCGAGTTCCGCCTGCATCTCGGCCATCTTCGCCTGCATCTGCTGCGCCTGCTTCATCAGGCCCATCATGTCGCGCATGTGATCTGCTCCTTTGGTGCGTGGCGGCCGCGGCTAGAACTCGATGTCCGAATAAGGGTCCCCATCGGTATCATAGAGGCCTTCGCCGGATTCGAGCGAGGCGGCAAGGCCGGCGTCCATATCGTCCAGGGCAGCCTCGAGATGTCCGGATGCCTCAACGGCGCTGCGGCTGTGGACATCGACGATTCTCGCGCCGGGAAAGGCTGTCATGAGGGCCTTCACAGCCGGGTGGGTCGCGGCCGTCTCCTTGCGTTCGCGCTCGGCGGCCTGCTTCTGCTCGCGCAAGGTGGCCTGACCCTCGGCCTGCACCATGTCCACGAGCCAGGTCTGGCCAGTCCACTCCTTGAGCTTGCCCGACAACTCGTTGGCGATGCCGCGCGACCCGGTCTCGGCGAGTGCGACCTGCAACCGGCCTGGCTTGATGCTGACCAGCCGCAGATCACGCTGGATGGCGGTCTGCAGCTTGATGTCGCGGTGCCGCGCCGCCATCGCGACGATGTCCTCTAGCGTCGCGATCACCAGGGCGGCGGGTGCTGCCGGTTGCGGAGCGGTCTGGGGGGCGGCTGCGCGCGGAGAGGGGTTTGCCGCACCCGATGTACGCGAATAGGCGCCCTGGGTCATGGCTGCAGCGGGGCCGCTGCCCGCGATGCTGCCGCCAGCAGGGCGGGTCGCCGCGCCCGCGCCGCCTTGAGGGGCTGCCTGCAACATCCTGACCGCATCATCGGGCGTCGGCAGGTCAGCGGCGTGGACAAGGCGCACCAGCGCCATTTCTGCCGCCGGCAGCGGCCGGTTCGCATCCTTGACCTCGGCGATCGCCTTCAGCAGCATCTGCCATGTCCGAGACAGGGCGCGCACGGAAAGTTGCGCTGCAAATTCGCCGCCGCGCACGCGCTCGGCCTGCGTCAGGGAACTGTCGCTGGCCGCGGCCGGAACGATCTTGAGACGGGTGACAAGGTGCGTGAACTCAGCCAGTTCGGTCAGCACCGATCCGGGATCGGCGCCCGCGTCATACAGCCCTCTTAGTTCAGCGAGCGCTCCCGCCAGGTCGCCGCCCATGACCAGCGCGAACAGGTCGATGATCCGCGCACGGTCGGCCAGGCCCAGCATGGTGCGCACGCCTTCGAGCGTGATGCGTCCTGCGGCGTGGGCGATGGCCTGGTCGGTCAGCGACAGCGCGTCGCGGGCCGACCCTTCCGCCGCGCGCGCCAGCGCCTGCAGCGCCTCAGCATCGGCCGCGACGCCTTCAGCGGCGCAGATCCGGGCGAGATAGGCGACCAGCACGGCCGCATCGATGCGGCGCAGGTCGAAGCGCTGGCAACGCGAGAGCACCGTGACCGGCACCTTGCGGATTTCGGTCGTGGCGAAGATGAACTTGGCGTGTGGTGGCGGCTCCTCCAGCGTCTTTAGAAACGCGTTGAAGGCGGGCCCCGACATCATGTGCACTTCGTCGATAATGTAGACCTTGTAGCGTGCCGAGACGGGCGCATAGCGGACGGCGTCATTGATCTGGCGGATGTTTTCGAGTGGTGGTCTTGCCGACACCGCGCACGCCGGTCAGCATCCAGGCCTGCGGAATGCGCCCGGAGGTGAACGCGTTTGACAGGGTGCGCACCATGGCATCCTGACCGATCAGGTCGGTGAAGTCCTTCGGACGATACTTGCGGGCAAGGACCTTGTAGGCGGAGCCGGCTGCAGCGGATCCTGCCGCTGGCGCGGCGGGCTCATCCAGAAAACCCGGCTGGTCGTGCAGATCGCCGGTCATGTCATCGGCCATGCGTGCATCGGGCTGCTGGAGAAAGAAGGGTGGAAGGCTGGACGAAGACCCGCACTGTCTCGTTAGGGCTGCTTCCTTCCGGACCTGACCCGGTTGGCGAGTGTTACGTCCCTCACCAACCTTCCGCTGCTCATATGCGGCAGGTCCAGGCCAGATGCAAGCGCGGCGCAGCATTTCAGGGAAACGAACATCCAGGCTCGACGGCGCGGCGAATCGTTCTACCTATCCGGGATGCCAACGCTCCACGTTTCGCCGCTTTCACGCCTTCACGACACCGTTGCCGCCACCGGCGCCAGCCATGTCGTGACGCTGATCAACGTCAACACCGTTGTCCCGCGCCCGCCGTCTATCGCGCCGGACAATCATCTGTTCATCGGCGTGTCGGACATTGTAGAGGAAACCGACGGGCACATCGTTCCGGGGCAGGAGCATGTGGCGCGCCTCATGGCGTTCACCCGCGCCTGGGACCGGCAGCGCCCCCTCGTCATCCATTGTTGGGCCGGCGTCAGCAGATCGACAGCGGCAGCCTACATAACCGCCTGCGCCTTCGCGCCGGCCCGCGACGAACGGGAGATCGCCGATGCGCTGAGGGCAGCTTCGCCGACCGCGACGCCCAACGCGCGGCTGATCGCCATCGCCGACCGGATGATGGGGCGCGACGGACGCATGATGACCGCCATCGCCGCCATCGGGCGCGGCGAGGACGCCTTCGAAGGCGCGCCATTCCAGCTCGACGTCTGATCAGACGACGGCGTGAAAGCCACGTCGGCCAGCGCTCGATGTCCACCGTTGTTGACCATGGGAAATGACAATCAAGATCTCAGTATAAATAAACCGTGTGTAGACGTGAAATTTTCATGCGGCCTTGCAGCATGTTATTGTTCTCCATCCGTGATGTTCATGCCCCGGTGGTTTGCCGATATTTAAGCTCACTCTCGTGCTGCGGCGTGTCGTTTGTTGCCTCTGAGGCAACAGGAGTGGGCGCAGAGTTGTCGTTCTTGGCGCTTGGGAATACGTCGTTGCGCCCTTTCAGCGATTGGTAGAATTTTAGATCAAACTGTATTGGTAGTGTTGCATGTCGCCGATATGCGGTGCATTTTCAAGCCAATGGATACCGTTTCGCCAAAACCAACTGGCCAACCAGTCGATCTTGACTCCCGCGACCGGACCATCTTGCGCTTGTTGCAGCAAGACGGGCGCATCACGAATGCGGAACTTGCCGAACGCGTGCATCTTTCTCCGTCAGCCTGTCTGCGCCGCGTCAAGCAACTGGAGGAAGCCGGGCTGATCAAGAGCTATGCGATGTTTCTCGATGAGAAGATCGCGGGCTTTCCGGGCACTGCCTTTGTCTCCGTCACGCTCGACCAGCAGGGCAGGGCGTCGCTCGACCGCTTCGAGAAAGCCATCATGCAGTATGACGAAGTTCTGGAATGCTACCTGCTGGCCGGCAACCATGACTATCTCGTGCGTGTGGTCTATCGCGACAGCGCCGATTTCGAGCGTATCCATTCGGAGATCATCACGCAGCTTCCGGGTGTGTCGCGCGTGCAGTCGACCATGACGCTGCGGACCATCAAGCGCAGCTCGGCGCTGCCCATCTGAGCCTCACAGGCGGATCAGCGCTTGCACTGGCAGCGGCCAGGCCGGATACAGCAATCATCGCACAGATGGAGTCGATGACGTGGCCGATCCCAAAGCCAATGACGATGTACACGAAATGCCGTTCGAGCAGGCCCTGCAGCAGCTTGAGCAGATCGTTTCGCGCCTCGAGAGCGGCAATGTCGCGCTTGAGGATTCGATCCGCATCTATGAGCGGGGCGAAGCGCTCAAGAACCGCTGCGACGCCCTGCTGAAGAAGGCCGAGGCCCGTATCGAGAAGATATCTGTTTCGGCAGACGGGCAGGCAACCGGAGTGGTGCCTCTCGATCCGCAGCGTTGAGAGCAAATCTCCTTGCGGATCGGCAAGGTCCCGCATGCCGTGTCCCCATCGCATCTGCTCCCATGGCACGCCATAGACGGTCATCGAAGGGAGAGCCGTATGCCGCATCAGCCTGTTGAAGATCCCGTTCCGGGCGACGCCTACTCATGCGACGCGATCGAACGCGTCATCGTGCCGCGCGCCCGTGACCTTGGCGGCTTCGAAGTGCGCCGCGCCTTGCCTTCCATCGGCCGCAAGATGGTCGGCCCGTTCATCTTCTTTGACCAGATGGGCCCGTCCGAGTTCCTGCTCGGCCAGGGGCTTGATGTCCGCCCGCATCCGCACATTGGGCTGTCGACGGTCACCTATCTGTTCGACGGCGAGATCATGCATCGCGACTCGCTCGGCACAGAAATGCCGATCAGGCCGGGTGAACTCAACCTGATGAGCGCTGGCCGCGGCATCGTCCACTCGGAGCGGACGGCGACCGAGCTTCGCGGGACGGGCTCGCGCCTGTTCGGCATCCAGGCCTGGGCCGCGTTGCCGAAGAGCCACGAGGAGCAGGCTCCGGCCTTCGTCCATTACGGGACCTATGACCTGCCGACGATCCGCGATGGCGGCATCCAGACCCGGCTGATCATGGGCTCGGCCTATGGCGAAACCTCGCCGGTCCAATTCCCGTGGGCAGCGCTTTACGCCGAAGCGGTGCTGGCGCCGGGCGCCATCCTGCCGCTGGACGCGGACTATGAGGAACGCGCGACCTATGTCGTGTCCGGCCAGATCGACATCGCGGGAGACATGTTCGGACCGGGCAGGCTGCTGATCTTCAGGCCAGGCGACCGCATCTCGATCCTGGCGCTCTCCAACGCGCGCCTGATGCTGATCGGCGGCGATCCCATGGACGGCCCACGCCATATCTGGTGGAACTTCGTCTCGTCTTCGAAAGAGCGCATCGACGAGGCCAAGCAGCAGTGGAAGCAGGGCCGGTTCGACGCCGTACCGGGCGAAACCGAGTTCATTCCGCTGCCGGACGTCTGATCAGATCTCGATCCGAAAGACCGCGCCTGCCTCGCTGTCCTCCAGCGCGATCGTGCCACCGTGCAGGCGGACCAGTTCGGCTGCGATGGCGAGGCCGAGGCCTGTGCCGCCGGCGGTCGTCGAGCCTGTGAACGCTTCAAACAGGAAGCTGCGCGCGCGGGCGGGGACGCCGGGGCCATTGTCGATGACCCGGATGACGGTCCGGTCTGCCACGCGCTGGGCGGACACCGTGACCTTCGGGTCCGGGCTGCCTGCCGCCTTGAGCGCCTGCGCGGCGTTGCGCATGAGGTTGGAGACGACGCGGAAGAACTGGTCCGCATCGATGCTCACACGCATGTCCGTGGGCACGAGGTTCTCGAAGGCGGGCTGGCCGGGCTGGCCAAGTCCCAGAAGGTCGGCGACATCATTGAGAAGTGCGGCCAGCGCGACGGGCTGACGTTTCGGCTCCTGCTCCGTGACGCTGCCATAGGCGAGGGTGGACTGGCAGAAGTCGATCGCCCGGTTGAGCGTGGCAATGAGCTTGGGCCCGAAGCGCTGCACGGACGGATCCTGCGATTCCCCGATGCGGTCCGAGAGCAACTGCGCCGAAGAGAGCATGTTGCGCAGGTCGTGGTTAATCTTGCTGACGGCGAGTCCAACGGCGGCCAGCCGCTTCTGTTCGCGCAACGAGGCGGCGAGGGTCCGCTCCATGCCCGCCAGCGCGCGTTCGGCGTCGCCAATTTCGTCATGGCGGCCCGATGGCTGCACGACCCTGCTCGGGTTTTCGGGATCGATGGCGAAGGCCATGACGTTGCCGGCCAGTTGCTTGACCGGACGCACGATCAGCCAGGTCAGCGCTAGAAAGACCAGCGCGGCGGTCACCCCGGCGATGAACAGCGAAAGCCAGAAGATATTGCGGGCAAAGTCGAGCATAGCGTGGCGCAGGGGCCGCTCATCGATAACGATCTCGACGAAGTCAGCTTCGCCGACCGACCTGCCGATTACACGAATGCGCCGCTCTGCGCCGTTGAACAGGACGTCGAGGCTTTCGACGATCGAATCGAGCCGATTCTTGTCGCGCAGATCGACGGTCCGGCCCACCTCCGGCGGCAGTTTCTCCTGCGCCAGCAGACGCCGCGCGCCCCCGGCGCGGGCGGCGATGGCGAGGGCTCCCACGCCGTCGAGCAACTGGCTCTCAAGGCCGGCCGGCAACCCGTCGCGCGGCGCCGCCTCCAGCACCATCACCGCGACCTGGGCGGCGGCCAACCGGTCGTCCAGCCAGTTGCGGCGGAAATTGGCGACGGACGGCACGAAGATCAGCACTTCGGCGATGAAGACGAAAATCACCGTCAGGGTCAGAAGCTTCAGCGAAAGCCCCATCCGCCAGCGCGCCGGTTTCTCGGGCGGGTCTGCCATCGCCTTGCTGGTGTCGATGCGCGATGCTTCCAAGTCCCGTGCCTCAGCCAAGCCTTCTCAAGAACCTGAGGATGCGGCGAATCCATGGCTTTCCGGCCAAAGGGGCAAAATGAGTGAGCGCCACCCGCTTCGATACCTCCGAAAGGGTCGGGTAGGGGAAGACAAATCCCGCCATATCCTGAACGGTCCATTTCTTCTGGACGGCGATGACCCAAGGCATCAGCAGTTCGCCGGCATTCTTGCCAACGAGCGTCGCGCCAAGAATTCGGCCCTTCCGGTCAGTGACAAGCTTGACGAGCCCCTCAACCGCCCCTTCCGCCTGCGCGCGATCATTTTCGGCGAAGGGCCAGCGCAGGATCTGGACGGATTGTCCGGCGGCAAGGGCCGCGGTTTCTGTAAGCCCGACGCTGGCGATCTCGGGGTCGCAATAGGTGACACGCGGAATCGCGCCATTGCTGATTTTCGCGGGCAAGCGGAACAGCGCGCTCCTGATCACGATGCCGGCGTGATAGTTCGCCACATGGGTGAACTGAAGCCCTTCGGTGGCGCCGGTCGCGCAGTCGCCGATGGCATAGATGCGGGAATTCGACGTCTTGAGGCGGGCATCGACCGTGATCCCGCGCGCCGTGCTGGCCACCGACGCTGCGGCGAGGTTGAGCGCCTTGATGTTGGGGCTCCGTCCGGCGGCGACGAGCAGATGGCTCCCGCTGATGCTGTCGCCGCCCTCCAGCAGGAGCCTTACCGCCCCTTCGGCGCCCTCGGCGCCAACAACCTTCGCTCCCTCGCGCAGTGTCACGCCGTCGGCCCGAAGCGATCGGACGGCAAACCCGGCCGCCTCCGCATCCTCCCGGGCAAGGATCCGGCCGGCCTCAACCAGCGTGACTTCGGAGCCGAGCCGCCGGAACGCCTGTCCTAGCTCCACGCCGATGGGGCCGCCGCCAAGCACAATGAGATGTGCTGGCCGTGTCGTCAGATCAAAGATCGTTTCGTTGGTCAGGTGCGGGATGGCCTCAAGGCCGGGAAGCGGCGGAAGCGCCGGGCGCGAGCCCGTGGCGATGACGAAACGGCGCGGCCTGACCTCGATCTCGCCGACGCGGACGGTCCGGCGGTCGAGAAAGCTTGCCTCGCCGGCAATCACGCGCACGCCCAGCGCGGTGAATCGCTCGACCGAATCATTGGGCGCGATGGCGTCGATCACGCGCCGGACATGGGCCTGCACGCGGTTGAAATGCACCTGCGGAACGCCTGCGACCAGCCCGAAAGCGCCGGCGCGGCGGATGTCTTCGGCGCTATGTGCTGCAGCGATCAGCGCCTTTGACGGCACGCATCCCACATTGAGGCAGTCGCCGCCCATCTTGTGGCGTTCGATCAGGACAACCGGCACGCCGAACAGGGCTGCGGCGGCCGCCACGGACAATCCGCCCGAGCCAGCGCCGATGACGCACAGATCGGGCTTGAGTGTTTCGGCCATGGCTGATCCTTGTGTCCATTGCGCGGACTGTCGACGGTGGGAACGGCGTAGCGCACCGCCTGCCGGGCTGCAACACGCCGCCGATCGCCGGGTCCCAGCGTGCCGGCACAGAATGCGCCTCAAGGTCCCAAGGGCGCGCCCACGGCCCTGAATCCGGGTTAACGGGCTGATCCGATGATCTGGGCGAGGTATTGGGGGTTTCGGGCTGCCTCGCTGCGTCGGAGCTTGATGCTTCGTTTGTCTTCCACAGCCTTGATCATGTTGAAGACGAAGTGCCGCACGGTGGCCATGTTGGCTGGTCCGTGCCCTGTGCGGGATCGCGCCTTGTCCTCGTTGACGGTGAGGTCGAACACCCAGTGCAGACTGTTCTCGATCGCCCAGTGGCTGCGGACGGCCTCTGCGAGGGCGTGCGGCGTCATGGGCCTTGAACAGACATAGTAGCGCAAGGCGCTGGTTTCTTTGCCCTTCTCCCATGTTCTGGCCGCAACTCTTGCGATCAAGGCGGGCCCTGGGAAGCGGTGCTCACCCGGGAAGCGCCGGTCGCCACCGAGCCAGTCGATATGGGATGAGACGGCGACGACGCGCTCCTCGACCCGTCCCTGGCCCTTGTTGGTGTCGGCCCAGGTCGTGACGCCCCTGGCCTTGGGATCATCGAAAAAACGGGCGATCTCTCCCATGAGGCCGGGCTGATTGGCCTTGACCGCCAGCAGGTAGTCGGCCCCTGCATCGAGGATCTTCTGCGCGGTTTCCCCATTGCAGGCGATGGCGTCAATGGAGACGAGCGCGCCTGCAAGACGACCCCTCTGTGCCAGCCGCTCCAGCAGCAGCGGGATCGTGGTCTGCTCGCAAGCCTCCTGCGCCACCGCCTCCTGCGCCAGTACCAGCCTCTCACGCGTGGCGAAAGCTGACACCAGATGCAGCGCTGCGCGGCCATTGCCGCGATCATGGCTGCCGCGCGACGTCTTGCCATCGATCGCGACGAGCGCGGGCGCGTCCGGGCGCAGCGCTGCCGCCCACGACAGGAAAATCTCCGAAAACAGCGCCGGATCAATGCGGTTCAGCAGAATGCGCAGCCAGCGCGAGCCCGGAACGCCGTGGTGCTAGGGCAGAAAGCGACGCAGGAACGGCAGGTTGTCCTCGCCCCACTCGACACTCTCGTCGAAGTCATCGCACGCCACGATGGTCCCGCACACCACCAGAAGCAGGACCTCAGGCAGCGGATGCGCCATAGCCCGATCGTCGTCCACAAGCGCCAAATGATCCAAAAGCGTGCGAAGACGCGGCCGATCTCCAAGGTCTATGCAGGCCTCCTTCTGCATCCACACCTTGAATCTGACTCACAAACCGCGCGATACCCCACGCGTTAACCCGAGTTCAGGCCCGTGGGGCTCGCCAATGTGCGGTTGACTTGCCCGCACCCATCCGTCATAAGCCGCGCAAGTCAGGCGCGCGCCTCATTGGTGTGCGCCCATTTTTTGCTTTTAGACACTTTCGCCGCGCAGCATCCGCCCAAGGGCGTACCGGCGCCCGGCGGTCACCAAGACCGGAGACGTTCCGTGAAGAGAACATATCAGCCCAGCAAGCTCGTCCGGAAGCGCCGTCACGGCTTCCGTGCCCGCATGGCCACCAAGGGCGGCCGCAAGGTTCTTGCCGCGCGCCGCGCCCATGGCCGCAAGCGGCTGTCGGCCTGAGCCGGCGTTCTGGACGTTCCAGATCGGTCCAGCCTTCGCGAGGACGCCATGCGCAAGTCCGCACCGCGCCTTCCGAAGCTGACCAAACGAGCTGAGTTTCAGGCGGCGGCCGGCGACGGTCGCCGCTTTCGTTCATCGTGCATGACGGTTCAGGTTCTGGACCGGGAGCCGGACGGCGTCGCTGTCCGTCTCGGACTTACTGCTTCGCGCAAGGTCGGGCCTGCGACCAAGCGCAACCGGATCAGGCGTCGGCTGAGGGCCGCCGCTACGGAAGCCTTCGCCGGGGAACGCGCGTCAGCCGATGTCGTGGCGGTTGCCCGCGCCGAGGCGATCGGCGCGCCCTATGCCGAACTCGTATCTGCCTTGCGGAACGCCTTGACCAAAGCGCGCGCACAGCGGAAACAGCATGCCAAGCCGTCCGGTCCGGGCCTTCGCCCGGACGCCCCGACAGAACCAACAGAGACAGATCGGTCATGATGAACCGGGAAGACAATAAGAACCTGCTGCTGGCCATCGTGCTCTCGGCTGTTGTTCTGCTGGGCTGGAACTATTTCTACGGTGTGCCCCAGATGGAGCAGCAGCGCCGCGCGGCGCAGCAGACGCAGCCGGCCCAGCCCGGCGTCGTGACGCCGACGCCAGCCGGCGCGCCGGGGGCTGCCGCGCCCGGCGGAGCGCCCGGAGCCGCGCAGACGCCGGTCACAGCGGTCGCCTCGCGGGACGCCGCCCTGGCGGCTTCGGCGCGCGTCGTGATTGAGACGCCACGGATTTCTGGATCCCTGGCCTTGCTCGGTGGTCGCATCGACGACGTGTCACTGAAGGCCTATCGCGAGACCGTTGATGCCAAGAGCCCGAACATCATCCTGTTCTCGCCGCAGAATGGGCCGAACCCCTATTACGCCGACTTCGGCTGGGCAGCCGGTGCGGGCGTCTCGACGACGCTGCCGACGGCGCAGACCCTGTGGACGCCGGACCAGACGAAGCTGACACCCGAACAGCCGGGCACCCTTAGCTGGAACAACGGGCAGGGGCTGGTCTTCAAGCGTACCATCTCGGTCGACGCCAATGCGATGTTCTTCGTCAACGACGTTGTCGAAAATACCGGCGGCGCGCCGGTCACCCTCTTTCCGTGGGGCCTCGTGGCGCGTCATGGCAAGCCCGTGACCCAAGGCTATTACGTGCTCCACGAGGGCCTGATCGGCGTGATCGGCTCGAGTGGTTTGCAGGAATACACCTATGACAGTGTCGAAAAGGAGGCCGTCCTTGGCGGCTCCCAGCGGGGCAAGGTCTGGAAGGACGCCAGCAGCGGCTTTCTCGGCATCACCGACAAGTACTGGGCCGCAGCTGTCATTCCCGATCAGGACCGCAAATTCGAGGGCCGCTTCTCGGTTAATATGAGCGGCACGCGCACGTTCCAAGCGGACTATCTCGGCGAGGCCGTGACCATCGCGCCCGGCGCGTCGGCAGGGGCCAAGACCCGGCTGTTCGCTGGCGCCAAGGAAGTTGCCACCGTCGATGGCTATGAAAAGAGCCAGAACATCAAGCGCTTCGACCTGATGATCGACTGGGGATGGTTCTATTTCATCACCAAGCCGATGTTCTATGCCATCGACTGGTTCTATCATCTCACCGGCAATTTCGGCATCGCCATCCTGCTGGTGACGGTGGTCCTGAAGCTGCTCTTCTTCCCGCTGGCCAATAAGTCCTACGCCTCGATGGCGAAGATGAAGGCCGTGCAGCCGGAAATGATGGCGATCCGCGACCGCTTTGCCGACGACAAGATGAAGCAGCAGCAGGCGCTGATGGAGCTTTACAAGAAGGAGAAGATCAATCCGCTGGCCGGCTGCTGGCCGGTGCTGATCCAGATCCCGGTCTTCTTCGCGCTCTACAAGGTGCTGTTCGTGACCATCGAAATGCGGCACGCGCCGTTCTTCGGTTGGATCAGGGATCTGGCGGCGCCGGACCCGACCTCGATTTTCAACCTGTTCGGGCTTCTGCCATTTGCGGTGCCGGCGGCGCTCCTGCTCGGTGTCTGGCCAATCCTGATGGGCATCACGATGTTCGTGCAGATGAAGCTGAACCCGGAGCCCACCGATCCGGTCCAGAAGATGGTGTTCACCTGGATGCCGGTGTTCTTCACCTTCCTGCTCGGCTCGTTCCCGGCAGGGCTCGTGATCTACTGGACCTGGAACAACTTCCTCTCGATCGCGCAGCAGGCCTATATCATGAAGAAGTTCGGCACGAAGATCGAATTGTGGGACAATCTCAAGGGGATGTTCGTCAAGAAGCCGGCGTCGGACGTGGGCAAGAGCTAGGCTTCTGGCCGCGAGCCCGTCCCTCGACGCGTTCGCGACCGGGTGGGATTGCTGGGTCTGATCTGCCCCTCCTCATCTTGAGCTCGCCGAAGGATGAGCTCCAGTGGAGGCGT
>JAPLOW010000143.1:49624-52539 GCA_026400555.1 Hyphomicrobiales bacterium
ATGCCGGTACCGGACCCCGCCGTTCGACATCCCATCGCTGGCTGGAAAGGCACGGCCTATCTCAAGCAGGTTGTGAAGAGCCCGCTGATCGAGGTGGGCGACTTCTCCTACTACGACGACTCACGCGGCCCCGAGCATTTTGAGGCGCGCTGCGTCCGCTATCATTTCGACTTCATCGGCGACCGGCTGGTCATCGGCAGGTTCGTGGCGATCGCGCAGGGCGCGCAGTTCATCATGAACGGTGCCAACCATCCCATGGGCGGCTTCTCGACCTACCCGTTCAATATGGTCGGGTTCACGGACAAGCCGGCTTTCAGTGATGACGGACTGACGAGCCGCGGGGATACCATCATCGGCAACGACGTCTGGATCGGGCGCGATGCGGTAATCATGCCCGGCGTCAAGGTGGGCAACGGGGCGATCATCGGGGCGCATGCCGTCGTGGCGCGGAATGTGCCGGCCTATGGCGTGGTGGTCGGCAATCCGGGCGAGGTCAAGCGTCTGCGTTTTGATGAGGAGACAGTTGCGGCGCTCGAAGACATCCGATGGTGGGACTGGCCGGTGGAGGCCATTCAGGCCCATGTCGCCCTGATTGCGGGAGCCGATATCGCGGCTCTGAAGGCCGTGCGTGTGGGCTGACCAGCCTTGTGTCCGTGTTCCCAATGTGGAAAGCAGACAGCCTGCCTGACAGGGCCGCTTTGACCGGGGTGATCCCGGGCGTGACACTGGATGTTTACGTGACCGAGACCGAACCCGATTTCACCGAAGCCGGTCGCAAGCTGTTCGCGGGCGAGCGGGAGCTTATCTGGGCGTCAAGCAAGGTCGACAACTTGCCGCCGATGAAGGGCTTCGAGTTTGCGCTTGCGGGCCGGTCCAATGTCGGCAAGTCCAGTCTCGTTAATGCGCTGACCGGCCGCAAGGCCCTGGCGCGGACTTCGCATACGCCGGGCCGCACACAGCAACTCAACTTCTTCCGCATCGGCGACAAAGCCACGCTGGTCGACATGCCGGGCTACGGCTTTGCCGCCGTGGGTAAGCAGAAGGTCGAGACCTGGACGCGGCTGATCCATGACTATCTTCGCGGGCGGCAGAACCTGGCCCGCGTTTATGTGCTCATCGATGCACGCCACGGCCTGAAGGAGGTCGACGAGGACATCCTGCTCACGCTCGACAAGTCTGCTGTGTCCTACCAGATCGTGCTGACCAAGGCCGATGAGATCAAGAAGGCCGATCTCCCCTCGCTGCTCGAACGCACCAGCGCGGCCATCATCCGCCGGCCTGCGGCCTTTCCCGAGGTGCTGCTGACCTCAAGCCGTGATGGCCTCGGTATCGAGCAGATGCGGGCGAGCATTGCCCGGCTGCTCAGCGAACGCGGGGCTTGAGGCTTTTAATGCGCGCTCAATCAGGCCAAGACGAGGCAGCGCAATGACGGCCTCCCGCATCCACCTTGCCGTTGCCTGTGTGTTCGGCAGCTGTGGCGTGGGGCTCTGGGCCTGGGCCACCCATGCTGGCCAGCCCTCGGCCGCGATCGCGGCGCAGATGCTGCTGATCCATGCCGCTGCGATCATCGGGCTGACTGCGGCGCGAAACGGGGGATTGCTCCCCGGGCGCGCGGCTGACTGATGCACACATCTTGGTTGAGTGTTGTGCGACGGACTGATTCCATGGGTGCGATCGATTCTGGAGGCAGCCATGGAACCATCAGCGGTTGATATTGAACGTTTTGAACTTGGTCGGTTTGGCGATTTACGGCTTCAAAAAAGGGGGCCTGGTGCCATCGGGCCCTGGTTGCGTCGCCTGGCTCGTGCCTTCTGGCCTTAGCTGAAGGTCAAAGGCGCGGAGAAGTTGGCTTTGGACGGTTCTTGCGGAACCCATCCGTGACGGTTGCCGGGCTTAGTTCCGGCGCTGCCCGCCGTACATCGGAGGCCGTTGCCGGCCGTGATGTTCTGGCCATTCAAGATACCAGCGAGATCGTGCTGGGAGCAAAAAAGGTACGGGCCCGCGGTTATGGCCCGGTTGGCAAGGGTGGCGGATTGGGTGGGGTTCTTGTGCACCCGGTTCTGACGGTTGATGCAACCAGTGGCGAAGTGCTGGGGCTGGCGGATATCAAGGTATGGAACCGGGAGGGTGGCAAGGCTGCCGCTCGCACGCAGCGTGCCCTGGAAGACAAGGAATCACGGCGTTGGCTTGACGGGATCGAAAATACAGCGACGGTCCTGAACAAGGCTAAAAGCGTTACCGTTGTGTCGGACCGCGAGAGTGACATTTACGAAGACTTCGCGCGCAGACCCGAAACTGTCCATGTTTTGATCCGGTCCAGCTCCAATCGGAACCTCGTCGGCGGCAGCAAACTTCTCGATTACGCGGATGCGCTGCCTGAGGCAGGTCGTTTTCAGATCACTGTGCCTGCAAAACCCGGTCAGCCTGCGCGTCTGGCCCTACTGGCCGTGCGTTTTGGTCCCTTGGCGATCACGCGCCCGCAACGTGGCATGCCCAGCGCTGCCCTCAATGTTCTGCCAGAAAGTGTTGATCTGCACCTCGTGGATGTGAGGGAGGTCGCTGCGCCCGACGCAGTGTCCCCGATCCATTGGCGGCTGCTCACCAGCCACGCTGTGACATGCATGACTGCTGCCAGCAGAATGATCGACCACTATCGCAAGCGCTGGATCATCGAGGACTATTTTCGGACCCTTAAGTCAGCGGGCTTCCAGCTTGAGGACGCCGACATTGCTGACCCGCAGGTTATGCTCAAGTTCACAGCCCTTGCCGCCATTGCCGCCATCACGGTCACCCAACTTCTGCGGGCCCGTGATAATCCGGCAGGCCAAGGCTTGATCGTGGCGTTTGACCCTGATGATCAACCCGTTCTTGAGGCCATTTGCAAAGACTACGAAGGCGACGCCCCGACCCAGCGA
>JAPLOW010000143.1:52550-53159 GCA_026400555.1 Hyphomicrobiales bacterium
GGATGGACAGGTTACTACGGCAAGCCCGGAGCACAGACCTTGAACCGAGGATTGCAACGGTATTTCGCCATCAAATATGGCTCGACAATCCCACGCCGAGTTGTGTGAATCTGAGAGCCGAGTTCCTCGGAGGCCGTTTGGTTTGAGTCACGCTGCCAGCTTCCGCTCGTCGAGTGTGGCGTAGTAGCGTTCTTCGGCTTCGGCTGGCGGAATGTTGCCAATTGGCCCCAGCAGCCGTCGATTGTTGAACCAGTCGACCCATTCCAGCGTCGCAAACTCGACAGCTTCGAAGCTTCGCCATGGTCCGCGCCGATGGATCACCTCCGCTTTGTAGAGGCCGTTGATCGTCTCTGCCAGTGCATTGTCGTAGCTGTCACCAACGCTGCCGACGGAGGGTTCAATGCCTGCTTCGGCCAGACGCTCGGTGTACTTTATCGACACGTATTGCGAACCCCTGTCGCTGTGATGGACCAGTCCGCCGCCGTAGGCTGCGGATTCCGACGAAGCCGGTCACGGATTCCGATTTGAACCCGGCCATGTGTTCCGACCTGAAGTCGGCCAGGATTCCGATTTGATGTCGGCCACCCTTTTGCCGTGAAGGTCGTTGGT
>JAPLOW010000091.1 GCA_026400555.1 Hyphomicrobiales bacterium
GGGTCAGGCGAGATGCCGCCGGTGGACAGCAGAAGCTCGGCGGGATCGCCCGGCACCAGATGCAGGGCGAGGAAGACGATGGTGGCAACGGCAAAGGCGAGAACGACCGAGCTTGCGATCCTGCCGACGAGATAAGCCATCAGGCGATCGTCGTCTCGGTCAGCATGAAGCCGGACGAGGTCGACAGGGCGCCCGGGATGTTGGTGAAGCCAGTTACGCGCCGGTCCATCCCATAGCCTTGCGCGCGACACGCCAATCCGACCAGCGGAACCTCCTCAAGGGCTGCCCGCTGCATGTCCTTGTAGATGGTGACGCGCCTGGTCTCGTCGAATTCTGCCCGTCCGCGTGCCAGCAGGTCGATCGTGCGCGGAGCCTGCACGCCAAAGGAGCGGCCATGTGTCGGCGACAGCGAGGTGTCCATGATCACGGTCAGCCCGTCCGGGTCATTGTTGTCGGCGGAAACGCCATGGATGGCGATTTCGTACTGGCCCGTCGTGCCGAGCCGCACCCGGGTCGACCAATCCGGCAGGCGAAGCTCGCACTGGATGCCGATCGCGGCGAGGTGCTGCTGCACGACCTCGGCGGTGTCCTTGTGCATGCCGAACTGGGCAGTGGCCAGCATCACGGTCTGGAAGCCGTTCGGGGCCCCGGCGTCGGCCAGCAGGCGCTTCGCCTCGGCGGGATCATAGCGCCAGCCTTTGGACAGTTCCGCATCCCACCATGGCGTGCCCTCGATGATCGGCACACCTTCGAGCGGCCTGCCGCGGCCGAAAAAGGCAGCCTGAACAATATCCTCGCGCTTGACCGCATGGGCCACGGCCCGCCGGATGCGCGCATCGGCAAAGGGTCCCTTGGTGCCGTTAAAGAGGATGTCCATGAACGGACCGTACTGGGTGTCGAGCCTGAGCCTCGGATCGCTTTCGACGCCGCTCATCGATTGCCACGGCACGTACTCGATCATGTCCATGTCGCCGGATTTCAACGCGGCGAAACGCAGGTTCTCGTCGGCGTAGACCACAAGCCGCAGGCGCTCGATGCGCGGAAGTCCGGCACGGAAATAGCGGTCGAAGGCGACCAGATCGAGCGAGGTGCCGCGCTCCTGCGATTCCAGGCGATAGGCGCCGCAGCCGACCGGCTCGTTGGCCGGCGATCCGCGCCAGACGATCGGCATGTTGTAGTTGCCGAACCAGGTCGGCAGCGTTGCCACCGGCTCCTTGGTGTAGATGCGGATCGTGCGGGCATCCGGCGTTTCGATCCGCGACACAGACTGGAACTGGGCCCGCATGTAGGCTGTCGAACGCTCGCCGCCGATCTGCTCGATCGTGTGCCGGACATCGGCTGAGGTGACCGGCTCGCCATTGTGGAAAACGGCGTTCGGCACGAGGCGGAACACCCAGGCGCCGTCCGCCTCATGGCCGAAGCTCTCCGCCAGTTCGCCGGCCAGATTTCCGGCGCGGTCATAGCTGATCAGTCGCGAATGGATGAGCATCTTGACGGTGCCCGCCGACGCGCCTGTCGAGACCCAGGGCTGAAGGTTTGGGGGCCAGGCCGACAGGCCGAAGCGCAGGAGTTTCGCGCGCTGGGCCTCGACGCCCGAGGCCAGTCCGCAGGCGGCCAGAAGCCCGAGTCCCGACTTGACCAGTCCGCGTCGCGTCAGGTTCGTCATGACCTCGCCCCTGCATCTACCATCACCGTGCCGGCAAAGAGTGCGGTTGCGGGCGAGCCGCTGTCAAGCGCCGGGAAGGCCGCCGGTCCCTGCGTCCCGCGCCGGACATCACGACATCCGGAGACGCGTGGTCAGATCGTTACGGGGCGCGTGCCGCCGCCACCGCTTCGGCCAGCAGGGCGCGGGCACTGTCTGCGGTGAGCTGGCCGATATGCTTTTTAAGGATGGTGCCGTCCTTCCCGACCAGAAAGGTCTCAGGCACGCCATAGACGCCCCATTCGATGGCGCTGCGGCCATTCCGGTCCGTGCCGACCGCCGCGTAGGGATTGCCAAGCGCTCCGAGGAAGCGCCGCGCGTTTTCCGGTTCATCCTTGTAGTTGAGCCCCAGGACCTGGACGCGTCCGGCGCGCACGGCCTCGCTGCCGCTCATCTCGACCAGAAACGGATGCTCGATGCGGCAGGGTGCGCACCACGAGGCGAAGACATTCAGAATCGTCACGCGGCCCGCCCTCAGGTCGGCCGGTGCGATGCCGGGCACCGCTGCTCCGCCGCGCACAAGGCCTTCGAGCGACGGCAAGGCGAGTTCAGGCGCAGGCTTGCCGATCAGCGCGGACGGAACGCGCGACGCGTCCCCAGCAAACAGCCGGAACAGGAACAGGGTGGCGAGGAGCCCGAAGAAGACCAGCGGGGCGAGGAACAGCCAATTGCGCTTCCGCGCCGGCGCCGAATCGGCCGGGCTCATGGCTGGTCCTGGCCCCGGCGCGGATCCAGCGCCGCGAGTTCGCGTGATCGGGCGCGGTGGTCAAGCAGCGTCCAGACGGTCAGGGCGCCGAGGACAATGCCGGCCATCACGTAGGAGCCGATGATGAAGGCGGCGTGGGTGCCGAGGGCGCTCATTCGGCCGCACTCCCGTAGCCGGCCATGCCTGCGGTGCGGTCGGCCCTGTCCGCGGCCAGAATCGTCAAGGTGCGGATGCGGCGGCGCATGATCTCGGTGCGCATTGCGACCAGATGCAGCGCCACCGCGAGCAGCGAGAATCCGATGGCGCAGATCAGCAGGGGCCAGAGCATCGAGGGGTGGATCGTCGGCCCATCCATACGGAAGACCGAGGCTGGCTGGTGCAAGGTGTTCCACCAGTCGACGGAGAACTTGATGATCGGAATGTTGACCGAGCCGACCAGCGTCAGGATCGAGACGGCTCGCCCGGCCTGCGTGGGCTCGTCGATCGTGCGCCAAAGCGCGATGATCGCCAGATAGATCAGCAACAGCACCAGCATCGAGGTCAACCGCGCATCCCAGACCCAGTATGTGCCCCACATCGGGCGACCCCAGAGCGCGCCCGTGATCAGGCAGACCAGCGCGAAGCAGGCCCCGATCGGTGCGGCGGCCTTCTGCGCCACCTCGGCCAGTGGATGCCGCCAGACCAAAGCGCCGACCGCAGAGATGGTCATCACGGTGTAGAAGGCCATGGCCAGCCAGGCAGCCGGGACATGGACATACATGATGCGGATGGTTTCACCCTGCTGGTAGTCCGCAGGCGCGCTGAACCAGGCGCCGTAAAAGCCGATGACCAGGCCAACAGCGCCCAAGCCCGCGATCCAGGGCAGAAGCCTGCCCGACAGCGCCATGAAGCGTGTCGGATTGGCGAGCTGGTTGATCATGGTCATGGCGTCTTTTGTGTTTCCCCATCGCAGATTTACGCGGACATGGCCGCTTGCGCAATGCGTGCGCGCTTTTGCAGCAGGCTCAGTCGACCTGACGCAGGCCGGCGGCCGCGCCGATCACGCCGATGACGGCGAAGATCAGGGTGAGCGCGCCCAGGATCGCCAGCGGTGTGGCAAAGGGGATGGTGCCGCCGACGGCCGCATTACAGGCGGCGACGCCGAAGATCAGCACCGGAATCATCAGCGGCAGGGCCATGATGGCGATTAGCACGCCGCCGCGTCTGATGCCCGCCGTCAATGCGGCTCCGACCGCGCCGATGAAGGTCAGCGCCGGCGTGCCGACGAGCAGGCTGAGGGCCGCCGCCGCCATGCCGGCAGGCTCCATGGCGAGCAGCAATCCGAAGAGTGGAGCGGCCAGCGCCAGCGGCAGGCCGGTGGTCAGCCAATGGGCCAGGCATTTGGCGAGGACAATGCCTTCGAGAGGCAGGCGGCCGGCCTTCAGGAGGTCCAGCGTGCCGTCCTCCGCATCGGCCTGGAACAGGCGGTCGAGGCCGATCAGCGTGGCAAGCACCGCGCCGATCCAGAGAATCGCCGGAGCGATCCTCGCGAGCAGGTTCAAGTCCGGGCCGATGGCGAAGGGGGTCAGCGTCACGATCATCAGGAAGAAGACGAGCGCGAAGGAGGCACCGCCGCCAATGCGCAGGCTGAGCGCGAGATCGCGCCGGACAAGCGCCAGAAAGCCGCTCATGCCAAGGCCACCTCGGCCTGCCGGTGCACCACATGCGCGCCGAGATCCAGCGCGGCCAGATCAGGCCAGCCGAGCGGATCATGCGTCGCGGCTACGACCATGCCGCCGGCGGCAAGGTGGTCGCCGACAACCGCAGCAAGGCGGGAGCGGGCGGCGGCGTCGAGCGCGTTCGTCGGTTCGTCGAGCAGCCAGACAGGGCGGTGGACGCTGGTGGAGAGTTTCAGCCGCGCCAGCGACACCCGGCGGCGCTGGCCGGAGGACAGGTAGGCGCAGGGCACGCCCGCGAGGGCCGCAAGATCGAAGGCCTGCAGCGCACCCTCCACGCTGCCTCCCTCGCCCTCAAACACCATGGCCTGCCAGCCGGCGAGCAGTTCGTGCACCGTCAGCGCGCCCTTGAGCGGGTCGCGGCTGGACACGAAAACGCTGCGCTGCGGCAGATCGAGATCGGGTAGGGCCGGTGCGAGGCTGACCGTCCCGGCCTCTGCCCGGAGAAGGCCCGCCAGGACGCGCAGCAACGAGGTCTTGCCAACCCCGTTCGGGCCGGTCAGTGCCAGCCCACCCCCGCCGGACACCGCGAAGGAGAGCCCCGCAAACAGGCTGCGCTCGTTGCGGCGGCACGCCAGATCGCGCGCGGTCAGGATGTAGGGATCAGGCAAGGTCGAGATCATCCGGCTCTGGCGGAGACAGCAGCCTTCACCGCCGGACACCCGCATTTTAGACTGATGACCCAATAGCGTAACGATTTGAATTCTTCTATAGAGCGCCTGGCTTCGCCGCGCGCTGACAGGCGCGGGGCCCGGGCACTCCCGGGGCGGCGCGCATCGTGATGCTGTGGCATACACCATGGCTGGCCCTTCGGCCGCCCTGGTGCTCTTGTCACAGGCCTTCAGAACCGGTCTGATGCGTCAGGCCTGCCCTGTGACCGTTTGCCCCGAAGGATGTGAGCCCCATGGCTTCTCTCGACTCATTCAACTGCGCCCGGACCCTCAAGGTCGGCGACAAATCCTACCTGATCTATTCGCTCGCCGAGGCCGAGAAGAACGGGCTCAGCGGCATTTCCGCGCTGCCCTACTCGATGAAGGTGATGCTGGAGAACCTGCTGCGTTTCGAGGATGGGCGCACGGTGACCAAGGCCGACATCATGGGCTTCGTCGACTGGCTCAAGGGCAAGGGCAAGGCCGACAAGGAGATCGGCTTTCGGCCCGCCCGCGTGCTGATGCAGGATTTCACCGGCGTTCCGGCTGTGGTCGACCTCGCCGCCATGCGTGACGGCATGACCACGCTCGGCGGCGATCCGTCCAAGATCAACCCCTTGGTGCCGGTCGACCTGGTGATCGACCATTCGGTCGTGGTCGACTTTTTCGGCACGCCGCAATCGCTCGGCCAGAACGTCAAGCGCGAATACGAACAGAATGGCGAGCGCTACAACTTCCTGAAATGGGGCCAGGGCGCCTTCGACAA
>JAPLOW010000183.1 GCA_026400555.1 Hyphomicrobiales bacterium
AAGGATGACAAGCTTGTCATTGGTCTTGGCAAAATCCACTGCAACCTTGGCCGCTGCGACCGGGTCCTTGCTGTAGGCGAGCAAGGTCGGACCCTTCAGAAGGGCGCCGATGGACGCTGCGTCCGTGCCTTCAAGAGCGATTTTGGCCAGGCGGTTCTTCGCCACCTTCACGGTGCCGCCAGCTTTGCCCATCTCACGACGGAGCTTTTGCATGTCGGCAACGGTCAGGCCGGCGTAGTGGGCAACAACGACAACCGAATTGGTCTTGAAGACCTCGTTCAGTTCCGTCACGGCTTCGCGTTTTTGCGAACGATCCACTTGGGCTCTCTCCGGTTTGGCGGGTTACCCCGCCGGCTCAAGTTAGCCGTCCAATGCACACATCTCGGCGCAAGCCTCGACGCCCACAAGGGACGACGCTCAACGCCCTGCCCCCTGAACCCGCACAATGCGGCGCCCAGGCGATGGTTCGAACTGACACCAGGGGCTTGTCGCCCCGAAAAATCTGTTCTCACCCGTCTATGCAGGCCAGAAGGCCAGATTGTGGCCTTGGCTGATTAAGCCGCTTGCGCAGCGCCAGCAGTCTCGGACAGGACAACGGACCATCGTACGAAAGGTCGCCCTCTCGTTCGCTGGCCCTGTCAGCACGCGGTCACCCGCCTGCATCCGACGCCTTGCGTTTCCGCAGACATCATTTGGAATCCGCTCCATCTAGCGAACACCCGCCGCTTTGCCAAGGGCTAATTCAGTTTATTTGCTGTCTCGTCGTCACAGGGTCGTGCGGCCCCGTTGCCGCTGGAGCACCAGCGCACTCAGCGCCCGGCGCGGCAGAAGCCAGGCCGCGAGTTGCACGATCCGGTTCGGCCAGCCCGGCACGACCCTGTCCTGCCCGCGGATGAAGCCATGCCAGGCGGCCTTCGCGACGGCAGCCGCCGGCAGGTGAAACAGGCTGGCCTCGGACTGCCGCACCCCGCCCGTCGCCCGCGCAAGAAAGCCCGTATTCACGGGCCCCGGGCAGAGCAGCGTCACACGCACGCCCGAACCCGCTGTCTCGGCCCTGATCGCCTCAGTGAACGAGTGAACAAACGCCTTTGTGGCATAATAGACGGCAGAATGCGGCCCCGCCATGAAGCCCGCAACCGATCCCACATTGAGCACGCCGCCATCCGCGCGCCTGATCATGGCGGGCAGGACGGCCAGGGTCAGGTCGGTCAACGCACGCACGTTGACGTCGATGCAGGCCAGTTGCCCTCCCCGGTCGAGCGTTGCGGCCGGGCCGACGAAGCCGAAGCCGGCATTGTTCACCAGTTGATGGCAACGCAGGCCCCGAGCGGCCAGAACCGAGAGCAGGTGATCAGTCGCGCCCGGCTGGGCAAGATCAAGCGCAATGATGCTGGCCCGCCCCCCCTGGGCGCTGATCTCGTCCGCAAGCCGCGACAAGCCATCGTGCCCCCGCGCGACCAGCAGGACTTCACCGCGCCGCGCCGCCAGCAGGGCCAGTTCCCGGCCAATCCCGAGAGATGCCCCCGTCACAACCGTTACCGGTCTCAGATCATCGTGCACGCTCGCCATGTCACTCGCATCTCAGGTTGCAGCTGGCAAGGCTCGGGGAATTCAGGTGCCCGATCTCGACAAAAGTCAGACAAGTTCCGCTTATAGCGAGAACGCCCACTGCTCGAATCGGCATAGGTTGATCGTCGCGCCCATGAAGTTCAAGTTCATTCCCCTGTCGCTGCCGCGACGCTATATGGCCGATCTGTCGCATACGCGCCTTAGCGTCCCCCTCGGCACAATCAAGCGCACGATCAATATTGCCGGACTGCGTGAGGCGAGACAGCAGGCCGCGATCTCCATTCCGTGGACGATCCTGTTTGCGAAGGCCTACGGATTGGTGGCTGCTGAAACCCCTGCCCTGCGCCGCTCCTTTGTCGCACTGCCCTGGCCGAGCCTGTGCGAAGCCGACGGCAGTGTCGTCACCATCATTGTCGAGCGCATCTGGCAGGGGGAAAAGGCCCTCTTCCCGGCGAAGATCAAGATGCACGCCGAGCGGCCCCTGACTGACCTTGCCGATGACCTCACACGCGCGCTGAACGACCCGGTTGAGTCGATCCGGCATTTCCGCGTCCTTCTCAACCTGTCGCGTTTTCCCTGGCCGGTCCGGCGCCTGCTGTGGTGGCTCGCTCACAATATCGGCCCCCTGCGCACTGCCTATTTTGGCAGCTTCGGGATCAGCGTGCTCGGCCATCTCGGCGCGACGATCACCGCCCCCGTAACCCCACTGACGAGCACGGTGTGTTATGGGCCCTTTGCCGCCAGCGGCGACGTCGAGCTCTTCATGACCTTTGACCATCGGGTCATGGACGGGGAGATTGTCGCGCGGAGCCTGGCGCGGCTGGAAGAGGTCCTCAACGGGCCAATCGCCGCCGAATTGCGTGGGCTCGGACAGCGCGCCTGAGCGGGCAATCCGCAGAAACCGGCGTCAGCCTCTGGGAGCCGGCCGCTGGACGGGTACCTGGGCCATGGCGACAAGGACAAGCGCACCCGCAATCGCAGCCAGGGTCGAGCCGAGCAGCACGCCGACCCTGACCTTGTTCATGAGCTCGCCATCCCCGAAGGCCAGAACGCCGATGAACAGGCTCATGGTGAAGCCGATACCGGCGATGAATGCGACACCTGCGATCTGCGCCCAACTGGAGTTGTCCGGCAGTCGCGCAAAACCCGACTTCACCGCAACGAACACCAGAAGCGTGATCCCGATCGGCTTGCCCAGCAGGAGCCCGAGCGCAATGCCGGAGGTCACCGGATGGACGATGTCGGCAAGCCCGAGACCGCCCAGCGGCACGCCGGCATTGGCGAAGGCGAAAATCGGCATGATCACGAACACCACGCTGAACTTGAGCCTGTCGACCAGGTCATGCAGCGGGTGCACCGTGCCGGCGGTATCGCGCAGCGGCACGAACAGGGCAGTAATGACCCCGGCCAGCGTCGGATTGACGCCCGACTTCAGGACGCAAAGCCAAAGTGCGACGCCAGCGAGCATGTAAGGCAGAATCCGGGTAACGCCCGCGAGATTGAGCGCCAGCAGCACCGCAACGGCCAGCGCCGCCAGCCCGAGGGCGCCAAAGCTGATCTCGGCCGTGTAGAAAATCGCTATGATCAGGATCGCGCCCAGATCGTCGATGACGGCAACGGCAAGCAGAAAGGCCTTCAGTGCCGGCGGCACGCGCGAACCGAGCAAGGCCACCACGCCGACAGCGAAGGCGATGTCGGTCGCAGACGGAATCGCCCAGCCACTCACATAGGCGGAGTTCGAACCTGCCAGAGTAAGGAAGATGATCGCCGGTGCCGCCATGCCGCCGACGGCGCCGGCAAAGGGCAGGATCGCCCGTTGCCGGTCTGACAGCGCCCCTTCGGTGAACTCGGCCTTGATCTCCAGTCCGACATACAGGAAGAAGATCGCCATCAGCAGGTTCTTGACCCAGTTCTTGGCCAAGTCGGCCAGCACGAAGCCGCCGACATCAAGGCTGATCGGGGTGTAGAGCAGCGTCTTGTACAGCCCGGCGAGGCCGGTGTTGGCGAAGATCAGGGCAGCGACAGTCGCCGCCATCAGCACCAGCGCGCCGATCAAGTCCTGATGCGAGGCTTGGGGAGCGGTTGCCACGTCGGTCTCCTGGGATTACGTGGGACATGTCTATAGGGTCGGTGCAGGCATTCAACTGCGGCCAATTATCCAGAGGCGGACGCGGCGCTCAAACAAAACCCCGCATCTTGCGATGCGGGGCTCCGATTTGCCGAACTCGGAAGCCGATCAGACAGTCGCCGGATCAACCTTGACGCCCGGGCCCATGGTCGAGGAGATCGCCACGCGCTGGATGTAGGTGCCCTTGGCGCCGGCCGGCTTGGCCTTGGCGACCGCATCGGCGAAGGCCTTGATGTTGGTCACCAGCTTGTCGGCATCGAACGAGGCCTTGCCGACGGCGGCATGCACGATGCCGGCCTTCTCGACGCGGAACTCGACAGACCCGCCCTTGGCGGCCTTGACCGCGCCGGTGACGTCCATCGACACTGTGCCGACCTTCGGGTTCGGCATCAGGCCGCGCGGGCCCAGAACCTTGCCGAGACGGCCGACGAGCGGCATCATGTCAGGAGTGGCAATGCAGCGGTCGAACTCGATCTTGCCCGAGTTGACAATCTCATAGAGGTCTTCCGCACCGACGATGTCGGCGCCGGCCTTGTTTGCTTCCTCAGCCTTGGCGCCACGTGCGAACACGGCGACGCGCAGGGTGCGGCCCGAACCGTTTGGCAGGTTGCAAACGCCACGGACCATCTGGTCGGCATGACGCGGGTCAACCCCGAGATTCATCGAGATCTCGATGGTCTCATCGAACTTCGCCGTGGCACGTTCCTTGACCATCTTCACAGCTTCATCGATAGCGACCAGCTTTGTGCGGCTGACGCCCTCATAGGCCTTGGTGATACGCTTGCTCATCGGGGCTCTCCTCAGGCAACGATTTCAAGGCCCATGGCCCGGGCGGAGCCACGG
>JAPLOW010000064.1 GCA_026400555.1 Hyphomicrobiales bacterium
ATCCAGGCGCTGGAAGCGGCCCGTACGGTCGAGGAGGGCGTTGTCACCGACCCGCGTGAGGCGGATGTCGGCTCGATCCTCGGCTTCGGCTTTGCTCCTTATACGGGCGGCACACTCAGCTACATTGAAGGCATGGGCCACGCCCGTTTCGTCGAGATGTGCACCAGGCTAGCCAAGGCTTATGGCCCACGCTTCAAGCCGAACAAGCATCTGATCGAGATGGCGATGTCCGGCGGCAGTTATTACGCCAAGCAAAAGAAGGCTGCGTGAACCTCTGGCTCCGTCTGATCTGGCTTGTGGCCAGCGCCCGCTTCCGCGGCGCGCTGGCTGCGCCGTTTGAGGTGTCGCGCGTTCCGTTCCGTGTCTGGTTCCATGACCTCGACACATCGCTGCACTTGAACAACGGCCGCTACTGGACCTTGATGGACCTTGGGCGGACAGACCTGATGCTTCGGGGCGGTCTGTGGCGCGCCTGGCTGAAGCATGGCTGGATGCCGGTGATCAGCGCCGGCAAGATCCGTTTCCGGCGCGAGTTGCGCCTGCTGAAGCCGTTCACGCTTGAAACCCGCGTCCTGTGCTGGGCCGAAACCTGGCTCGTTATCGAGCACCGGCTGGTCTCGATGGGCGCGAAGGGGCAGGACATCACAAATGCCGTCGCGCTGGTCCGCGCCGGTCTGTACGACCGCAAGGCCAGGGAGTTCGTGCCCATCCAGCGGATGATGGATGAAATGGGCGTCGTGGCGGGAAGCCCGGCGCCGAGCCCGGAGGTCCAGGCTTTTCTCGATGCCGAAGACGCCATGAAACGGGCGGGCTGAATCACTCCGCCGCGGTCCGCGTCATCCGCCATTGTGACAGCAGGGCCCGCAGCGCCGCTGGCCGCATCGGCTTGTTGAGGATCTGCATCCCTGCCTCCTCCGCTTGCGCGCGCACCTCCGGCGAACGGTCCGCGGTCAGCAGTGTCGCCGGAACAAAGCGCCCGAGCGCCTCGCGCAAGGCGAGCGTCGCCGCGATGCCGTTGCCCTCGTCAAGATGGAAGTCTGCCACGATCGCATCCGGAACCCGGCCGCCGCGCTCAAGCGCCGAGAGAGCTTCATTGGCGTCGGCTGCGGTGACCACGTCGCAGCCCCAGCCGCCGAGCACAAGCTTCATGCCGTCCTGGATCGTCGGCTCGTTGTCGATCGCAATCACCAGCATCCCCTTGAGCGGAGCGAAACTGCTGGCCGTGCGCTCGGCCTGCGGCGCGGGGGCCGCCAGTCCTGCAGCACGCGGCACGGCGATCTCGAAGGTTGAGCCGCGTCCTGGCGCCGAGCGCAGGGTGAGCCGGTGGCCGAGCGTGCTGGCGATGCGCTCCACGATCGAAAGCCCGAGGCCCAGCCCGCGCGCGATCCTCGCTCCCTGGTCCAGCCGCTCGAATTCGCGGAAGACCGCCTTCTGCTTGGCCTGCGGGATGCCAAGGCCGGTGTCCATGACCTGCAGCAGCAGCAGCGTGCCGCGCCGGCGGCAGCCCACCAGCACCTTGCCGGATGGTGTGTATTTGATCGCGTTCGAGACGAGGTTCTGCAGCACGCGGCGCAGCAGGCGCCGGTCCGAGCGAATGGTCAGGCGGCTCGTGACGAAGCGGAGCTGCAGACCCTTCTCGCGGGCCTGCGGCTCGAAATCCCGCTGAAGCTGCCGGAACAGCTCATCGATCCGGAAGCTCGTGATCTCCGGCTTCATCGCACCGGCGTCGAGCCGCGAGATCTCGAGCAGCGCGGTCAGGATTTCCTCGACCGCATCCAGCGAGGCCTCGACATTCTCCGCCAGTTCGGGGCGGCCGACGGCGCGGTCGCGCTCGGTCAGAGAATGCGCATAGAGCCGCGCGGCGTTCAGCGGCTGCAGCACGTCATGGCTGGCCGCGGCCAGGAAGCGTGTCTTCGACAGGTTGGCGGTTTCCGCCTGCTGCTTGGCCAGTTGCAGCGCGGTGTTGACGCGCGTCAGCTCCTCGGTCCGCTCCCGCACGCGTCGCTCGAGCGCTTCCTCGACCGCGACCGCGTCGGAAATGTCGGTGTAGGTCGTGACAAGGCCGCCATCGGGCAGGGGGTTGGACCGGATGTCGATGACGCGTTCGGACGGGAAGATGCGCAGGCGCACCGGCTCACGGTCATTGAGGAAACTTTCCAGCCGATGAGCCACCAGATCGTCGACGGGCCCCTCGCCATAGGAGCCGCGCTCGGCGTTGAAGCGCACGATCTCGTCGAGTCCGGTGCCGACCCGCATCATGTGGGGCGGCAGGTCATAGAGCTTGATGAAGGCCTCGTTCCAGCACAGGACGCGCAGCTCCTTGTCGATCACGGTGATGCCCTGGCCCGACTGGTCGAGCGCGTGCTGCAACAGGTCGCGGTTGTACTGCAGCGCCGCGGAAGCGTCGTCGAGCAGCTTGAAGGCCGCCTCGCTCGACAGGTTGCGGCGCTTCAGCAGCACCGACAACACAAGGCGCGAAGACGCAGCCCCGATGGCGGACGCCAGCAGATGCTCGCCGAAGCGGATGGCGTGGATGTCGGCTTCGTCATGTCCGCGCTGGCCCGGCGACGGCGCGGCTTCGCGTCCGTTGGCCCGGGCAAATCCGGCAAACGCCTCGCGGGTGCGGTCGGCGCCGAGATAGCGAGCGATGGTGCCCTGCAATTCATCCATGGTGACGGAGGAGCGCCAGAGCCTGAGGTTCTGGGCCATGCCCGGGCCGGCGGCCGAGACAAAGCTCGCGGCCTGGAGCCTTTCGATCGCGTTGGCTGGTCGCAGCATCGAGACGAGCATGAAGGCCAGCGTGTTGAACAGCAGGCTGAACACCACGCCATGGCTCAGTTGTGGCAGATCCACTCCGAACAGGGCGGTTGGTCGCAGCGCGGCAATGCCGAAAGGTCCGTTCTGGATCAGCGACATCCAGGCCGGATCGGAGCCAAGCAGGTTGGGCAGGAGCAGCGTGTAGATCCAGGTCAGCAGCCCGACCAGCAGGCCTGCCGAGGCGCCAGGTGCCGTGCCGCGCCGCCAGACAAGCCCGGCCACGAAGACCGGGCCGATCTGTGCCGTGGCGGCGAAGGACAGGAGCCCGATGCTCGCCAGCGCCGCGTCGCCGGCAGCCCGGTAATACACATAACCGAGCAGCACGATCATCATGATCGCGATCCGCCGGATCGTGATGACGAGGGAGCCGAGGTCGCCGCCGCCGGTCTCCAGCGATGGCGCCGCGCTCTGTGTCCGCCGCCACTGTGACAGCAGGCTGCGGCCGCGCACCACCAGCGGCATCACCAGATGGTTCGAAATCATGATCGCCAGCGCAACCGACGCCACGATCACCATCGCGGTCGCCGCGCTCAGCCCGCCGATGAACACGATCATCGCGATCAGCCCGGCGCCCTTGCTCAGCGGCAGCAGCAGCACCGTCATGTCCCGTTCGGCCGGGTTGAGATTGAGCAGCGTCTCGCCCGAAATCGCGATCGGCAGGACAAACAGGTTGATCAGGATCAGATAGAGCGGGAACAGCCAGGCGGCGCGGCGCACGTCGCGCTCATCCCGGTTCTCGACAATGGCCATGTGGAACTGGCGCGGCAGCAGCAGGGCAGCGAAGGCCGACAGGACGGTGAGCGTCAGGAATGTCGTCAGGCTGGAGGTGCGTTCAAGCAGCGGAATCTGGTCGTTGAGCGCCGGCTGGGCCGCCTTTTGCAGGATTGCCCCGAGCCCATCATTCATCCAGTAGACGACGAAGATGCCGCCGATCAGGAAGGCAATCAGCTTGACCACCGATTCGAGCGCGATCGCGACCACAAGCCCGTCCTGATGCTCGGTCGCATCGATGTGGCGTGTGCCGAAGGCGACCGCAAAGGCGGCAAGGACCAGTGCGACGAGGAGCGCAAGATCGCCGAGCACCGGCAGCTTGTCGTTGATCTGCGTGCCGTCGGAGATCTCGATGAACACCGACAGCGACGACGACACGGCCTTCAGTTGCAAGGCGACATAGGGCAGGGCGGCAACGACCGCGATGATCGTGACCAGCGCAGCGACCCGCTCGCTCTTGCCGTAGCGCGCGCCGACGAAATCGGCGATCGAGGTGATGTTCTGGGCCTTCGCCAGGCGCACGATGCGCGCCACAAGCCGATGGCCGAGGCCGATGACCAGGATCGGTCCGACATAGATCGCCAGAAAGTCGAGCCCGGCCCGGTTGGCGAAGCCGACCGAACCGTAGAAGGTCCATGACGTGCAGTAGACCGCCAGCGCCAGCGCGTAGATGGTGGTGCGAGCAGGTCCGCGCATGATCTTCCGGCCCGCTCCGTCAGCGGCATGGGCAACGGCAAACAGGACGAACAGATAAACCAGCGCCGCAAGGACAACAGACCAGCCGGGAAGCATCGCGCCAACCTCCTTGGCGAAGCCTAGCGGAGAACGAGCTAAAAGTGGAATCACCCCGTATCTCGCCGCGTACAGGACCGGCAGAAAGGCCACCCACGATGACGGAGAACCCGCAAGAGAATGTTGAATTAGGGTAATCGACGGGTGATTTTGGCCTTTTAAACAGATTGAAATTGTATTAATTGTCTCTTTCAGCGGAGCAAGTGGCTCCGTCAAATGCAGTTTTGTGCACGAAATCGAGGGAAACAGGGCGATGCTTCAGGAATTCAAAGACTTTGCCATGAAGGGAAATGTTGTTGATCTCGCGATCGGCGTGATCATTGGCGGCGCATTTGGCAAGATTGTCGAATCCATGGTCGCCGATATCATCATGCCGATCATTGGCGCGATCACTGGCGGCATTGATTTTTCGAATCTCTACTTCTCCCTCGGCGCCAAGGTTGCTGCGGGCACCGGCTATGCCGACGCGAAGAAGGCCGGCGCGATGCTGGGCTACGGCCAGTTCATCACCTTCGTGGTCAACTTCCTCATCATCGCCTGGGTTCTGTTTCTGGTCGTCAAGGCCATGAACAAGATGAAGAAGGCCGAGCCCGCCGCCCCGACTGCACCACCCGAGCCGTCCGATGAGGTCAAGCTCCTGACCCAGATCCGCGACGCGTTGAACAAGTGATCCGTTGTGGCGGCAGCCGTGCGTCATCTTGCCGTTCAGGACCCGCAGCGCTTCGGCGCGGCGGGTCCTTTGCATGTCCTGACCCGACAGGCCGCTATCGATCCATGCACGGACCTGATGGGTTCATCGCCAGATTTCATGACGGGACGGATGGCCAGATTGCGGACATTCGGCCTATGTGACAGGAAATTGACGGGAGTTCATGCCGATGACGACGGACACACAGCCGATGGCCGCGCAGGTCGCTGACAGCCATCAGCCCGCCATCTCCGCACTGCGGCCGGAAGCGAGTTCCGCGCCGTCCAGCGGCATCGTCGACGTCGTCAATCATGGCCGCCTCAAGCCGGGGCTGATCCCGCTCTGGGTCGGCGAAGGTGACATGCCCACGCCATCCTTCATCACCGACGCCGCGACCCGTTCGCTGGCTGCAGGTGAAACCTTCTACACCTGGCAGCGCGGGATTCCCGACCTGCGCGAAGCGCTGGCCCGTTATCATGAGCGGCTGTTCGGGCGCGTCTTCTCGCCGGAGCGCTTCTTCGTCACCGGTTCCGGCATGCAGGCCACCCAGATCGCCATCCGCCTGGTGACCGGCCCTGGCGACGAGGTGCTGATCCCGACGCCAGCCTGGCCGAATTTCGGCGCCGCGATCGGGGTCAATGGAGCGACACCGGTGGACGTGCCGATGACGTTCTCGGCCAATGGCGTGACCCTGGACCTTGCCCGGCTCGAACGCGCCATCACGCCCCGAACCAAGGTTCTCGCGATCAATACGCCGGCCAATCCGACGGGTTGGACAGCCAGCCGCGACGAACTCGCCGCGATCCTGGCCATCGCGCGCCGGCACGATCTGTGGATCATCGCCGACGAGATCTATGGCCGCTTCGTCTATGATGGCTCCGCGCATGCGCCGTCCTTCCATGACGTGATGGACGAGACCGACAAGGTGATGTTCGTCCAGAGCTTCTCGAAGAACTGGGCCATGACGGGTTGGCGCATCGGCTGGCTCGAAGCACCGGCCCATTTCGGCCAGATCATCGAGAACATGATCCAGTACGCGACCTCGGGCTCGCCGGTCTTCGTGCAGCGCGGCGCGATTGCGGCGCTGGACCATGGCGAGGGGTTTCTGGGGCACCAGATTGCGCGCGCCCGCGAAGCGCGGGACATTGTCGTGTCTGGTCTGCAGGCGACCGGCCGCGTCAGCACTCCCGCCCCGGTCGGCGCGTTCTACTACTTCTTTTCGGTCGACGGCGTCACGGATTCGCGCGCCTTCGCGATCAGGCTGGTGGATGAGGGCAATGTCGGGCTGGCGCCCGGATCGGCCTTCGGAACAGGCGCCGGCGAGGGCCTGCGACTATGCTATGCGCGCAGGCACGACGACCTGCATGAGGCGGTCCGCCGGCTGCAAGCTGTGATCGCCGCGCTCTGACCTGTTAGCCGAGAGGCTGATTCAAGGGGCCTGATCGTCAACGCGATATGACAAATTGTGTGGAAGGGCTGGTTAAGCTTGCATTTGCGGCCACATCTGCGACAATTCAATCGTTATAGTTTTTTTGAAATGACCGTGGATTTCCGCGATGCAGGGCATCAGACGGCCCACTCTCTCAGAAGCTCGGCTCGAGAGCGTTCTTGAGACCGCACCTGATGGCATCATCGTCATGGACGAAGGTGCACGCATCCTTGTGTTCAACAAGGCCTGCGAGAGCCTCTTCGGTTATAATGCTGCCGAGGTGATCGGCGAGAATGTGCGGATTTTGATGCCGCAAGCCCACCATGACAACCATGATCTTTATGTCCAGCGCTATCGCGCGACTGGAGAACGCAGGATCATCGGCATCGGCCGCGAGGTCGAGGGCCGCCGCAAGGACGGCTCGATATTCCCGCTGGACCTGTCGGTCGGTGAGGCACAGACGCCCAACGGCCGGCAGTTCATCGGCGTCATCCGCGATCTGAGTGCGCGCCACGAGACCGAGCGCCGCCTGGCGTCAGTCCAGGCGGACCTGATTCGGGTCACGCGCGTCTCGGCGCTCGATGAAATGGGGTCGGTGCTCGCCCACGAACTCAACCAGCCGCTGACAGCCATCATGCTTTACCTGCAGGCGCTGGAGCGAGAGGTTCACCGCATCCAGGTCACACACTCAAGGCTCGAGCCCCGCGCCAGCGAACTGCTCGGCAAAGCCACGCGTGAAGCCCAACGCGCCGGATCGATCATCCAGCGGGTGCGCCAGTTGGTCGAGAAGCGCGCGCCGGAGCGCAAGAACGCCAACCTCAATGCCGTTGTCGACGAGGCGCTGGAACTGGCCATGCTGGGGCGTCAAAGGTCTGTCTACCTGCGGCGCTTCGGACAGATGCAGTTGCCCGGCGTGCTCATCGACACGGTGCAGATCCAGCAGATTGTGCTGAACCTGACCCGCAATGCCATCGAGGCCTGCCAGCGCGAGGCCGATCCGACCGTCACCGTCACGACATGGGCCGAAGGCGACATCGTCTGCCTCAGCGTGGCGGATAACGGCCCGGGCATTCCGGCCGAGCGCATGCGGACGCTGTTCAACGCCTTCCGCAGCGAAGCCGGGACAGGAATGGGAATCGGGCTGACGATTTCAAGAGCCATCGCCCAGAACCATATGGGCGAGCTTCTGGTGGATCCGGGCGGTGACGGCAAGGGGGCTTGCTTTACGGTCCGGTTGCCGGCGGCGGTCGATACGGCTGCTGAAAATCGCGACAGCATTGCCGCCATGCCCATGGCGGCAGCTGCTGAAGCGGACAAATCATAAGAATTGGGAGGGGCAGGATGAATCAGGCGTTCCAGGGGTTCGAGCTTGATGTCGTGATTGTCGACGATGACGCGGCCGTCAGGGACGCGTTGTCGATTCTCCTTGAAATGGAGGGGCTGAAGGTCACAACCTACGATACCGGCGACAGCTTTATCGTCGACGCCATGCGCCTGAAAGCCGGCTGCATCCTGATGGACGTTCACATGCCCGGGCGTTCAGGCCTCGACATTCTCGACGCCATTGGCGGCGCAAAGTATCACGCACCTGTCGTCATGATTTCGGGGCAGGGCGATGTTCCCATGGCCGTGTACGCGATGAAGCACGGCGCTTTTGATTTCATCGAGAAGCCCTTCGACGCGACCATCGTGCTCAAGCGCGTGCGTGAAGCGATGGCGCAGGCCAGCCGGCTCAACCCCGTGACCATGCACGGCCGCCTGCCGGCCTTCCCCGGCCATGAGAACCTTACGGCCCGCGAAGTGGATGTTCTGGAGCACATTGTCGCCGGCGCGTCCAACAAGGAGGCCGGACGTCTTCTCGGAATCAGCCCACGCACGATCGAGGTGCACCGCGCGCGCATCATGGAAAAGCTCAAGGCCCGCAACACCGCCGAACTCGTTCGCCTCGTCTATCGCGAGGCCGTGCGGGCGTGAGGCCGGTGAAGGCCATCGCATCCTGTTGATCGGCATAGGTATTTGTGGGGATTCCAAGGGCTGTCCAAACCTGCGCAGATCGTGTCTTCAGCATATGGATCAACGGTCGGTCGCGTGAGGGACAATGACAGTCCACATCGTCGAGGATGACGACGGAGTGCGGGACGCGCTGTCCGAGCTGTGTCGCTCAGTCGGGCGCACAGTCCAAGTGTATCCCGACAGCGAAGCCTTTGCATCCGGAGCGAAGGTTGAACCTGATGACATGGTGCTGGTCGACATCGGCTTGCCGGGCGAGCCGGGCACCGAGGTGGTGCGCCGCGTGTCGAAGCTCCCCATGCCTCCGAAAGTGATCGTCATTTCCGGCCTTCCGCTGGCCGACATCCACCACGCGATGCGCGAGTTCTCGAATGTCCTGGTGATGCGCAAGCCCTTGACCAGCGAATTGCTGGCGTTGCTCGCGTGAGCCGCGTGCCGCGCAAAGCTTGCTGAATGGGATACGGACAACCCGACATCATGAAGCCCTGCAGCGGCGGCACGGCGGTCTTTGCCAACCCGATCCGTTGGCATGGTTGATCGCGGCCTGTTGCGCCGGCTGCCGCGATGGCTGCCGAAGCCCGATGACACAGCGCTGCTCGCTGTGGCCTTCGCCGGCGGCTTTTTGTTCAACATGCTGGGCGTGCCCGCTGGCTGGCTGACCGGCGCCATGCTGGCCGTCGCGCTGGCCTCGCTCGTGCATCCGTGGAAAGGGCCGGCCATGCCGGTTATCGATGTCGGCATGCTGCTCTCAGGAGCGGTGATCGGATCATCGGCCACCCCGGAGGCGATGCAGACCGCCGCGCGCTATCCGGGCAGCATCATCCTTCTGCTGTGCGCGCTTGTGGCCATCGTGCTGGCGACCGGGCTGTTCCTTGTCCGTGTGGGTCGCTGGTCCCGGCTTGACGCCCTTCTGGCCTCGGCGCCCGGCGCCCTGTCCGCCGTAATGGCCATCGGGCGCGAGGCCTCGGAGAACCTGCCGCAGATCGCCATCATCCAGTTCTTCCGCCTATTCGTGCTGGTGGCCGCTATTCCGGGGATGGTGTTGCTGGCCGGGATCACGCCGACGCAGACGGCGCTGGCGAACCCGGCGGCATCGCTTGCGGACACCGCCATCATGCTCGGAGCCGGCCTGGCCGCTGGTCTGGCCTTCCGGGGCCTTGGCATGGTTGCGCCCATCGTGCTCGGCGCGACGCTTGCCAGCACCGTCCTGCACGGCGCTGGAGTCGTCCAGGGCTCTTTGCCGCCGCTACTGTCGATCACCGCCTTCGTCATTCTGGGCGGCATGATCGGCGCCCGTCTCGGCGGTCTGGACCGCCGCGCGCTGCCCGGCCTGCTGCCACTCGCTGTCGGGGCTTTCGTCGTCTCTGTCGGCGTGGCCGCCCTGTTCGCCTGGCCCGCGGCCTGGCTGGCGCAGGTCAGCTACGCGGCGGCCTTCATTGCCTTTGCCCCCGGCGGGATCGAGGCCATGGCGCTGCTTGCCGTCGTTCTTGGCCTTGATCCGCTTTACGTCGGCGCGCACCATATCGTGCGCTTCATGGCGGTCGGATTCCTGCTGCCGGCGGTCGTCAGGTTCGTCATGCCGCGAAAGTCCGGTTGACGGCTCAGCCGCGCGAGACCGCCGTACGCGCCCGCGCCTGCGCAAGCAACGCGTCATGGACGCCCGGATCCCGGTCATGGGCTCCGGCCCGGATCGCACGGGCCAGATCGGAGGCCGGCGAGCCGTTCAGCAGCGCCACTTCCGCCGCGACGAGCGCCCCTGCCTGGTCAAGTTCGCGGATCACCATCCGGACCGCGCTGGCGGCCATCAGCGTCTTGAAGCGGGCATCGCCGCTGAGGGTGGGGGCAAGGTCGCGGCTGAGCGTCTGCTCGACGGCCTGCAACAGGGCGATGCCTGACGTTTCCGGCGTCATGCGTTGCTCCATTCGGCGGGTGCGGTCATGGCGAGGGCGGCCAGTTCAAGCTCGGCTGCGATCCGGCCCGTGAGCGCATGCTCCAGCGAGAACTCGCGGCCCGAGGCGTGCCGTTCGCCCTGCTGCAGGGCGATGACCGCCCAGCGGACATGCGCCATCACCTCCCAGAACCGAACCGCGTCCGGATTGACGGACACGCCGCCGCCGACGTGGTAGCCCCGGTAGAAGGCGTCACGCGAGCCGATCCCGCCCGCCTCCAGGTCGTTGCGGCCGAAGCGCCAGCAACTGGCGCAGAACCAGCCCAGATCGCCCATCGGGTCGCCCCAGCCAGCGAACTCCCAGTCAAGGATTGCGGTCAGTCCCGTGGCATCGACCATGTAATTGCCGGTCCGGAAGTCCCGGTGGACCAGCGTGACGGCCTCGGCTTTCGCAGGATGTCGCTCGGCCCAGCGCAGCACCCATTCGAGCGCGGGGCGCGAGGCGCCCATTGCGTCGAGGGCCGCCCGCAGCGCGGCGACGTCGGCAAGGGCCGGGTCGGACGGCGGCACGCCCAGAAAAGCCAGATCGGCGCATGGCGGACGGATCGCATGGATCTTCGCCAGTTCGCGCCCGAGGCGCTCGGCCAGCGCCTCCCGGTCACCGCCGAGCGTCAGATCCTTTACGATCTTTGGGCCAAAGCCGACGCCATCGACCTTGGCCATCAGGGCGAATGGACCGCCCAGCACGTCACAATCGGAACAGAAGGCAATCGGCTCGGGGACCAGAACGCCCGACCGGTGCGCTGCCCTTATCAAGGCGAACTCGTCAGCGCGGCCGTGACTGGTGGCGATCGTCGCGGCAGCATCCTTGCGCAGCACGAAGACGCGCGGCGCGCCCTCAAGCCGTAGTTCAACCATCCAGTTCTCCTGGATGGCCCCGCCGCTGAGACGGCTGACCTCGACAGATGTGACCGCGCCGCCGAGCGTCTGCGCCAGCCAGCGCCCCAGCCGCGCCTGCGCCCCGGCCTCCATGGCTCAGCCCCAGCTCCAGAAGCCGTCGCCCTTGGCTCGGTAGGCGTTGGCCAGCACCATGGCGTGGACCTCCGACGCGCCGTCGACCAGCCGCGCCTGACGGGCATAGCGATAGATCCACTCCAAGATCGTATCCTTCGAATAGCCCCTGGCGCCGGTCAGCTGGATCGCCGTGTCGGCGCAGAGCTGCAGCGTGTCGGCCACCTGCACTTTCGCCATGGAGACCTCGGTCTTGGCGTGGCTCCCTGCATCAAGCGCCCAGGCCGCCTTCATGGTCAGCAGGCGTCCGATCTCGATGGCGCTGGCTGCCTGTCCGAGCTTGATCTGCACGCTTTCGCGGTCTGCCAGCCTGATCCCAAAGCCTTCGCGGTGGCTGACATAGTCCTGCGCGATCTCGAGGCAGCGCTTGGCGAGGCCGAGCCAGCGCATGCAGTGGGTCAGACGGGCCGGACCCAGCCTGATCTGGGTGACCTTGAGCCCGTCGCCAACACCCATCAGCACGTTGTCGTCGCTGACCTCAAGCCCGTCGAACGCGAGCTCGCAATGTCCGCCATGCTCTTCCGGACCCATGATCGCGACGCGGCGGATGATCCGCCAGCCAGGCTGGTCCTTGTGGAACAGGAACGCGGTCAGGCCCCTGCGCGGGTCATCGGATGTGCGGGCCATCAGGATGAAGTGGTGGGCGATACCGGCCCCGGTGATGTACCATTTATGGCCGTCGATCCGCCAGCCGCCGTTGGTGCGTGTGGCCTTCGTGCGGATCATCCCGGGATCGGAGCCGCCGCCTGGCGCGGGCTCGGTCATGGCGAAGGCAGAGCGGACCTCGCCGCTGACGATGGGCGCAAGCCAGCGGGCTTTCTGCATTTCTGTGCCGACCTGCGACAGCACCCGGATGTTGCCGTCATCGGGTGCCGCGCAGTTGAAGCAGACCGGGCCGAAAATCGAGCGGTTGGCTTCCTCGTACATGGCCGCCTGCCCGACCATGGCCAGGCCCATGCCGCCAAGCGCAACCGGCGCCTGCGGGCTCCACAGCCCTTCGGCCCTGGCCTTGGCGCGCAGCACAGCCAAAGGCGCCTCGGCGATGTTGTCATGCTCATCCCAGTTGCCGCGATCGGCCTCAACCGGCAGCACATGCTCCGTGATAAACGAGCGTGTCCTGAGGCGGATGTCCTCAAGGGCGGGCGGCAGCTTGAAATCCATCGGCGGTCACATCATCCATCGGGCCTAGCGGTCCTGTTCTGTCATTGCGCGCCGGGCGATGCAATCGGCCCGTGCCGGGATCACTACAACGAGTTGATGTGATGGCCGCCATCGACCGTGAGCACCGCGCCGGTCAGATAGGCCGAGGCTCCCGAACAGAGCAGAAGAAAAGGCGCGTCGAGGTCCCCTGCCTGCCCGATTCGGCGGGCGGGAATGCCCTTGATCATCGCCTGGCCCGCCTCCGTGGCGAAGAAGGCGCGGTTGATGTCGGTCTCGATGTAACCCGGCGCCAGCGCGTTGACGCGGATGTCGTGCCGCGCCCATTCGGTTGCCAGCGCGCGGGTCATCTGGATCACACCCGCCTTGGAGACGGCGTAAGGAGCGACGCCCGTCTTGACCCGCAGGCCGAGGATCGAAGCGATGTTGACGATGTCGCCGCCGGTTCCACCCGCGATCATGGCTTTCGCCGCCCCGACGGCCATCAGCCATGGCCCTCGCAGGTTGGTGTCCATGACCCGGTCGAAACTGCTGGCGTCCGTGTCGAGCGCGCGGGCGCTGTCGGCCACGCCGGCATTGTTGATCAATAGGTCAAGTCCGCCGAGCTGTTCAGCCGTGTCGGCGATCGCCTTCGTGATGTCCCCATCCTCAGTCACGTCGAGCGACAGGGTCACGACGGCGCCAGCGCCGGCTGCACGGCAGGCTGCGGCCGTCTCATCGAGCCTGTCGCGCCGCCGGGCCGCCAGCGCGAGGCCGGCGATGCCCTGCCGGGCCAGCAGCAGGGCGAAATGGGCCCCGAGTCCCGATGACGCCCCGGTGATCAGCGCGCGCCGGGTGCTGAAATCATAGCCGAAGCGCATCGTCCGTCTCAGCCGCGCGACATGGTCAGCGGCGGATCGACGCCTGCCGGGATCGGACAGACATAGGGTGTAGCCTTGGTCCGTGCGGCATGATCAGCCCTGGCGGCAGCCAGCAGTTCGGGGTCGGTCAGCGCCGCCACGCCGGCAGCGGCCATGGCCTTGGCCACCTGCACCATCGCCTTGTGTGCCGCCGGCGATTTCCCCTGCGCCACGACCTGCCAGGTGTGGAACGCCGTGCCGATGGCCACGGTCGGCGCGTGGGCCTGAACCGTCGGCACCACCCAGCTGACATCGCCGATGTCGGTCGAGCCGATCATCGGCTTGCGGACGGCTGTCGCGGGCACCGTGAAATCGGCCAGCGCCGCGCCGCTATCGGGCTGGCCGATCGCGGCCCAGGCTGTGGCGATGTCCTGTGCCGACAGCGTCTTGCGGATAGCTTCGGCATAGGTCCGGTCCGCATCATCAAAGTGCGGCGGGCCGAGGTCCTCGAGGACGCCCTGCATCAGGTTCTCGAGCGGCGCGTTGCCGAGGATGTTCGAGACGGCGCTGATGATGCGCATCTCCATCTTCGTCTCGGTCATCAGGGCCGCGCCTTCGGCGATCTTGCGCACGCGCTCGACCAGTTCAAGCATGCCCGGCAGATCGATGGCCCGGATCGAATAACGCACCCGCGCATGGGCCTGGACAACGTTCGGCGCGATGCCGCCCGTGTCCAGCAGGGCATAGTGGACGCGCGCGTCGCTCGGCATGTGCTCGCGCATGTAGTTCACGCCGACGCTCATCAACTCGACAGCATCAAGCGCGCTGCGGCCCAGATGCGGATGGGCGGCCGCGTGGGCGGCTCGGCCGGTGAAGACAAAATCGGCACGGGTGTTGGCCAGCGACAGCGGCGGCGTGACCTCCCAGAAATTGTGCGGATGCCAGGAGATCGCCACGTCAGCGTCCTTGAAGGCGCCGGCGCGCACCATGAAGGCCTTGGCCGCTCCACCTTCCTCCGCGGGGCAGCCATAGTAACGCACGCGCCCGGGCGTGCCGGTCGCGCTGAGCCAGTTCTTCACAGCGGTCGCTGCCAGCAGGGCGGCGGAACCGAGCAGGTTGTGGCCGCAGCCATGGCCATGGCCGTTGGGCTCGATCGGGATATGGCTCGCAGCGCCCGCTTGCTGCGACAGGCCCGGCAGAGCGTCATATTCACCCATGAAACTGATCACCGGCCCGCCCTCTCCGGCCTCGCCGATAACGGCGGTCGGGATGTCGGCGACATTGCGGGTCACCCGGAAACCCTGGGCTGTCAGTTCCGCGACATGTTCGGCGCAGGAGCGTTCCTCGGTGTAGCAGACCTCGGGCATGCCCCAGATGCGGTCCGACAGCGCGATGAAACGCTCCCGCAGCGAGTCGACCTCGCGCCACAAGCTGTTGCGGTTATCCATCAGTCGCCTCATTCAGTGTGGGGGATCAGGCGTGCATATCACGGCGGGATGGCGCGCAAGTCCAGCACATTTCGATGCGGACAATGAATGGCCCCCTCACCGCTGCGCATATCTTCAGGCAGCAAAAAACCGGCCAGAGGCCGGCTTTTTGCACTGAAGTCTCGTTACTTCAGCACGGTGTCACAGACAGAGTCTGCGGGAAAAATGGTGCTTGGAAAGGAACCGAACTAATGCACTAGATCGCTGTTTTAAAAAATGATTTTTCTAATCAGTTTTGGCGAGGCCAAAACAGGGCCAACAATTAAAGTGGCTGCCCACGGCCAAGGGCAACGCCGACGAAATAGTCGTTTCTCGATAACCTGTTTTTTCGAGCTATGCATTCATACGGCTAAGCGCCACCGTCGCCGCGCTAATCGGGATCGCGCCCAAGGTCGAACATCGCCCGCGCCTTCCACACCAGCCGACAGACCATCTTGCGCGTCAGGGCCGAGTGTTCACTTGCCGTTCCAACTTAGCGTGTCAGCAGCGACAAATCCTGTCGGCACCCCAGCCTGCACGTTCGGAGCTCCCAACTGGGCAGCAGCGCCGGGGGGCGGCTGCTCGGGAAGCGAAGGGCAAAGCGGCGGCCAAGCGACGCGCCGAATCCGCCCGTCGACCCGGCGCAGCCCGGTCAGCTACCGCATGCTGAGAACAGATTTGCACCAAAATCCGATTAGCTTTGATTATGGTTTATGGCCTCAACAACCGGGCGGAGAATGCGCACCTGCCGACGTGGCGGCGAGAGAGAATCATGACGCGGTTCACATCCGCCCGACACCTCCAGCGCTTCGTCTCCATGCACGTCAAGATCGCCAACCGCAGCATGATGCTCGCCAAGCCGCAGTCAGAGCGCGTCCGCTAAGAACATTACAACGACAGTGACGCGCCGATAGGCCTCCGTGTATCAAGGCCGTTCGGGGCTGGCCTCGATGCCGCCTGGTGTTTTGCCCCCCTCTAAGTGAGCCAAGACCGGATGGGGCCGAACCTTTCCGCCAAGACCTCAATCTGGCAGGGCCCGGCAATGGGTAGCAGCCCGCACAGGGCACCGGTTGTAATGAATTGACCGGCGTCGAGGGACGCGCCCCAACTATCGGACGTCCCAAGCCAGCTGAGCGCTGGGGTGAGCGGATCGCCATCGGGATGCGAGAGCGGGCCAGAAAAGATTTCACTGCCATTCACCATCACCTGGCACCTTGGCAACTCGAATGCGGCTAGTTTTTCCAAGGGTAACGCTTCTCCCATGACATAGCCGTAGTTGGACATGTCATCCGCAAGCAAAGCCAGGAACGGCGCGGACCGTACGTCCGTGGGGCGCGTCGCGCAGATCTCAACGCCGACGAGGAAGGCGTCGGCCGCCGCCAATAGTCCGGCGCGGTCGATCGGGCGCCGAATGGGGGTGCCCAGCCGTACGGCAAGTTCAATCTCGATCCCCAGCAGTCCCCGCTCGGGAGCGGCAAGCTGGCCCCCGCTCCGGATGACGCGGCTGCCCGCAATCGGCGCCGCGACAGGACCGAGATCAGGGCGCACCGCCACCTTCCATCCGGCGACATCCTCCCCCCTCGCCTGGAATGCCTCGGCCTGGATTGCAAGCGCCGCATCGAGGTCAGCGGGCGCGAGCGTCACCGCACCTGCGACAGGGCGGCTTGAGGCGCGGGCTTGAAGAAGAGCATGTGTCAGTGGGAGCATTGACGTGGAGCTTTCAGGAGGTTGTACGAGGCGTTGGTGCAGGGATGCTGACATGCGAAGGACTAACCCATCTTCCGTGGAATCTGCACCAACTTTGTAGGCGCCCGCCGTTGATGCGCTGCTCTTGCAATAGACGGCTGGGTAGCTGTTTGGCCGATTTGGGGTTGCGGCGGGTTTGCACGATCTGGTCTCGAACACAGCCATCCTGGTCGACCGCCCTCCATACGGCGGCCAGATCAGGATGTGGGCCAATGCTGCTGGCCCGATATCTTGATCACCACCTCGTCCAGATGCCAGACATCGGTTCGGCTGGCCATCCTGCGCCGGAATCGCCGGGCATGGTCCGGACTGAACTGCGCCGCCCAGCAGCGGATGGTTTCGTATGAGACGATGATACCGCGCTGCAGCAGCCTGTCCTGGACCAGACGCAGGCTGAGCGGGAAGCGAATATGGAGCCACACCGCATGGGCGATGATCTCGGGCGCAAAGCGATGGCGCATGCAAGCCATGGGATTGGTCATCCCAGACGCGACAGGACCTCATGCTTCAACCAGGGTTACGCTGACAACGTCCAATTGACAGCATGAACTCATGGATTAATATCGGAACTCTGTTCCGCTAATAACATCGATGACATGAACCAATCCGTAGCAAAGCGCGCGCTGCTCATCCTGGAACATCTGGCCGGAAAGGCGGATGGCGCAGGCCTGACGGATATCTGCGATGTCCTGTCACTGCCAAAAAGTATCGGCCATAGGCTCCTTTCCCTGCTGATCGAGGCCGGATTTGTCGTCCAGCATGTCCAGAACGGGCGTTATGGTCTGACAATGAAGCTCACCATGCTAGGACTGCGTCATTATGTGCGCAGCGGCCTCGATGATCTTGCGCAGCCGATCCTTGACCGGTTGGCAGCCGAAACAGGCGAACTGGCGCGCCTCGCCATTGTCGAGAGCGAGCGGCTGGTCTGGGTTGCGAAGGCGCAGGGAGCGCGCTCGGGGCTACGCTACGATCCCGACATCGATCACGACACCGGGCACGTTGTTGTGCTGCATGCGACTGCCACTGGCAAAGCCTGGCTTGCAACGTTGCCCGAGGCAGACGCGATGCGCATTGTTGCAGCCACCGAACTCCGGACGCCTCCGCGTTTTGGCCCGAATGTCGCGCTCGATCTCGAAACCTTCCGCCAGATGCTGCAAGCAACCCGGCTGGTGGGTTTTGGCGAGGCAGTCGAGGAAGGAGAGCCAGGGACGGCTGCGGTTGCCGTCGCGATCGTCGATGTTTCCGGCGTCGGAGGAGGGACGGTCGTCGGAACGCTCAGCCTGGCCGGGCCGATGCTGCGCTTTGGCCCCGAGCGGCGAAACCTGCTTGCGGGACGGCTAACCAGAGCCGCCGGCGAACTCGGAATCATCTGGCCCCTGCGTAATCGCCTCGGCACTACATCAGGCGTTTCTCAAAAATTGGACAGCTCCGTTGTCGTTCAACAGGAAGAACACCATGCGCGCAAACGCGTCTCCGCACTTTGAAGGTCCGCTGGACCTTCAGAACGCTCGGTCGAGGTTCAATCTCCTACCGTTCAGCGATGCTGATTTCGAACGCGATGGGCCGCGCGCCGACGTCGAATACCGTAATCTTGGCCTTGACAAGGCAACCGGCGGGCGGATCGGTGCAAAACATATCCGCGCCTTCAAGCCCTTCGAACGGGAGACGGGCTGGCACTGGCACGACATGACCGGGCATTTCGTCTATGTTCTCA
>JAPLOW010000156.1 GCA_026400555.1 Hyphomicrobiales bacterium
GCGGCCACAGACGAAAACTCGCCGCCCATCCAGCGCATCAGATCGACCAGATGCGATCCATAGCCGACGATCGACTGCGGAATCGGGTGCTTCGGCATGAAGTCGATCCCGGCGGGGACCTGCCGCAACGGGAACAGTGGATCGAGGAACTGGCTGTTCTGCTCGAGGCCGTGGATGTGGAAGATCTGGCCAAGCGTACCATCGGCAATCCACGCCCTGATCTGGCGCAGGGCGGGCGAATAGCGAAAGGTGAAACCCACCTTGGTCCTCACCCCCGCCATCTGCGCCGCACGGGCAAGCCGCGCCGCATCGGCCGCGTCGCGCGCGATCGGCTTCTCGCACAGCACATGCTTGCCGGCCGCGATGGCCGCGAGGCCCAGCTCCAGATGCGTATCAGTCGGCGTGCAGACGTCGACCATCTCGATTTCGGGGTCGTTGATCAGCGCCTGCGGGTCGCTGTAGACCTTGCGGGCGCCGAACATCGCCGCCATGGCCTTGGCCCGTTCCGGCACGACATCGCAGATCGCCACCAGATCGACGCGCGGATCGGCCGCATAGCCGGGCAGATGCGCCTTCTCCGCCCAAGTGTGCGCCCCGAGCACGCCGACGCCGAGCTTTCTCTTCGTGTTCATGGCCACCCTCCACCCCAGTCCCAGACCGCCCGCAGCATTGGTCCGGCGTGCGAACGGGGCTCCGTCCGATGCCGCACCCATGGCCGCAGTTCATGCAGGCGATGGCCGGGACGTACCAGGCCACGCAATCTGCACGCTGCGCCGCAGCAGTTCAGTCAACACATCATCCTGACCGACGCCGTCACCCGCATCAAGCGCAAACCTCGTGCGGGGAAGCCGCCGGCAGATGGCCCATGATGCGCCGGTCGCCGTTTCGCCGGATCAACCGATCCCCGCCCAATGCGCGACCGATGCGGCGAGCTCGAAGGTAGCGCGGAAGCCAAGCTCGCGCGCGGCGGCATCGGTGCAGGACGGCGCAGGCCGCATGGCGGGGAACCCCGCAAACCCGGTCTCGATACGATCCGGATACTCGACCTCCAGGCGTGGGTAGAGCCTGCGGACGGCATCGATGAACCCGGCCAGGGTGTGCCAGTCGCCGGTGGCGACATTGTAGACTCCCTGCTTCGGGGCCTCGGCCTCAAGCGCGCAGAGATTGGCCGCGGCGCAATCGCGGGCGTCGACGAACTCCTCGCGGCCGCCCCAGAGAAGGAGCGGATCGTCGAGCACGACCTTCCGGCCCGTCCTGCCGCCTTCGACCAGCCGGGCGAGCAGGCGGCCGGGGACACTGGTCGGCTGGTCGAGCGCGCCGCCCAGCACCGCGCCATAGCGCAGCGACACGACATCAAGCCCGTATAGATCGCGGTAAAGCAGGCCGAGATGCTCACCCATGATCTTGCTGGAAGCGTAGAGGCTGGCCGGCCGCTGGCTGACAAGCCGTAGTGGCTCGTCCTCGGCGATGGGCGCCGGCCCGTGGCTGCCGAAGGTGCTGTAGGCCACGGTCGTCGAACTTGCGCAGACCACCCGCCGCACGCCGGCCTTCCGGGCGCAATCGAGCACATGCATGGTGCCCATCACATTGGCGCGGATGCCGGCGACCGGATCGCGCCGCATGCCGGTCGACAGCATCGCGGCCGTGTGGACAATTCCGGTCACGTGATGCCGGCCGATCACCTGAGAGAGCGCTGCGCTATCTGTGATGTCGCAGCGCTCGAACACCACGCCGGGCGCGAGGGGATCCGGCGGACGGATGTCGATCGCTACGACCGGTCGGCCTTTGGCCGCCAGAGCGCCAGCGGTCAGGTGGCCGATGACGCCCGCCCCGGTGACCAGAACGGTCATGCCGCGCCTTTCGTGCTGACGCCCCCGTCCAGCACCAGATGGTAGACCTTGCCCTGAAAGTCCTTCATGACCTCGGCAAGGCGGGCACGCACCTCCTGCCGGATCGGGCTGGCGAGCGCGGCGTGCATCGCTTCGAGGCTCGGGAAGCACAATTCGAACAGCATGTAGACCGGCGGGGCTCCGGCTTCGGCCTCCAGC
>JAPLOW010000158.1 GCA_026400555.1 Hyphomicrobiales bacterium
ACCCGACGACTGGCTTCTTCTTCTATCTGCCGCGCAGGGACGTCATCGAGATATCGGTTTCGGTCGAGGCTGCAGCCAAGCTCGTGATGTCGGCAGGCCTCATCCAGCCAGAAGGCCTGATCAGGAAGCATCGCAAGCCTGAGGATCCGCCCGGGTAGACCTGACGCGCCCTTCAGCCATGCGGCAAACAGGCCTTGACCCCGCCGGCCGTGCCGTTCGACCATGGTGCATGCTGACCGAATTCCCGACCGCACGGCTGCTGACGAATCGCCTCTGTGACCGCTCTCTGGCCTATGGGGAGGCGCAGAGGTCCATCCTGTCGCTCGCCGGCGCGGCGCAGGCCCAGGCCGCGATCAGCCAGTGGGACGGCTACGCGCCGACCCCGTTGCAGTCGTTGCCCTCGATCGCCGCCGCCTGCGGCGTGGCGGAAGTGCTCTACAAGGATGAAGGGCACCGTTTCGCGCTCAAGAGCTTCAAGGCGCTTGGTGGCGCCTACGCTGTCGAGCGGCTGGTGGCGGAGCACCGCGCGGACGGACTGACCGTGACCTGCGCCACCGATGGCAACCATGGCCGCGCCGTGGCCTGGGGCGCACAGCGGGCCGGCATCAGGGCCGTGATCTATGTCCATGAAGGCGTCAGCCAGGGGCGTGCCGATGCAATCGCCGCCTTTGGGGCGGAGGTGCGTCGCGAAGGGGCGCACTACGACGACAGTGTCCGGGCTTCGGCGGCCGCCGCGGCGGCCAATGGCTGGCACATCATCTCCGACACCTCCTGGCCCGGCTATGAAGAGACGCCAAAGGCCGTGATGCAGGGCTATGCCGTGCTTGCCATGGAAGTCGAGTCACAGGGTGGCAGGCCGACCCATGTCTTCGTGCAGGGCGGCGTCGGCGGGCTGGCGGCAGGCGTCCTGTCCTACCGCTGGGAGAAACTCGGCGCCGCGCGGCCGGTCATGACCGTGGTGGAGCCCGACGAGGCCGATTGCCTCTACGAAAGCGCCAAAGCGGGCCAGTTGCGGACGGCTTCGGGCGATCTCGACACGATCATGGCCGGGCTGGCCTGTGGCGAGCCGTCATTGCTCGCCTGGGAGTTGCTCGGCATCGGGGCCGACGCCTTCATGTCGATCCCTGACGCGGCTGCCATCGCCACGATGCGCGATCTGGCCGCCATCGGCGTGGTCGGCGGCGAATCGGGCGTCGCTGGTCTCGCCGGCTTCCGGATTGCTGCAGCCAGTGCCGGCATGCGCGCCGAGCTTGGACTGACGCCGGAGTCGCGTGTCCTCGTCTATGGCACGGAAGGCGCGACCGACCCGGTCGTTTATCGCGCGCTCGTTGGCAGGTCGCCGGAGGACGTCGGCCCGTGAGCCGGATCATCACAGTGGGCGCCGCCCAGATGGGACCGATCCAGCGCGACGACAGCCGCGCCAGCGTTGTCAGGCGGATGGTCCAGCATCTGCGGCAGGCGAAGGCCCATGGCTGCGACCTGGTGGTGTTTCCGGAGCTGACCCTGACCACCTTCTTCCCACGCTGGTTCATGGACGACCAGACCGAGATCGACAGCTTCTTCGAACAGTCCATGCCGTCAGGCGAGACCGCGCCGCTGCTGGAGACAGCCCAAGAACTGGGCCTCGCTATCTCGTTCGGCTATGCGGAGTTGGTTGCGGCGGCTGGCGGGGTGCACCGCTTCAACACGCAGATTCTGATCGGCAAGTCCGGCGGGATCATCGGCAAGTATCGCAAGATCCATTTGCCGGGACATGCCGAACACGAGCCGTGGCGCGCCTTCCAGCACCTTGAGAAGCGCTACTTCGAGGTGGGCGACCTGTCCTGGCCGGTCTGGCGCGCCGATGACAGCCTCCACGGCGGGCTTCTCGGCATGATGATCTGTAACGACAGGCGCTGGCCCGAAAGCTACCGCGTGATGGGCCTGCAGGGAGTCGAGATGATCCTGCTTGGCTACAACACCCCGCGCCACAACCCGCCAGCGCCAGACCACGACCGGCTCTCCGAATTCCACAATCAGCTTGTCATGCAGGCCGGCGCCTACCAGAACGGAAGCTGGGTCGTTGGCGTGGCGAAATGCGGCGTCGAGGAGGGCTGCGAGATGATAGGCGGTTCCTCCATCATCGCCCCGACCGGGGAAGTCATCGGCCAGGCGCTGACGCAGGACGACGAATTGGTCGTCGCCCGCTGCGATCTCGATCTGTGCAGGAGCTACAAGGCGACAACCTTCAACTTCGCCCGCCACCGTGAGCCGGAGCAGTACCGGATGATCGTAGAGCGCAAGGGCGCGGTGGAGCCGGACTGACGAGACACTACGGGGGAAACACATGAACTACGATCTGATCCTCAAAGGCGGCCGGGTCATCGACCCATCGCAGAACCTTGACGGCATCCGTGATGTCGCTTTCACCGCCGGCAGGGTCGCAGCCTGCGGCAAGGACCTGAAGCCGGGCGCGGACACCGAGGTGCGCGATGTGGCGGGCTACATCGTCGCACCGGGGCTGATCGACCTGCACACCCATGTCTACTGGGGTGGCACGTCGCTCGGGATCGATGGCGACGAATTCTGCCGGACCTCGGGGGTTACCACCTCGGTCGACACCGGCAGCGCCGGTCCCGGTAACTGGGCCGGCTTCCGCAAGCATGTGATCGAAAAGGCCGAAGCCCGGATCCTGGCCTACCTGCATGTCTCCTTCGCCGGCATCTATGGCTTCTCCAAGACCATCATGGTCGGAGAGAGCGAGAATATCCGGATGATGGCGCCCGCCGATTGCGCCGAGGTCGCCGACAAGAACCGTGACCTCATTGTCGGCATCAAGGTGCGGGTGGGCCGCAACTCCTCCGGCGATCAGGGGACCGCGCCACTCAACATGGCACTGCAGGTGGCCGAGCAGGTCGGCATGCCGCTGATGGCCCACATCGACCATCCGCCGCCATCCTATGAGGAGGTTGTCGACATGCTGCGCCCCGGCGACGTACTGACACATGCCTTCCGGCCATTCCCGAATGCGCCCAGCACGGCGCAGGGCACCGTCAAGCAGGCCGTCCTGAATGCCCGCAAGCGCGGCGTGTTCTTCGACATCGGTCATGGTGGCGGCTCCTTTGCCTTCAAGACCGCCCGCGCCATGCTGGCCAACGGCTTCGAGCCGGACACGATCTCGTCCGACGTCCACACGCTCTGCATCGACGGCCCGGCCTTCGATCAGGTTACCACCATGTCGAAGTTCCTGTGCATGGGAATGAGCCTCAGCAATGTCATCAAGGCCTCGACCGTCAGCGCCGCACTGGCTCTGCAGCGCATGGAGTATGGCTCGCTGAAGCCTGGGTCCCTCGGCGACGCCACGATCCTGACAGTGAAGGAAGGCAGGTTCGACTATGTGGATGTCGTCGGGGAGCATCTGATCGGCAACCAGCGCATCGTATCGGAAGGCGTGGTGCTCAAGGGCAAATGGTGGCATCCGAAACGCTCGACGAAATTCACCAAGATCAACTGAGGAGAAAGCCATGAGCGCCGAAGACAATCTGAAAAAGCTGGGGCTGACATTGCCCTCCATGCCGTCGCCGATCGCCAACTATGTGCGCTTCAAGCGCGTCGGCGATTTGGTGTTCCTGTCGGGACAGGGGCCGCGCAAAACCGACGGCTCCAACCACACCGGCAAGGTCGGCGCCGACGTCACCGTCGATGAAGCCTATGAGCATGCCAAGCTGACAGGCCTTGGCCTGCTCGCCGCCATGAAGGAAGCGGCCGGGTCGCTCGACAAGGTGGAGGTCGTCAAGGTGCTGGGGATGGTCAACGCGACGCCCGATTTCGGCATGCATCCGCAGGTCATCAATGGCTGCTCCGATCTGTTCGTGTCGGTGCTCGGCGAGAAGGGCCGGCACGCCCGCTCCGCAGTCGGCATGGGCTCCCTGCCCAATAACATCACGGTCGAGATCGAGGTGATCATCAAGGTCGGCTGAACGGCAACCACGAAGGTGTTTGGCATGGACCCGTATGGCGAACGGCCCAACACGATCCCCTGGCCACCGATCCTGTTTTTCGGCGCGCTGGCCTCGGCCGCGTTGCTTGGCCGGTTCATGCCTCTGGCGATGCCGTGGACCGGCGCTGCGGCATCGGCGGCAGGGCTGGCCCTTATGCTGGCCGGCTTGGGCCTGATGCTCTGGGCCTTTGCCGCCTTTCGGCAGGCGAGGACCACCGTCCTGCCGCACCAGCGCTCGGACGCGCTGATCACGACAGGCCCGTTCCAGCGCTCGCGTAATCCGATCTACCTGGCTGAGGCGATCATCCTGGCGGGGCTGGCGCTCTACAATCTCGACTGGTGGTACGCGCTGGCCATCCCGGCCTTCATGATCGCGGTCACGCGGCTCGCTATCATACGCGAGGAGGCGCATCTGCTGGTGCGCTTCGGCGATGCGTGGCGCGCCTATGCGGCCGGCGTCAGGCGCTGGCTCTGACGCGATCAGTTGTCCGGCAGGCGGGGGCTGATCGAGCCGGTGATTCCGACGCTGCGCGGCGGGCGCAGGGACAGCGGCCTGCCCTCGGTCTGGACGGCGCGCGCCGGCGTTGGGGCTGCGGCCTGAGCGGGGGCAGGGCGCGGTTGCGGTGCAGCGGGCGCGGCGACGCGCGGCGAGATATTGGTCGACCTACGGGCCCCGATATCATAGCGCCCGGCCATCCAGTCGGTGAACTGCTTCTCTGAGCCGAAGAAGGCGTTGCGATCGACATCCCCGATGATCCCCGGCACCCGGCCGGTTGTCGTGAACTGCCAGAACTCCCACGGCCGGTTCTCGTAGCGCGTCTCGGGGCGCGCTGCCGTCGAGCGGATCCAGAACGGATAATCGTCGAATTCCGTTGTTCCTTCGAGGACATCGGCGTGAAAGTTGATGTCGGTGTAGATGATCGGCTTCTTGCCGTAATGCGCCTCGAAGGCACGCAGCATTTCGCGCATCTTGGCCCGCGCCTTCTCCGGATGTGTCCTGACGCAGCTCGAATGATTGTTCCACTCGACGTCAAGAACAGGGGGAAGCGCGTCCGGTTCCTTGGGCACGTTGCGGATGAACCAGCGCACCTGATCCTTCGCGGGACGGCACCAGAACACGAAGTGATAGGCCCCGCGCGGAACTCCGGCGGCCTTCGCTTCGCTCCAGTTCTCCTTGAACTTGCGGTCGAGCAGGTCACCGCCTTCGGTCGCCTTGATGAAGGCAAAGCGGGTTCCAGCTTCTTTCACACGGACCCAGTCGATATCCTGCTGCCATCGCGAGACATCGATGCCCTGGATCGACTTCTGCTTGGCGTCACGAACGCCATGATGCGGATCGGCGTCGCCCTTGCGCGGAAACGGATTGCGCGCCTCGGCCGCAGACGCAAGTCCGATCGCGGCGAGGATGACGAGAGCGGCAAGCCCGAGGAGGGCAGGGCTGCGAAAGCTGAAATGCGACATGCCGAAACACCGTGTTTGCGGCCAGACTTTGCGCGCGCGTGGTAAACAGCTGGTTTTTCAGGTCGCTCAAACTCGAAGCAAAGCTAACGGTTCGTTAATCGGTCCGGGCCGTGGCCTACTCATCCGGCGGCGCCTCGGGCAGCGGCGCAGCGGCAACGGGCGCCGGGCGAACGGCAGGTGGCGCGGCTCGCGTCCAGGTCCGGCGGCCCAGATCAAACTCACCACGCAGCCAGCCGGAAAACTCCTGATCGGTGCCGTAGAACGCATTGCGGTCCACATCGCCGCGAATGCCGGGAATCCGTCCCGTGGTCGTGTACTGCCAGAAGGCCCAGCGCCTGCCGGCATAGCGCTCCTCCGGCACAGCGGCAACCGAGCGAAGCCAGAACGGGTAGCGATCGAATTCCCGTTCCCCTTCAAGAACTTCCCGATGGAAGGTGATGTCCGTATAGATGATCGGGATCTTGCCCGTGTGGGCCTCGAGCTCGCGCAGCATCAGGCGCGCCTTTTCCAGCGCAACCTCACGCGGTACCTTCTGCGGGCAGGTCCGGCTATGCCCGTTCCATTCCAGGTCGAGCACAGGCGGCAGCGCGTCGGCGTCGCGCGGAATGTGCTGCACGAACCATTGCGCTTGCTCGTGCGCCGGCCGGCACCAGTACACGAAGTGATACGCCCCGACGGGAATTCCGGCCGCGCGCGCACCGGACCAGTTGGCCAGGAAACGCGGATCGATGTGGTCGCCGCCTTCGGTCGCCTTGATGAAGACGAAGCGCGTGCCGGCTGCTCTGACGGCCTGCCAGTCGATGTCGTTCTGCCAGCGTGACACGTCGATCCCGTGCACGGGATGGCTTTGGGCCGATGCCACCCCCGGATGCGGCCTCACGTCGCCCTTGGTGGGATAGCGCCCGCTGAAATCGGCAAGTCCGCAGGCCCCGACGCCCAGGGCGAGGCCTGACACGAACATCAGCGAAATGGCTGTCGGAACGACGTTGAAGCTCATGGACCGTTTGCGGGATGTGCGGATGTGAGGGACGAACGAAAGCGCGGTGGCGCGAGAGCATCAAGGCCAAAGCCTTAC
>JAPLOW010000027.1 GCA_026400555.1 Hyphomicrobiales bacterium
CACGGCCAGGATCTTCTCATCGCCGCCGGCCTCGTCCTGCATCATCAGCACGCCGATGGGGCGCACGGCGATGATCGCGCCGGGGATGATCGGCCGGGTGTTGGCCACCAGCACGTCGCACGGGTCGCCGTCCTCGGACAAGGTGTGCGGGATGAAGCCGTAATTGCCGGGGTAGCGCATCGGTGTGTAGAGGAAGCGGTCGACCACCAGCGTGCCGGCTTCCTTGTCCATCTCGTACTTGATCGGCTCGCCGCCAATGGCGACCTCGATCACCACATTGACCTCATGGGGCGGGTTCTTGCCGGTGGAGATGGCGTCAAGGCGCATGGGGGTGTTCCTGATCTGGAAGGCGGGCGGCTGCGGTCCGCCACTGGGGCCGCTGCGGCCATGTAGCGCCGTTGCCGCCGAAGGCCAAGTCCGACCTTCGCCACCCTTGGCCGGCTGGCCCTGAACCTGGCCGTGGCCAGTGCGCTCCCGTTATCCTCGCAGCCTCTCGCGGCGCTTGACTCCTTTCCCATTCGCTGGAATCTATAGGAACATAAACAGAACAAATGGTCCTGATGACCCCCGATCCTTTCACCCTGGCGGAGCCCTCCGCCGGCAATGGCTCCGTTTTGCCGGCCGCAGACACGGTTGCCGACCTGCATGTCCTGCGCCGGATGGTGGCAGGGCTTGAGGTTGCGGCCTGCCTCGATGCCGGCATGGCGGCCCGGTTCTGCCCGGTCGGCGGCGCTGAACTCAGCCTGCGATGTGGTGCGCTGCACGAGGTTACGGCGCAGGAGGCGGGGGATGGCGCTGCGGCGCTGGCCTTTGCGCTGGCGCTGGGCTGGATGGCGTCCGGCGCCGTACCGGCCGGGGCGGGCGCGGCAAGAGCCCCAGCCCAGGCCAAGCCCGTGCTGCTGGTGCTGGAGGCGCAGGGCTGCCGGGAGGCGGGTGAGCCTTACGGGCATGGGCTGGCAGCTCTGGGGTTTGATCCCGGGCGGCTGCTGATCGTCAGGGCGCAGCGGCCCGGCGAGGCGCTCTGGGCCTTAGAGGAGGGCCTCCGGTGCGCCGCCCTCGGCGCCGTGGTGGCCGCCTTCGGGCGCTGTCCGCGCGGCTATGACCTCACGGCCTCGCGCCGGCTGGTGCTGGCGGCGCGTGCCTCCGGCGTGTCGGGTTGTCTTGCGGTCATCGGCGAGGGCGCGGCCGCGGGCCGCCTCGCCGGCGCTGCCGAAACCCGTTGGCGCATCGCCGCGCGGCCGAGCCGGGGCGGTCTTGCCGGCGAGCCGACAGGCCTGGCGCTCAGGGCTGATCTGTTGCGCCGCCGCGGCGGCCTGCCGTCCCAATTTGATCTGGAGTGGAACCATGACACAGGACAATTCATCCCGCCCGGTGCCGGACAGGCCCCGGGCCGTGAGGGACGAGCGCCGCTATCTGTGCCTCTGGCTACCGCATCTGCCGACCGACCGGTTGAGGCGGCGTGAGCGTGCGGAAGGCCATGCTGCTGATCCTGCGCCCCTTGCTCTGGTGGCCAGGATCAAGGGCGCCCTCAGGCTGTCTGCGCTCGATCCGGCCGCACAGGCGCTCGGCCTTCACGCTGGCCAGGCGCTCGCCGATGCGCGGGCGCTTCATCCGGGACTGCGGATCGCCGATGCCGATGATGCGGCCGATGCGCGGATGATCACGGCCATTGCCGACTGGGCCCGGCGCTACACCCCGCTGGCGGCAACCGACGGCGCTGACGGGGTGGTGCTGGACGTCACCGGCTGCGCCCATCTGTTTGGCGGCGAGGCGGTCCTGATGGTCGACGCGCTCAGGCGGCTGGCGGTCCAGGGCTTTTCGCACCCGCGCGGCGCGCTGGCCGGAACGCCCGAGGCGGCCTGGGCGCTGGCGCGGTTCGGGACGGGCGGCGGCTGCATTTGCCCGCCTGGCGGGGAGGAGGCGGCGCTCAGGCCTTTGCCCGTGGCGGCGCTTGGACTGCCGTCCGAGGTGGTCAGCGGGCTGAAAGTGGCCGGTCTTGGCCGGATCGAGGATCTTTGGCTCAGGCCGCGCGCGCCGATCGCCGCGCGTTTCGGACGACAGGTGATCGCGCGGCTGGAGGCCGCGTTCGGTCTGACCCGGTCAGCCATAACGCCAAGGCTGGAAGCGCCGCCCTACGTCACCGAGCGCTGCTTTTTCGATCCGATCCTGACAACGGACGCCATCGCCCGTTGCATCACCCGGCTCTGCGCCGAGATGGGCAGGCTGCTCGAACGCCATGGCGATGGCGCGCGGCGTCTGGAGGTCATGCTGTTCCGGGTGGATGGCGCCGTGTTCCGCATCAAGGCCGGGGCGAGCCGGCCGACGCGGACCCCCGAGGCCATGGCGGCCCTGTTTGACGAGAAGCTGAAGCTGGGCGACGATGAGCGCGATATCGCCTTCGGCTTCGACATGCTGCGCCTGTCGGTGCTGGAGGCCGTCCGGCTTGACGAGGCCGCGCCATCGCTCGAGGCCGCTGCGGGCGCCGAGAACATGGCGCGCCTGATCGACAGGCTCGGTGCCCGGCTGGGGGAGCATGCCGTCCAGCGGCTGCAACCGGTCGATGCGCATCTGCCCGAAGCGGCCGCCATCACCATTACCGCCGGGGCTGACGAACCTATCCGGCGTGTCATGCCGGGCTGGAACCCGACGCGCGCCGGCGACGAGCCACCGGACAGGCCCCTGCTGCTGCTGTCGCGGCCAGAGGCGATCGAGACGCTTGCCAGCGTGCCGGACGGGCCGCCCCTGCGCTTTCGCTGGCGGCGCGCTCTGCATGATGTGGCCCAGGTCGAAGGTCCGGAACGGCTCTCCACGCCGTGGTGGACGGTCTCGTCCGAAGCGCCCCCTGCCACGTCCCGGACACGCGACTACTTCCGCGCCGAGGATCGGCAGGGCCGGCGCTTCTGGCTGTACCGCGAAGGGCTCTATGGCCAGGGCGCGGCGCCGCCGCGCTGGTTCATGCACGGGCTTTTCGGGTGAGCCATGGCAGAGCGTCATCCCGCCTATGCCGAACTGGCTGTCACCACCAATTTCTCCTTCCTGCGGGGCGGCTCGCACCCGGAGGAGATCATGGCGCGGGCGGCCGAGCTTGGCCTTGCCGGGATCGGCATCGCGGACCGCAATTCCCTGGCCGGGGTGGTGCGGGCCCATGCCGCCTGGCGGGCCTTGCAGGAGCGCACGGACGGACCATCGACCGCGCGCCTGCGCTACGCGCCGGGCTGCCGGCTGGTGCTGTGCGACGGGACGCCGGATCTGGTCGTCTATCCGGAGGACAGGGCCGCCTATGGCCGGCTGACGCGGCTTCTCACGCTTGGCAATGCGCATGCGCCGAAAGGGCTTTGCCGGCTCACCTTATCTGACGTGATGGCCCATGCCGAGGGCCTGCACTTCATCATCATGCCGGCAAGTACGCTTGAGGCGGATGAGAAGGCGGAGATCGAGGCCCATGCCCGCAAGGCCCTGCCCGAGCCTGAGTTGGGCCGGAGCGGGCGGGCGGAACCGCCGGCCCCCGGCCGCCCCGCCCTGGCTGACCTGATCTTGCAGGCGAGGGGCCGCGTCTGGCTCGCCGTGATAGCCGGTTTCGGGCCTTCGCCACGCCGGCGCATGGCGGAGCGGCGGCGCCTTGCGGCCAGGCTCGGCCTTCCGCTGCTGGCGGTCGGCGACGTGTTGATGCATGTGGCCGGGCGCAAGCCGCTGCAGGATGTGCTGAGCTGCATCCGTCTTGGCCTTGGCCTTGATCAGGCCGGGCGGGCGCTCGAAGCCAATGCCGAGCGGCATCTGAAAGCGCCTGCCGAGATGGCCCGGCTATTCGCCGCCGCGCCCGGGGCCGTGGCAGAGACGCAGCGCTTCCTGGCGGGGCTCGGCTTTAGCCTCGACCAGCTGTCCTATGACTATCCCGAGGAGGTGCGCGAGGGATTTTCCGATCCGCAAGCCGCGCTCGAGCACTTCACCTGGGCCGGCGCGCGGGAGCGTTATGGTGAGGTGCCGCCCGGGATTTCCGACATTCTCAGGCATGAACTGGCGCTGATCGCCGGACTGAACTACGCGGCCTACTTCCTCACGGTTCATGACATCGTTCGGTTCGCCCGGTCGCGTGGCATCCTGTGCCAGGGACGCGGTTCGGCGGCCAACTCCTCGGTGTGCTTCTGCCTTGGCATCACCGAGGTGGACCCGACAAGGCATGACCTGCTGTTCGAGCGCTTCATCTCGGCTGAGCGCCGCGAGCCGCCCGACATTGACGTCGACTTCGAGCATGAGCGGCGCGAGGAGGTGATTCAGTACATCTATGCGCGCTACGGGCGCGCGCGGGCGGGCCTGGCCGCCAGCGTGATCACCTATGGCGCGCGGTCCGCCGTGCGGGAAGTCGGCAAGGTGTTTGGCCTGTCGGCCGATATGGTGGGCGCCCTGTCGGGCTCGATCTGGGGCTGGTCTGATGCAGTGGTGAAGGCCGGCGAGGTCAGGCGGCTCGGGCTCGATCCCGCGGACACGCGCATCGCCCATCTCCTGCACCTCTGCACCGAGCTTTCCGGCTTTCCGCGCCACCTGTCGCAGCATGTCGGCGGTTTCGTCATCACGCGGACCCGGCTTGACGAGGTGATCCCGATCCAGAACGCGGCCATGGCGGGCCGCACCGTGGTTGAATGGGACAAGGATGACCTCGACACGCTCGGCATTCTCAAGATCGACGTTCTGGCGCTTGGCATGCTGTCCTGCCTGCGCGGCTGCTTCGATTTACATGAACAGCATTATAAGCCGGCAAAACGTCTTATTTTGTCAACCATTCCGGCCGAGGAAGAGCCGGTTTACTGTATGATTCAACGGGCTGACACGCTCGGAGTCTTCCAGATCGAGAGCCGCGCGCAGATGTCAATGCTGCCTCGTCTGAAGCCGGCAAAGTTTTATGATCTGGTAATCGAGGTGGCGATCGTACGGCCCGGCCCCATCCAGGGCGACATGGTGCATCCTTACCTGCGCCGCCGGCAGGGGCTGGAGCAGGTCAACTTCCCGTCGCCGTCGCCGGAGCATGGTCGGCCGGACGAACTGGAGCGCGTGCTCGGAAAGACGCTTGGCGTGCCCCTGTTCCAGGAACAGGCGATGCGCATTGCCATCGTGGCCGCAGGGTTCACGCCGGGGGAGGCGGACCGGCTCAGGCGCGCCATGGCCACGTTCCGCCGTGTCGGGACCATCGGCACCTTCGCCACCAAGATGGTCGAGGGCATGGTCCGGCGCGGCTATGACCGGGACTTTGCGGAACGCTGCTTCCGTCAGATCGAGGGCTTCGGCGAGTACGGCTTTCCGGAAAGCCATGCGGCCAGCTTTGCGCTGCTGGTCTATGCCTCATGCTGGTTCAAGTGCCGTTATCCGGATGTGTTCGCCTGCGCGCTGCTAAATGCCCAGCCGATGGGATTCTACGCTCCCTCCCAGATCGTGCGCGATGCGCGCGAGCATGGTGTCGAGATGCGCCCCGTCGATATCAACCACTCCTGCTGGGACTGCACGCTGGAGATGCCCGATTCTGCGGCGCGGACCGTGCTGCATCCGTCGCACCGCGACATGGCGGCAGACATCATCGGCACGCACGCGCTCAGGCTCGGTTTCCGGCAGGTCAAGGGCCTGTCGCGCGCGGAGCTTGTGCGGATCGAGGAGCGGCGGGGCGCGGGCTATGACAGCGTGCGGGACCTGTGGTTGCGGACCGCGCTGTCACGCGAGGCCATGGAGCGGCTGGCGGAGGCTGACGCCTTCCGCTCACTGGGCCTGAGCCGCCGTGACGCGCACTGGGCCGTCAAGGGCCTCAGGCGCAGCGGCGACAAGGATGACCTGCCGCTGTTCGCCGCAGCCAGCCAGCCCTCCCTTGAGGCTGATATGAACCTGCCGGCGATGCTGCCCGGCCATGAGGTGGTGGAGGATTACGCGCATCTGTCGCTGTCGCTGAAAGCCCACCCCGTGTCGTTCCTGCGGCCGCGTCTTGCCGCCCTTGGCGTGATGTCGCATGACAGGCTTCTCGACGTCAGGAACGGCGCGCGGGTCACCATTGCCGGCCTCGTGCTGGTGCGGCAGCGCCCCGGCACGGCCAAGGGCGTGATCTTCATGACGCTGGAGGACGAGACGGGAATCGCCAATGTGCTTGTCTGGCCCTCCCTGTTCGAGCGCTTCCGGCCTGTCATCCTCGGGGGCCGGCTGACGGCAGTGACAGGCCGCGTGCAGCGCGAAGCCGGCGTGATGCATGTGGTTGCGGACAGGCTGGAGGATTTCTCCGGCTTTCTGGCCGAGATCGCCCAGGCCGGCCCGCTGGCGGGTTCGCTCGCCCGGGCGGATGAGGTCAAGCGACCCGGCCATGACGCGCGCGGGCCGGGGGGCCGGGGCATCGGGGCGCGGCGCATCAGCTTTGCCAAGACGCTGGCGATCCAGTTCCTGCTCAGGGAAGAGCCTGCTCTGGAAGCCGATCTGGCAGCCACGCAGGAGCGGGACCAGGCCCGTCAGGTCATGCCGAAAGGGCGTAATTTCCACTGAATCCAACAGCTCAGACCGGCAGGAGCCCGTCGGTCTTGACCTCCTCCATCACGGCATAGGTGCGTGTCTCACGGACGCCGGGCAGGGTGTGCAGCACCTCGCCGAGAAAGCGGCGATAGGCCCCCATGTCAGCGACACGAGTCTTGACCAGATAGTCGAAGCCGCCGGCGACCATGTGGCATTCCAGCACTTCCGGCGCGCGCCGGACAGCGCTGGAGAACTTCTCGAAGGCGTCCGGGGTCGTCTTGTCTAGATAGACCTCGACGAAGGCGAGCAGGCCGAGGCCGAGCTTGACCGGATCGAGATGGGCGCGGAACTGGGTAATATAACCGTCCCGGACCAGCCGCTTCAGCCGCTCGCCCGTGGCCGTCGCCGACAGGCCGACTGTTTCGGCCAGATCCACGGCGGCGATCCGGCCATCAGCCTGCAACACCGCCAGCAGCCGCCTGTCGATCTTGTCCAGCATCATAAAATCCTGCCAAGTAACATATAATCAGGATTTATCTCTATTTGGAGTTCTAAACAACAGATGAAATCAGTCTGATGTTGGCTTATCCTTCAGATCATGTCGACGCGATCAGCGAGGCCCGGATTTCATGTTGTCTCCTCCCTCTGTTTGCCCATTCTCGGCGCCGTTCGCGCCGGATGACGCCGCCCTCGCGGCGAGCCTGTTGCATGAGGCCGCCCTGCCGCCCGAGGCCGAGGCCCGCATCGATGCGCAGGCGACGCGGCTGATCGAAGCCATCCGCGCCCAGACCAGCGGGATCGGCGGCGTCGAGGAGATGTTGCGCGCCTACTCGCTGTCGACCAAGGAGGGGCTGGCGCTGATGGTGCTCGCCGAGGCGCTGCTGCGCGTTCCGGACAGCGCCACGGCCGACAGGCTGATCGAGGACAAGCTCGGGCAGGGCGATTTCGAACACCATGACGCCCGCTCCGATTCCCTGCTCGTCTCCGCCTCAGCCTGGGCGCTGGGCCTGACGGCGCGGATCATCCAGCCGGGGGAGACGCCCGAAAACATTCTGGGCCAGGTGGCCAAGCGCCTTGGCGTGCCGGCCGTGCGCGGCGCCACCCGTCAGGCGATGCGGATCATGGGCTCGCATTTCGTGCTGGGCCAGACCATCGGCGAGGCGCTGGCACGGGCCAGTTCGGGCAACGCGCGGGCTTTCCGCTATTCGTTTGACATGCTGGGCGAGGGCGCGCGCACGGCGGAGGATGCGGAACGTTATTTCCGCTCCTATGCCGATGCGATCGCGGCCATCGGCGCCAGGGCCGGCAATGAGCCTCTGCCGGCGCGGCCGGGCATCTCGGTCAAGCTATCGGCCCTGCACCCGCGCTATGAGGCGGTCAGCAGCGAACGCGTTCTCGACGAACTGGTGCCCAAGGTCATCAGACTGGCTGAAATGGCCAAGGCCCATGACCTCAACTTCACAGTCGATGCGGAGGAGGCCGACCGGCTGGAGCTGTCGCTTGATGTCATCGACCGCGTCATCGCCGCGCCTTCCCTCGCCGGATGGGCCGGCTTCGGCCTTGCCATTCAAGCCTATCAGAAACGGGCGCCGCAGGTCATCGACCACATCGCGGCACTGGCCCGGCAGCACAACCGGCGCTTCATGGTCCGCTTGGTGAAGGGCGCCTATTGGGACAGCGAGGTCAAGCGGGCTCAGGAACGCGGCCTTCCCGGCTACCCGGTATTCACCCGCAAGGCGATGACGGACCTCAACTATGTTGCTTGCGCAAAGCAGATGCTGGCCCTTCGCCCGCTGCTTTATCCGCAGTTCGCCACTCACAACGCGCTGACCATCGCCACCATCGCCGAGATGGCCGGCGGGCCGGCGGGCTACGAATTCCAGCGCCTGCACGGCATGGGCGACGCCAGCTATAACGCCCTGATCGGCGATGACAGCGGTTTTGCCTGCCGCACCTATGCCCCGGTCGGCGGCCATCAGGACTTGCTCGCCTATCTGGTCCGGCGCCTGCTTGAAAACGGCGCCAACTCGTCTTTCGTCAGCGTCGCAGGCGACAGGTCTGTGCCGGTTTCGTCGCTTCTGGTGCGCCCGGCAACGCGGATCGGCACGGCCGTGCGCGCGGCCAACAGCCAGATTCCCCTGCCAGTGAACCTCTACGGGCCATCGCGGCGGAACTCGGCGGGCGTCGAATTCGGCCACCGCGCGACGCTTGCCGGGTTTGCCGGGATGGTGGCGGCAGCGGCCAAGGCCGGATTCTCCGATGCCTCGTCGCTGATCGATGGAAAACCCGTTCCGGGACGGACGCGCAGCGTGACTTCGCCAATTGACGGGGAGGTTCTCGCTACCGTGACCGAGCCCGACGGACCAGGGGCTGCGCGGGCTGTCGACGCTGCCCATGCCGGCTTCAGGGGCTGGGCCGCAACGCCGGTCGAGACCCGTGCGGACGCGCTCGACCGGATCGCCGGACTGATGGAGAAACGCCAGGGCAAACTCCTCGCCTTGCTGCAGGCCGAGGCCGGCAAGACACTGGACGACGCGCTGGCGGAACTGCGCGAGGCGATCGACTTCTGCCGCTACTATGCCGCCGAGGCGCGCGCGGGGTTCGGGACGCCGGTCATGCTGCCGGGGCCGACGGGCGAGGACAACCGGCTGGTGATGCGCGGCCGTGGCGTCTTCGTCTGCATTGCACCGTGGAACTTTCCACTTGCCATCTTCGCTGGGCAGGTGGCCGCAGCGCTCGTGGCGGGCAACAGCGTCGTGGCCAAACCCGCTCCGCAGACGCCGCTGATCGCCTTTGAGACCGTGAAGCTCATGCATGAGGCCGGCGTGCCCGCGAACGCCTTGCAACTTGTCGTGGGCGATGGGCAGGTCGGCGCCGCCCTCTTGGCCCACCGCCATGTCGCCGGCGTGGCCTTCACGGGTTCGACCGCGACCGCGCGCGCGATCAACCGGGCACTGGCCGCCAAGGACGGCCCGATCGTGCCGCTGATCGCGGAGACGGGAGGGTTGAACGCCATGATCGTTGACGCCACCGCGTTGCCCGAACAGGTTGCCGATGACGTGGTGATGTCAGCCTTCCGCTCGGCTGGCCAGCGCTGCTCGGCGCTGCGCCTGCTCTGCGTGCAGGAGGACGTCGCCGACAAGGTGATCGACATGATCATCGGGGCGGCGCGCGAACTCAGGATCGGCGATCCGCGCGCCTTGCCGGTGCATGTCGGGCCGGTGATCGACCAGGCAGCCAAAGCGCGCCTTGACGCCCATGTCGAGGTCATGCACAAGGCCGGGCGGGTCGTTTATGCCGGGACCCTGCCCGACACGTGCGGGACCTTCGTGGCCCCTCATGTGATCCGGCTTGACCGTGTATCCGATCTGACCGCCGAGCATTTCGGGCCGGTCCTGCATGTGGTGCGCCACCGGGCGGCGGACCTCGACACCGTGATCGATGCGATCGATGCGACCGGCTACGGGCTGACGCTGGGCGTGCATTCGCGCATCGACGAGATGGTCCAGCGGGTGATCGCGCGGCTCCAGACCGGCAACGTCTATGTCAACCGCAACATGATCGGCGCCGTTGTCGGTGTGCAGCCGTTCGGAGGCTCGGGCCTTTCGGGCACCGGTCCGAAAGCGGGTGGCCCGCACTATCTCGCCCGCTTTGCGACCGAGCAGACGGTAACGATCAACACGGCGGCGGCGGGCGGCAACGCCACGCTGATCGCCAGCGGCGACGAATAGCGGGTCCTTAGCGCGCCGCGATGGCCAGCGCTTCGTGCGCGATCAGATCGGGCACGACATGGTACGGCATGTGTCCAACGCCCGGAAGCACGATCAGCCTGCCGTCGCGTGCCTCGGCGGCGATCGCGCGCGAATGGATGTCGGTCCAGACAATCGTGTCCCTGTCGCCGGCGATCGCCAAAACCGGCATGGCGAGTTCGCGGTAGCGCGGCCATTGCGCATCGACGAAGTCATACATGACCTTCACGTCCAGCGCGTTGGCCTCGAAGCTGGCTGGCCGCAGCACGAGCCGCGTCTGCGCTGTCCTGGCATAGTCCCGTGGTGCGGACTGCGGCTCGAAAACACCGGCGATGGAGCTTTCGAGCACCAGGCTGCCGGCCGGAATCGCCACAAGACGGGAGAACAGCGCTCCGAGGACAGGCTGTGACGCCGGATGGTAGTACCAGGTGATTTTCTTGCCGGGCCACGGATGCGTGACGGCGCCCAGCAGGACCAGTCCGCCGACCAGATCGGGCCGTTCAAGGGCCATGCGGGTGGAGACGGCCCCCGCCAGCGAATGGCCAATAATGGTGGCGCGTGTCACCCCGATCTCGCCAAGCGCGGCGATGATCGCGTCGGCTTGGCGCGCAGGGTCGGCCATCTCGCGCCCGCCGAGGCGATCGCTCCAGCCATGGCCGGGGCGGTCGACGGCAATCACGCGGGCTTTGTCCCGTAGCCTTGGCGCGAAGACCGAGAACAGATCCGCATGGTGGCTCGATGCGCCGTGGATCAGCAGGATCGTCGGCGCGCCCTCATGCGGCAAGCCGGTGTCCACCAGATGAAGGCGTCCGTTCGGCAGCGCCACGAAGCGACCGCCCGGCGGATGGCGGCTTTCGGCGTCGGCACTGACAAAACCTGTGGCTGTCCAGCCGCCAGCCGCCAGCGTGCCGGTCAATCCGAGGGCGGTCAGAAACATGGCGTCAGCGGGCGTTCAACAATTTGATCATCATAAGATAAAGCATGGCGTACCCACAAAACCGGTGCCCACTTTTGTGCGCAATGCTCTAGGCGTCCCGCCCGGCAACATTCGGCGTCAGCTTCTCAATGGCTTCCTTCACGCCCGCTAAGAAAGGGTGAAGTTTCTGAACCGCGCGGTAGGCGGCCAGTGCGTTGCGCTCGTCGCCCTGACGCTGCAAGGCCGCCGCGGCCATCCCGAGCGCCATGAAGTGGCCCGGCTCGCGGCGCAGCGCTTCACGGAAATCCACTAGCGCGCGCCCGTCGTCCTGCATCAGGAAGAAAGCGACCCCGCGCACGTGCCAGGCCTCGGCCCAGTCCGGCTGGAGCACGATCACGCGGTCGAGCAACTCCACGGCCAGCGGGGCGTTCTGGCCGCCCATGGCTTCCTTCGCGCGCGCCATCAGCAGATCGGACGTGTCCGACCCGGACCGGCCCCAGCGGCGTGCGATCTGCCGGACGATGACCTCCGCTTCCTGCGCGGTGCCGGTCGCCTTCAGCCTTTCATAGAGCGTGGCGAGCGTCTGCGGCTGTGGAGGCTGCGCCTGCGGTGCCTGCTGGGCCGGCGGCCGCTGCTGCGGCTGTGCCTGCGCGGCTGTCGGCTGCCCCCAGGCGGCCACCAGTACGGCGGCAAGGCCTGCGCAAATCGTCATCCCGTCACGTCGCGTGGTCGGCATCATACGACTGAAGATAGTTGCCGAGCCCGGTGCGTCAAACAAAAACAGCGGCCCGTTCCGGGGCCGCTGCGGCATTCCACCAGATCGTGATCGGCTGTTTCAGCCGTCAGTGTCAGGCCTGCTTGGCCTTGAAACGCTTCTGGGTCTTGTTGATGATGTAGATGCGGCCCTTGCGGCGCACCAGCTGGTTGTCACGGTGACGGGCACGCAGCGACTTCAGGGAATTGCGGATCTTCATGGCACCCACTCCTCACGCAAGACCGCCAGTCCGGCTCGCCTTCGCGTCTGTAACAAGAAAACGCCGGCCTCTTCAGCCGGCGGCGAATTCGGCGCTGGTATCGCGGAAGATGGCTGCGAAGTCAACTGCCGCGAGTCGCCTTCGCAGCCGCATCGCTGCCGCCGTGGCCTGAAGGCTCAGGCCACGTTGCTGCGGGCGGTTGCCAACGCCGCAACCGCATCGGCTGTGGCCGCCGACAGGGTCCAGCCAAGATGGCCATGCCCCGTATTGTAGAACACGCGCGGATTCTTGCCGCGCATCACCCGCGGCATCATGTCTGGCATCATCGGGCGCAGTCCCGCCCAGGGCACCGACTGGCGCGTGCTCATGCCTGGGAAGTGCTTGCGGCACCAGGACACCAGCGGCTCAATGCGCTCGGCCCTGATATCCTTGTTGATGCCGTTGAACTCGGCTGTGCCGGCCACGCGGAAGCGTGTCTGGCCAAGGCGGCTGGTGACGATCTTGGCCTTGTCATCGAGCAGGCTGACCCAGGGGGCCGCCTTCTGGTCTTCCGGCTCGGGCAGGCTGACGGTGATCGAGTAGCCCTTGACCGGGTAGACATTGACCCGGTCGCCGAGGCTGGCCGCGATGTCGCGCGAGACCACGCCCGAGCAGACCACCACCTTGTCGAACTGGCTGACCTCCTCGGGCCATTCCTGCTCGTCCAGCCGTGGTTCGCTCGACCGGTGGCGGATGGTGACGTTGTCGTCATCCGCCTTCACGTCGAGCACCAGCGTCGCCAGCTTCATGGTGACGCCAAGCCGCTCGCAGGCGGCAGCGAGGCCATTGGTGAACTTGTGGATGTCACCGGTGAAATCGGATGCGGTATAGAACCCGCCATAGATATTGCCTTTCAGGGCAGGCTCGATGGCGGCGATTTCGGACGGTGTCACCGCGCGGCGTTCCAGCCCGCCCTTGGCCAGAACCGCCGTGGTCTTCGCGGCCACGTCGAAATCGGCCTTCGTTTCGTAGAAGTGCAGGATGCCGCGCTCCTCACAATCGAAATTGATGCCGGCCTCTTCCGCCATCCGGGTGAGATGGGCGCGCGCCTCGATGGCGAGGCGAACCGTCGTGATGGTGTTTTCCTCGTTCTTCGGAATGGCGGCGATGAATTCGGCCATCCAGGAGAGCTTGTGCCAAGAGGGCGTGGGGTTGACCAGCAGCGGCGCGCCGGGGGTGAACATCCACTTGATGCCCTTGAACACAGTGGCCCAGCTGTTCCAGACCTCGGCATTCGAGGCGGAGAGCTGGCCGCCATTGGCGAAGGATGTCTCCATCGCCGCATAGGGATGTTTGTCGAACAGGGTGACCACGCAACCGCGCTTGGCGAGGTTATAGGCGGTGGTCGTTCCGGTGATGCCGGCGCCAATCACGGCGACGCGGGGTTGAGATAGATCGCGCATGGACGTTCTTTCTCCTGCACATGATGTGCAGGTTTGAACGCCCCCTCTGTCATTGGCCTGAGAGTATCACCGCGCCCCCTCATCGGAGCGGCGGCTTACACCATCGGCGGGAGCTGCTGCTCCGCTTTTCAGAGTGTGTGCCTTGATCAGCGGTCCGGTGGCCTGAGAGTTTCCGGGGCGGTTGCTCCTTCGGCGATGCAAGGCTTGCGCCATCCATCTCTTCCGCTGATAACGTCCTTCATAGCATACTGCGCTGCAGCGGCAAGGGCCCTGGCACGCCGCTGACGGGATCGCACACAGGCCTGATCGCCCGAACCCGTCGCTGCGCCTATTCCGCCGCC
>JAPLOW010000019.1 GCA_026400555.1 Hyphomicrobiales bacterium
ATCAAGCAGGGCTTCAACGTCGATCCGATCATCCAGAAGCAGGCGGCCTGCGTCTCGACCATGACCTACAACGAGTACTGGCAGGTCATCGATGCGGGCCTCAAGCCCGAGGATCTGACGGTGTTCAACTACACCGACCAGGGCGTCTCCACGATGGAGGATGGCCTTTACGTGCTCGAGAACCGGCTCAGCGACGCCGCTTTCACAGCCCGCATGGCCAAGTTCCTGAGGGCCGCGATGAAGGGCTGGGACTATGCCCGCGCCAACCCGGATGAAGCCGCCAAGATCGTGCTCGACAACGATGCCTCGGGCGCCCAGAAGGAAGCGCACCAGAAGCGGATGATGGGCGAGATCAACAAGCTCACCGCCGGCTCGAACGGCAAGCTCGATCCCGCCGATTATGAGCGCACCGTGGCCACCCTCATGGGTGCCGGCGGCGAGCAGCCGGTGATCACCAAGGCTCCGACCGGCGCCTGGACCCATGCTGTGATCGACGCAGCGTTGAAGTGATCCGGGCTGCCACAGTCACCACCAAGGCGCGGCGAAAGCCGCGCCTTTTTTCTGGCCTCAGCCTGCCGGGCAGCGCCGTGGCAGGCGCGTTACGGTGCCGGTCATAACATCATTGTGCTGCACCCGCCGGCCGACAACCAGCACGGTGTTTGGATTTGAAGCCTGAAAGCGTCCCGAATCTCCGCTCCAGGCGATGGTGTAGTCGCCCCTGCCATTCCACTGCGCACCATAGGCCTTGCCGGCTTCGGTGAAGCTCCCCGCCTCGCGCGAACGCGGGGTGAAGCTCACCTGAACGCCGCTGAAGCCGCCCTTGGGCCGCGCCTGGAAGGGCTTCGTGATGTCGCAGACCTCCGTGTCGATGACAAAATGCGGTCCGACCGACAGGTTGAGCCGGTGTGCCCGCGGACAGAGCTGGTCGAGGATCGACTTCACCGCCTGATCGATCGTCTTGAGGATGTCCTGCGATTCAGGATCGAGCGTCGCCTCGAACGAGGCCACGACCTTGTTCGAGCGGGTGTCGGTGATCTTGATGTCGATGGCCATGGAGTTCTCGGTGGTCACGACATGGCCAGTGGCGCTGAAGCGCAGCTCGATGAAGTTCGGAATCACCCGTTTCGACTGATCGAATTGGGGCGATTTCTGAAGCTCGAGTTCCTTGAGGATATCGTCCATGCGCTTGACCTCGCGCACAGCCAGATTGCACTTGCTGTTGGCACCCTCGTTGAGAAGGGTGACCATGTCGGTGTCCAGCATGTCCGAGACACCGCGTCCCAGAGCATCCTTTGGGCCGGTGGCGGTGAAGCGCTGGAAGCCGAGGCCCATCGGGCTTGTCGCCAGCGCCTGCCCGCCGGTCAGCCAGAGGATGGCGCAGGCCAAGGCCATCTGGCGGCATCGCGGCATCGCGAAACGCGGCGACATGACCACAGCCGATCCTCTCCCGCTCAAGAACTGACGCTAGGGTAAGCCCGGCCCCGCGCGGTGGTCAAGACGGCGTGGTCCGTCACAGCCCCGATTTGCATCCGGCGGCAAGCTTTGCTGATATGGTGCGCTCATGTTCCTGCGAGAGGTCCGCATGTCCAAACCCATCCTGATTCGCGGCGGCACGGTGATCAACCATGACCATTCGAAGCGCGCCGATGTGCTGATCGAGGGCGGCAAGATTATCGCTGTCGGCGAGAACCTGCCGCGACCACGCGGCGCTGAGGTGATCGACGCCGGTGGCTGCGACATCCTGCCCGGCGGTATCGATCCGCACACGCACATGGAACTGATGTTCATGGGCACGGTCTCGGCCGATGACTTCGAATGGGGCACCAAGGCGGCGATTTCGGGCGGCACCACGATGATCGTGGATTTCTGCATTCCGGCGCCGGGATCGTCGATGCTGGCGGCCTACCAGGACTGGCGCCGCAAGTCCGAAAAGGCGGCCTGCGACTACTCGTTCCACATGGCCGTGACCTCCTGGTCGAAACAGGTGTTCGACGAGATGGCGACGGTGGTGCGCACCTATGGGATCAACACCTTCAAGCACTTCATGGCCTACAAGGGCGCCCTGATGGTGAATGACGACGAGCTTTACCATGCCTTCTCGCGCTGCGCGCAGCTCGGCGCCATGCCCATGGTCCATGCCGAGAACGGCGATGTGGTCTACCGCCTGCAGGAGGAGCTGATGGCCAAGGGGCTTACCGGCCCCGAGGGCCACGCCTATTCGCGGCCGCCGCATGTGGAGGGCGAAGCCACCAACCGCGCTATCATGATCGCCAACATGGTGGGCGCACCGCTCTATGTGGTCCACACCTCCTGCAAGGACTCGCATGAGGCGATCAAGCGGGCGCGCGAGGCCGGCCAGCGGGTATTCGGCGAACCGCTGATCCAGCACCTCACCCTCGATGAGAGCGAGTATCGGAACAAGGACTGGGATCATGCCGCCCGGCGCGTGATGAGCCCGCCCTTCCGCCCGAAGGAGCATCAGGACTCACTCTGGGCCGGGCTCCAGTCCGGCTCGCTTCAGGTCGTGGCGACGGATCACTGTTCCTTCACCACCGAACAGAAGCGCGGCGGGCTCAACGATTTCCGCCTCATCCCGAACGGAACGGGTGGGCTCGAAGACCGCATGCCCGTCTTGTGGACTGCGGGCGTCAACACCGGGCGACTCACCAAGGAGGAGTTCGTCGCCGTCACCTCCGCCAACATCGCGCGGATTCTCAACATCTATCCGCGCAAGGGAGCTATCGCCGTGGGCTCGGACGCCGATCTCGTGATCTGGGATCCGGCCGCCACCAAGCGCATTACGGCGAAAAAGCAGGTCAGCCGCATCGACTACAATGTCTTCGAGGGCTTCAAGTGCACCGGGGCGCCCTGGATCACCATCAGCCGCGGCAAGGTGGCCTGGAAGGATGGCCAGCTTCGCGCCAATGCCGGTGACGGGCAGTACGTCGAACGCCCAGCCTTCCCGGCTATCCACGTTGCGAACACGGTCTGGAAAGAGCTCAACACGCCAAAAGGCGTCGAGCGCCGGATGGAGGTGACGCCTTAGGCCGGCGCGACCTCGATCATCCTGCATCGAGATGGAAGCCATCCCCATGCAGGATGATCGGGTATCGTCAGTTGGAGCATTGTGTGCTTCCAAAACCGGTACGCACTTTTGTGCGCAATGCTCTAGTTGGCGGTGCCTTGCGGCCGCAGGAGCGGGTTGAGGTTCAGCGGCGGCAACGGCGTTTGTCCCGGCACATCGCGCGGGAGGGGTGCAGGCGCTATGTTGATCGGCGGGGGCAAGGCTGGCGCAAGGAACTGCGTGGACGCGCGAAGGCGTTCCTGCTCGCGCCGTA
>JAPLOW010000112.1 GCA_026400555.1 Hyphomicrobiales bacterium
GACGACGGTTGATCATGTGCGGTTCCTCTGGTTCTGGGTTGTGCGTCGGTTCAGGCTGCGGTGGCGGTCAGCGATGCGATGTAGGCGCGCCAGCCACCCAGGCGCGTAATGTCTTCGGCCAGGGCCAAGCCCGCGGGCTCGACCAGGAAGCCCTTCGGACTGGTGCCGTCCGAAAGCCGGACCGTGCCGATGCACAGCGGCGCCGGGATCGAGGCTACGAAGGTTCCGAAACCTGCGGCCGGCAAGGCCCAGACCTCGGCCTCGACAGGGCCTCCCTGACCATCCTCGACGCGGAGCAGGCCCGGGCGGCGCGGCGGCCCGCCTGCAAGGGCGTGAAACCGGTAGTCGGCCGTCGTTGTAACGGCGCGCCGGAACACCCCGCCCCTGTCGGTCAGCTCACGATTGAGCGGCATTCCGCTCAGATGCGCGCCGACAACCACGATCTCGATCATGTCCTGGTGCATGTTCATCCTTTCAGGCATCGACCATCGCGCGGGTGGCGAGCTTGCCCCCGACCCCCGGGAAAAACATCCTCGCCAGCCGCGCAAGTTGCCGATCGCTGCCGGCGGGCGCGATGAACGTCGCCCCAGCAGGCAGCCCATCCTTGCGGAAAGGTCCCGGCACCGCGATTGCGGCCAGATCGAGCAGGTTGACAAAGTTGGTGTAGGTCCCGAGGCGGGTGTTTGGACCGAGCGGATCATCCGCCAGTTCGGCGAGCGTCGGAAAGATCGGCGCGGTCGGAACGGCGAGCGCATCGATGCCGCCGAACACCTCATCTGAGATGCGGCGAAATGCGGCCAGGCGATAGATCGCGTTGAAACAGTCGACTGCCGAGTAGGTGCTGGCTCCGTCCAGAATCCTGCGCGTGACCGGATGCAGCGCCTCCGGCTGGTCATCCATGAAACGCCCGACCGCTGCCCGCCGTTCCGCCACCCAGGGGCCTGCGTAGAGCATGCCGGCGCAGTCAAGGAATGGCGCGATATCGACCTCCACGACATCCAACGCCGAGGCTTTCAACTGCTCGGCACCGGCGGCCCAGGCGTCGGCCGCATTGCGGTCATCGAAGAACATGAGGTCCTTCGCCATGGGAATGCCAATTCTGGCGATGCTGCGACCATAGGCGGGCACAGGCCGCGAATAGGGTTCCGCCGGATCATATACCGCAGCCACATCGAAGACGGCAGCCGCATCCTCCACCGAGCCTGCGAAGATCGAAACGGCGTCGAGTGTGCGGCAAGCGGGGACGACCCCGCGCGTCGACAGGGCGCCGAGGGTTGGCTTCAGCCCGACGAGATTGTTGAACGCCGCCGGAACGCGCCCGGACCCGGCCGTATCCGTGCCGAGCGCGAACGCCACCAGCCCTTGCGCAACCGCCACCGCCGAGCCCGAGCTTGAGCCACCGGGCACGCGCAGTGCATCAAAAGCGTTGCGCGGGACCGGATGAGGCGTGCGCACCCCGACGAGCCCGGTTGCGAACTGATCGAGATTGGTCTTTCCGATCAGGATCGCGCCGGCCTCCAGAAGCAGCTGCACCACGGGCGCCGTCGCTTCCGCGCAATAGGAAAAGCCGGGGCACGCCGCTGTGGTTGGCAAGCCGGCGACGTCGATGTTGTCCTTCACAGCGAAGGGCACGCCCCAGAGCGGATAACGCTTCGGGTCGAACAGCGGCAGCGCTTCGGCAGCCTGCCGCACCCGTTCCGGCGGCAGCAAATGCAGGAAGATTCCGGGGTCATTCAGCGCGTCGATCCGGACGACGCACGCGTCGACAGCGGCAACGGCGGAAGCGCCGCGCGCATAGGCCGCGTGAAGCGTCCGGATGGTCATGGGGCCGTCAAACATGCGCTGGATGTCTCGGTGCGCCCCACCCGATGCAGGGGACGTGCCAACCGGATCCCCATATTTTGAGAGAAGCAAATGATTGAAATAATGATTTTATTTCGACGCTCAGCATGCCGCCGCACAGACGAGGTACTTCGACTGATCGCAAATTGCATACAGTTTAGTTCACTTGCCGTTTTTTTAGGCGAATGACCTTTGCTGTGCGGTTGTCATTGACGCCAGTTGCGCACGGGTGTTGCCAAGATGCTCGCGCAGCAGATCGGCAGCCGTTGCCCCCTGCCCGCGCAGGATCGCTGTGAGGATGGCGTCATGCTCGCGGTGCGACCTAGCCAGCCGCTCCGGGGCCTCAAGCTGGGCTCCGCGATACGGAGCGAGGCGCTCGCGGGTGGCGAGCGCCAGCTCGCGCAGGTAGTCGTTGTGCGCACCTTCATAGATCAACGCGTGGAACGTGGCGTTGCCGAGCCGGTAGGCGACCACGTCCCCGGCCCGCATCGCCTGCGCCATCGTCTCGTGATGCTGTTCGAGGGCGCGGCGTTCCAGCGGCGTCATCGCCGTGCTGGCGCGAAGGGCGCACAGCGCTTCAAGCTCGGCCATGACATCGAACATGTCCCGCAGGCGCTCGTCATTGACCCGTGTCACCGTCGGGGTCCGGTGTGGCCTGAGTTCGACCATGCCGCTTGCCGCAAGTTGCCGCAACGCTTCCCTGACCGGGGTGCGCGACGCGCCGAAACGCTGGCCGATGCGGGCCTCATCGAGCGCATGGCCCGGCGCCAGCCGGTGCGCGACGATGTCCTCGGTGAGCGCAAACACGATCGTGTCGGTGAGCGTGTGCCGGCTCATGCCCAGGGCGCCGGGGCGGCCAGAACGCAGCGAACCTGCCGGTCCTCGCCGAGCACAACGGAGGGCGGTCTGTTGATGTCACAGCCCGACACCTTGACCGGGCAACGCGGTGCGAACGAACAGGCTTTCGGCGCCTCGGCCAGGGCCGGCGGCGCGCCGGGGATGGCATGCAGCCGCGCGCCCTTCACTGCGCCGTGAAGGTTCGCCGCGAGAAGGCCCTTGGTATAGGGGTGGCGCGGATC
>JAPLOW010000080.1 GCA_026400555.1 Hyphomicrobiales bacterium
CAACCACCATTCCAATCTCCAACCAACGACCTTCACGGCAAAAGGGTGGCCGACATCAAATCGGAATCCTGGCCGACTTCAGGTCGGAACACATGGCCGGGTTCAAATCGGAATCCGTGACCGGCTTCGTCGGAATCCGCACTCGCCCGGCGCCCAATTGTTTCGCAGGAGACGACGATGCCCCGCTCGAGCAGCATCTGATCGACCAACCGCAGGCTCAACGGGAAGCGGACATACAGCCATACCGCACGGGCGATGATCTCGGGCGGGAAGCGGTGGCGCTTTTAGCTGACGGACTTGGCAATCATGCCGCCTCGTAACCCGAACCGGGGTCAGGTCGAGTTCATGTGACAACACCCTCAAATGAGCTTTCGAGCGACGTACCTGCCTGTGCCAATTGTGTCCGCTTGAGGTGATCCATCAAGAAGAACCGCGCGACCGCGAACAAATACGTCGATGACTCGGCCCTTGAGAGTTTGACCTTCGTATATCGAATAGCCGGCGCTCGACTGAATCATGCTTCGCTCGACCTCCCAACTCGCGTTTAAATCAACGATAGCGAAATCTGCGTCCAAACCGATTGCTATTGAACCTTTTGCGTGAGCGAGCCCCATGATGCGCGCGGGGTTGGACGCAGTCAGGGCAGCAATTCTCTCTAAGGAGAGGCCCCGCTTGTGGTGCCCCTCGCTAAGCATAACCGGCAGCATAGTCTCCAAGCCAGGGCAGCCAGGCGATGCCGACCATATGCCACCAGTTTTGGATTCAAGCGTTCGATGCACGTGATCAGTGCCGATCGTATTGACCTCACCAGCCAGTACTGCGCGCCAGAGTCGCTCCCGGTCCGATGAATCGCGCAGAGGAGGGTTGATCTTGCAGATGTCGCCCAACGGAGAATTAACATCATGAGTAAGGTAATGGGGGCATGTCTCGACATAAATCGTAGCACCGGCGCGGCGATGCATGAGCGCCGCTTCGAGCGCTTCGGCAGATGAGGTGTGCACGATGTAGAGCGGGGCACCTGCGCTGTGAGAAATCAACGCCGCTCTCTGCACGGCGTCCGCCTCGACGAATGGCGGCCGAGAGCGATTCCAAGTGTGCAACCCTCCCTTGCCATCGGGATCTTCATGCTTGGCGCGCTCCCTGAGAACCCAGGCCAGTTCGATCGTCTCGGGGTGCGGGCAGACCATGCCGCCATTCGCGGCAGCGGCTTCGCAAAGCCTTAGCAGAAAACCGTCGTCGATGTCCGGGAGACCGAGCCGGGCTCCTTCGCCGCCGCGATTGTTCATGAAGATCTTGAAGCTGGGCGCTCCGAGCTCCTTCGCGTAGCGCGGAACGCCGGCCAGCTGCGCCTCAGTAGAGATGATGCAATGATAGCCGAAGTCAATGCGCGCACCAGCGGCAGTCACTTCGACCACCTCCTGAAAAATGTCTTCGAAGGGCTCGCTTGCCATCAGGTAGGGAATGAATGTCGTGATACCGCCGGCGGCGGCCGCCGCCGTCTCGCGGTCCGCATCAGCCGGCTCGCGCGGCCGGGAAATATCCTTGCCGTGGCCGAGATGCAGGTGCGCATCGATCGCGCCGGGCAAGATGGTAAGCCCTTTTGCGTTATGTTCGGTTGTGGCCTTGGCCATTTCTCCTGGCTGAAGCAGGCCGGCGATGCGGCCATCCCTGACGGCGATGTCACAAGCGGTCGGCCCAATGCCCGGCAGGACAGCCTCGCCGCCACGGATGATGAGATCGAAATTGACCATGGTCCTGCTTTCGGTTCGGCGGGCAAGCCCCGGGATAGAGGATCGTAAGCGCGCGGTCTGCTCAGCCTATGGCGTTCAGCGCCGCTATCGCGTGGGGCGTCGGCATGACGTCGGCGTACTTCGACGCCATGTCGAAGAGGTTCACGGCATGGGAGGTCGCGGAGCGATCGTAGACGGCATCCTCCGGCACGAGAACGCGGAAATTGTAAGCGAAGGCATCGACGACGCTGCCACGCACGCAGCCGCTCGTGCTGCAGCCCGTGACGACGAGCGTGTCAGCGCCCAGATTGATCAGGTAGCTCGCCAGCGGGGTGCCGAAGAAGGCACTCGGATGCTTCTTCGGCAGGAGGATGTCTCCCTCCATGGGAGCAATTGGCTCGACAAATTCATAGCCCTTTGCGGCGACGTTCATGATGGCCGGGACTTTGTCGGACAGACGGCCAGCATCGAAAGCAAGCTTCGGCGCCACGTAAGGGTAGAGCACGGGCCAGCCGCGCTTGCGGAACAGCGCAAGCAGCGTCGTGATGTTGCCGACCGCCTGCCAGGCGACATCTCCGCAGGAGGTCGGATATTCCTTGATCGCTTCCCAGAACGGCATCGGGCGGGAGCCGACGGTGCGATACTGGACATCGATGATGAGGAGGGCGGGGCGGCTGCCGATGCCGGTCGCGCGGCCGAAGCCTGCGGCGTTATAGGCCCGCTGCTCCTCCTCGGAGATGATCCCGTCCCATGGCCGCGCCATCGCGTCTTCCTTCCTTGGCTTACCTGTAGCGCGCTTCGAGCGCGTCCCAATGATTCTTGGCCACGGCCCGCTGACGCTCATCGAAGGTCGCTAGACGATCTGCGACCGTCGCGAGGCTGCCTTCGCGCTTCAGCGTCTCCAGAACTTCGTAGGAGGCCCTCAGCGCCGCCTGCAGCGCGGCGTTGGCGTAAAGCACGACCGAGAAGCCCATCTCGGCGAGCTTCTCCTTGCCTGGATCCGGCGTGCGACCGCCGAACACGATGTTCGCGACTTGAGGCACGGGCAGCGAGGCGGGAATGCGCCGCAGATCGTCGAGCGAGGTGGGCGCCTCGACAAAGGTGGCATCCGCGCCGGCCTCGATGAAGGCCTGGGCCCGCTTGATCGCGTCGTCCATGCCATAAATCGCGGCGGCGTCGGTACGCGCCACGATCTGCAGGTCCTGGTCTTGGCGGCTGTCCACGGCAGCCTTGATCTTCTGCACCATCTCGTCGAGCGGGATGACGTCCTTGCCATTGAAGTGCCCGCACTTCTTGGGGAAGACTTGGTCCTCGATCTGCAGGCCCGACGCGCCAGCGCGCTCAAGCATGCGGACGGTTCTCACCATGTTGACGGCATTACCGAAGCCGGTGTCGGCATCGACGAGCAGGGGAAGAGAGGTCGTGTCCGCAATCGCCGCCACGGTTTCGGCGACTTCGGAAAGCGTGGTCAACCCGATATCAGGCACGCCCAGCGACATGTTGGCGATGCCGGCGCCCGTGACGTATATCGCTTCGAACTTCAGGTCCTCGATGACCCGCGCAAACATCGCATTTGCGGCTCCAGGGAAGGTCACTGCCTCGCGACGGGCCATGATGCCCTTGAGCCTGAGGGTCTTGCGCATGCGGATTCCTGACAGCCTGTCTGCTGGCAAGGGAGCATAGGATCACGGCACTATCTGTCAACAGTTTGCTGTTTTGGAGGCGTTGTTAGCCACTCCCGGCAAGCCTCATGCAAGGCCAAGCTTGCAGCCATTAGAGGCGTGCCGGGTGCAGCTGAAACAACCAATCACCCGCGTGGATGATGCTGTGACTGCCAGCCTGGCTCCGCCAGAAAGTGATCGCGTTTGCCGCAGGCCAGCAGATTTGTCAGGCTGTCAAACCGATTAGCAAACTGTTGACAGACAGGTCAGCTCGCCACGAAAGGTTCATGGCACGTCGGATGGTCGTGGCCATTGTCACGGCGCTCCGCCAACGGCCTGTCGTGGCTCAGGCCGATTTCCGGGTGGGCTGCGCAGGCTCGGCCATGATGGCGGCCAGTGACGAGAAGCGCGCGTTCCTCAGGTGCGTCCGCATCGCCGCCTCGGCGCGGTCAGGATCACGGCTCTCGAGGGCCTCCACGATCATGCGATGCTCTTTCAGGGCGGCCTGCGCACGGCCCGGCTGCGTGCTCGATTTCCGGCGGTGAATCCTGAGCTGGTAATAGATTTCGTTCATCAGCAGTTTCTCGATGCGATCGCATTTCGCGCCCTTGATGATCGAGAAGTGGAAGTCATCGTCGAGGGAGCGCTGCACATAGGCTTCGCCCGACGCCAGTTCGGGCTGGTGAGCATGGCTTTCGAGCAGCTTGCGCAAGTCACTCAGGCGCTCGTCCGTCATGCGCTCGGCCGCGAGCCTGGCAGACATTCCCTCGAGCGCTTCCCGCGTGAGGAACAGGGCCTCGATGTCGTCCCTGGTGAACGAGATCACATGCACGCCGATGCGCGGGGTCCGCGTGATCAGGCGTCCCTCCAGACGGCCGAGAGCTTCACGCAGCGGCCCCCGGCTGATGCCGAGATTGCGGGCGAGCTCGGCTTCCGAGAGCCGCTGACCGGGATCGAACTCGCCGGAACTGATAGCTTCAACGACCTTGTCGAAAGCCTCGGAGCTTAAGGTCGCCGTCACGATGGGTTGAATCTTCGACAATTCAAACTCCTTCGACTTTGAAATGCCGAATCACGCGCCAGTAGTGCGACGGGGCATATCTTAGGGCTCTTAACGCAGTTCGCACGCGATAATCAAAGCAACTTCCCACCGATTTTCGTGACTTCGACTCACTTGCGAGACCAAAGCCATGAAGCCCTCGCGCGAGGGTCGCGGCCATCAATCCGGCAAGGTCTTGCCCGGGTTCATGAATCCGATCGGATCGAGAGCATTCTTGATGGCTTTCATCGCGCGCAGCAGGTCCGGGCCATACTCGGCTTCCAGATGATGGCGGCGTCCCTGTCCCACGCCATGTTCGCCAGTGCAGGTGCCGCCGACGCGGTGCGCCCGCGCCGCCAGGCGGTCGAGGAAGGCGTCCATCCGCCGGACCTCATGGGGATTGCCGGGATCGACGAGGGGGATCGCATGGAAGTTGCCATCGCCCACATGCCCCAGCATCGTGCCGGGGATGCCGTGCGCCTCCATGTCGGCGCGCGTCTCCATTACGCATTCGGCCAGCCTGGAGATGGGGACGGAGATGTCGGTCGAGACCCCGCGCGAGCCGGGCCGCGTCGCAACCGCGGCCCAGAAGGCCTCGTGACGCGCCTTCCACAGGCGCGTTCGCTCCTCGGGCCTTTCGGCAAAGGTCAGGCTGGAGCCGCCATTGGCGCTCGCAATAGACTCGAACAGTGCCACCTGCTCGGTAGTCGCGGTCTCGGTGCCGTGGAACTCGACGAAGAGATGCGGCTTCGGCTCGAGAGCGAGCTTCGAATAGGCGTTGCTCGCGACGATCTGGGCGGCGTCGAGCAATTCGACGCGAGCGATCGGCAGTCCTGCCTGCAGGGTTTCGATGACGGTGTGGCAGGCGGATTCGACGTCGGGGAAGGCGCCGTAACCGGCCCGGATCGATTCAGCGATCCCCGACAAACGGACCGTCACTTCAGTGATGACGCCGAGCGTCCCTTCCGAGCCGACGAAGAGCCGCGTCATGTCGTAGGCCGCCGCCGATTTGCGGGCGCGGCTCGCCGTGCGCGACACGGAGCCGTCGGGCAGCACGACCGTCAGCGACACCACGGTTTCGCGCATGGTGCCATAGCGCACGGCATTGGTGCCGGAGGCGCGCGTGGCGGCCATCCCGCCGATCGAGGCATCCGCTCCGGGATCGATGGGAAAGAAAAGGCCGTGGTCGCGCAGGTGCGCGTTCAGCTGCTCACGCGTGACGCCGGCCTGGACTGTGGCGTCGAAATCCTCGGGATTCACCGCGAGGATGCGGTTCATTCGCCTCAGCGAAAGACAGAGCCCCCCGAGGGGCGCGTTGATATGGCCATCGACCGACGTGCCGGTTCCGAACGGGATCAGCGGGATCCGGTGCTCGGCGCAGAAGCGAACGATCTCGCTGACCTCCTCCGTCGTTTCGGCCTCCAGAACGGCTTCAGGGGGCTCCGGGAGCACCCAGGTGACAGTGTTGACATGCTGGTTCCGAACGGCTTCCGCCTGCGAGAACCTGTTGCCGAAACGATGCGCCAGCGCGCCGTAGGCCGCTTCGCGCTGTGCCGGACTGGCGAAAGCAGGGATCAAAGGCCGCTCCCGGAGAGGGGCTTGGGAAAAGCGAGGCCCTTCTTCATGCCGATATCGGAGAGCGTTGCAACCAGCGGAGCGGGCAGGGGGATGCCGCTTCTCTCGCGTTCGGCCCGGGTGGCGACCGCACCGGTGCCGGGATAGCGCAGCCGTCCCTCCGCATCGCGGAAGAGCGCCAGCGCCTCGCTGACATGGCTGCGGAAGCGATCAAGGCCGATCGCGGCCGCCGGATCGATCACCATCAGGAAGCAACCGAAGGCGGCCGGCATGCGCGGTCCTTCCGGCGTCGGCGTGAATTGCGGGCGCATGCCGGTGAGGGCGCCGGCCAGCACTTCGACCATGAGCGCCAGCCCGAGACCCTTGTGCCCCGACATCGGGAGCAGCATGCCGCGCAGGGCCTTCGCTGCATCGGTCGTGTCGTTGCCCTCGCTGTCGATGCCCCAGCCCGGCGGGATCGGCTGGCCGAGGCGCGCGGCCTCGATCAGCTTGCCCATGGCCACTGTGCTAAGGGCGATGTCCACGATGATCGGCGACCCGCCCTCGACCGGCGCGACGAACGCGAGGGGATTGTTGCCGATCACTGCGGTGCGCGCGCCCGGCATGCCCATCGCCGGTGGGCCGGATTGCATCATTACGCCGATCAGACCGGCCTCCGCGACCGGACGGAGCAGCACGCCCAGCGCGCCCAGATGGCCGGAGCGGTTCATCGTCAGGATGGAAGCGCCGTTCTGCTGCGCAGCCGCCATCGCCACATCGACAGCCATCGGCCCGGCGATCTGACCCAGCGCCAGCGCGCCATCCATCGTCATGGGCAGCCCGGAGCCGGTCAGGGCCGGCGTGCCCTTCGGGTCCAACTCGCCCCGCTCGAACATGCCCAGATAGGTCGGTACGCGCGCGAAGCCGTGCGTATCAACGCCGATCAGGTTGGTTTCGACCAGCACCTCAGCCGCGAGACGCGCATCTTTCTCGGCGAGCGCGAACGAGCGGTAGAGGCCTGTGAGCCAGTCCGACAAGGCGCCCTTCCCATATCTGTCCATTGCAGTCCCCGCAGTCACGACGCCCGGAGCGAGAACGCTATTCCTCTGTTGCCAACTGTCAACAGTCGTCTTACGCTCCCCTCCATTAACCGGCCCTTGAGCGGATTTCCGCCGCACCCTTCATGATCGAGGCTGGATGACCGGAGGCATTATGGCTCAGCCAGCGCTCTTCACATCGTTCCGCATGCGGGATGTGACGCTGGCCAACCGCATCGTCGTGTCACCGATGGGCATGCATTCCGCTGTCGACGGGGTCGCCGGCGACTGGCACCTCATGCATCTCGGCCAGTTCGCTGTCTCCGGCGTCGGGCTCGTCATCACCGAAGCCGTGGCGGTCGAGCCGAGGGGGCGGGTCAGCCGCTGCTGCCTCGGCCTCTGGAACGATTCGCAGGTCGAGGGCCTGAAGCGCGTCCTCGGCTTCTGCCGCCAGCACGGCAACGCCCGCTTCGGCATCCAGCTCAACCATTCCGGCCGGAAGGGGTCGGTCGGCACCTCCTGGGAGGGTCAGAAAGCCGTTGCGCCGGCAGATGGCGGGTGGGAGCTGCTCGGCCCCTCCGCGCTCGCCTATCCCGGCCGCAACCTTCCGAAGGTGATGGATAAGGGCGACATCGCGCAGGCCATCGCCGATTTCGCCGGCGCTGCCACACGGGCCGACAAGGCCGGCTTCGACCTCATCGAGCTTCACGCGGCGCACGGCTACCTGCTGCATAATTTCCTGTCGCCGATCACCAACCGCCGCGACGATGATTACGGCGGGTCCGCCGACAACCGGATGCGTTTCGTGCTCGAGGTCTTCGACGCCGTCCGTGCCGCCTTTCCCGCCGGGAAGGCGATTGGCGTCCGCGTCTCCGCAACCGACTGGATCGAGGGCGGCTGGAACGAGGCTGAAACCGTGGCTCTGTCGCGGAAGCTGGCGGAGCGAGGCTGCGACTACATGTGCGTCTCCAGCGGCGGCATCGCGCCGGAACAGAAGATCACCGTCCGCCCGCTTTACCAGGTGCCGTTCGCTGAGCAGGTGCGGACGGAGGCCGGCATTCCGACCATGGCCATCGGCCTAATCACACAGGCGGCCGATGCCAACGCCATCGTCGGTGAGGGCAAGGCCGACCTCGTCGCGCTGGCAAGGGGAATGCTCTACAATCCGCGCTGGGCCTGGCACGCGGCCGAGGCACTGGGTGCCGAGGCCGATTTCCCAGTCCAGTACGACCGGGCCCATCCCTCGATGCGCGATAGCGCCGCCTTCAATTTCTACCGCGAGAGGAAAGCCGAGGGCTGAGCACCATTGCCGGCCGGCCACGGCTGCCGTCCGCCGGCGCGATCATTTTCTGGAGGACAGATACAATGACAAATGCGAAGAAGAGACTTGGACGCCGGTCGTTCATGGGCGGAGTCGTGGCCGCGGCGGCGATCGCCGGCTCGCTTTGCGCCGCGAGCGCACAGGAATTCACCTTGCGGCTCGCGCATATCTTTCCCGACACGCATCCGATCGGCAGGGGCGCGCTGGCGCTGAAGACCCATGTCGAGCGCGAGAGCAAGGGCCGGGTGCGCATCTCGGTGTTTCCGGCCCAGCAGCTCGGCGGGCTGCGGTCGATCGAGGATGCGGCGAGCAACGGCCTGCTCGATATCGCGCAGGCGGCGGCTCCGACGCTACAAGCGATCTACAAGCCGGCCTCGGTTCTAACGTTGCCCTATGCCTTCCGCGACGAAGCTCACCTCAAGGCCGCCTGGGCCGGGGTCATTGGCCAGCAGATGCGCTCCGATATGGTGAAGCAGGTCCGGCTGCATATCATCTCGTCGTTTCCACAGCCGCCCCGGCACCTGACGGCCACCAAGGCGATCAAGGTCCCCGATGACCTGAAGGGCGTCAAGATTCGCGTGCCCGAGGTCCCGTCTTGGGTCGCCTTCTTCCGCAAGCTCGGAGCGGTGCCGGTGCCGATCGATCTCGGCGAGATCGTCACCAGCCTGCAGCTAGGCGTTGTCACGGCACAGGAGAACCCCTTCGCGACGATCCAGTCGCTCAAGCTGGCCGACGTACAGAAGTTCGTCATCCCGACCGGGCACGTCCGCACCTTCGACTTCTTCGTGCTGAGCGACGCCACCTACCAGAAGCTGCCGGAGGATCTCCGCAAGGTCGTGATCGACGGCGGCAAGGAGGCTGAGAAGGTGGTCATAGAAAACTGGGACAAGGTGAGCGAATCCGCCCGCGACGCGCTGGTCAAGGCTGGCATGACGCTGGTCGAGCCTGACGTGCCCTCCTTCATCAAGGCGCAGGAGGGGCTCTACAAGGAGTTTCTCGCACCGGACCTCCAGAAGATTTACGAAGAGATCCAGGCGATCAAGTGAGCCGCGCGATGTCGGTGACCCGCATGATAGAGCACGCCGTCGGAGCGATCCTCGTCCTTCTGCTCGTAGGCGGCATGGCGAACATCCTTCTGCGCCTCACTGAAGGCGGCGGGCTGATCTGGTTCAACGACGTCTCGCGCTACCTTCTGGTATGGGTGACCTTCCTCGGTGCGGCGGCGGCTTCGTTTCACCGCGCCCATATCACCGTGAATGAAGAGATTGTCGCCGGCCTCAGCCCGGGCCTGAGGCGACTCGCGCGGCTGCTACGCCAAGCGGTCGTCATCCTGTTCCTCCTCGTCGTGGTCTATGAGGGGACGCGCCTGACGCTACAGGTTTCCAAGCAGAGCTTCCTGACCATTCGCTGGCTATCGCTCAGCTTCGGCTATGTCGCGCTGCCAATCTCAGCGGCCCTCATGCTGGCGGCTGCCGTGCTTTGGGCTGTGAGGGACGCACGGGGCGAGGAGCGGGGTCGATGATCCTCTTCATCGTCATGTTCGTGCTGGCCTTCTTCGGCGTGCCGATCGCTTTTGCGATGGGCGCCGCGGCGGTCCTGCAGCTTCTGATCATGGGCGATGCGTCGCAGCTCGCCTGGGTGCCGAAGCGCATGGTCGAAGGGCTCGCGTCTTTCCCGCTGCTGGCCGTGCCGTTCTTCATCCTAGCCGCAGAGCTGATGAACAGTGCCGGAATCGCGGAGCGCATCTTCCGCTTCGCGCATGCGCTCGCCGGTTCGGTGCGTGGCGGCCTTGGCCAGGTGAACATCATCGGCAGCGTCATCTTCTCGGGCATGTCGGGATCGGCGATTGCCGACACCGCCGGCCTGGGCAAGATCGAGATCAAGGCGATGACCGACGACGGCTATGATGCGCCCTTCGCCGCCGCGATCACCGCCGCGTCCGCGACTGTTGGACCGATCATCCCGCCCAGCATCCCGCTGGTGATCTATGCCGTGATCGCAGAGGAATCCGTGGCCAAGCTGCTGATCGCCGGCACGATCCCCGGCTTCCTCATCGCTTTGGCGCTGGCCCTCGTGGTCTACTGGCGGGCGAGGCAGCGCAATTACCCCCGCCATGGCACGCTGAGCCTCGGCAACGTCGTCTCGACCTTTAGGTCGGCGTTCCTCGCGCTGATGACGCCCGTGATCCTGATCGGCGGCATCCTGACCGGGTGGTTCACGCCGACGGAAGCGGCAATCGTCGGTGCGACCTATGCGCTCGCGCTGACGGTGTTCGTCTACCGCGAACTTTCGATGAAGGAGCTTTGGGAGGTCTTCATCAGGGCGGGCCTCGAGTCCGCGAAGGTGCTCCTGATTGTCTGCATGGCCTATCCGGTGACGCTGGTCCTGACAGCGATGGAATTGCCGCAGCAGTTCGTCATCTTCTTCGTGGAGCTGAGCGACAGCAAGATCGTCTTCCTGCTGTTGTCGAACCTCGTGCTGTTGATCCTCGGCTGCGTCATGGAGTCTGTCTCCGCGCTGATCATCGTCGTGCCGCTTCTGCTCGCCGCCGCCACCAAATTCGGCGTCGACCCCATCCATTTCGGCGTGATCGTGGTGATGAACCTGATGATCGGGCTCATCACACCGCCCTTCGGGCTGAACATGTTCATCACCTGCCAGATCGCCGGCATCCGGCAGGGCGAGTTCGTCCGCGAGGCGATCCCCTTCTACGTCATCCTGATAATGGCGCTCATGGTGGTCACCTTCGTTCCATCCCTGTCCACCTGGCTGCCAAACTACGCCTTCTCACGGTAGCCTCAAGGAGAATCCTGATGCCCTACGTCGAAAGCTGGTCGGACCTTCCCGAGGTCGAGGTCCTGCCAGGCAACTTCAGGCGATCCGCCGCCGGCCTGAAGTCCAGCATCAACCGCATCCGCATGGTCCATCCCTCGGCGACGCCGCCGCACAAGCACGCCGAGGAGGAGCAGATGGTGATGATGCTGTCGGGCGAGATGGACGTCACCATCGGGGAGGAGGTCATCCGGCTCAAGGCCGACCAGGTCTGCGTGATCCCCGCCGGCACCCAGCACCGGTTCCAGAGCGTCGACGGCACCTGCATATTTCTCGAGACATTCTCGCCGCCGCGCTTCCAAAATCTAATCGGCTTCCTCGGCAAGGTCTTCTGATCATGATTACCATCGACAGCAACATCATCGTCGAGACCGAATATCTCGGCTCCAACAATTCGATCGTCGTCACGCGCGAGGGTGTGGTGCTGGTCGACTCGCCGCATCGGCCGAGCGATGCGCTGCGCTGGCGCCGGATCGCCGAAGGATCCGGCACCGTCCGCTACCTGCTCAACACCGACCATCACCCGGACCATACGATCGGCAACTTCTTCATGCCTGGCACCGTCGTCGCGCATGAGATGACGCGCGAGCGGCTGCTGAGCGTCGGGCCGACGCGGCAGTATCTCGACGATCTCTTCGCGGTCATCGATCCCGCAGCGCAGATGTACATGGCGAATTATGCGCCGCGACTGCCCGAGATCACCTTCTCGCAGTCCCTGACGCTGCATGTCGGCGGGCTCGATTTCGTCATGACCCATCTGCCAGGGCACACGCTGAACTCCACGCTGATCACCATCCCGCAGCAGCAGGTCGCCTTCACCGGAGACCTGATCTGCGAGGCCGGCCTGCCGGCCTTCATTGAGGCGGACACGTTCGCCTGGATCGAGGCCGTGAAGGCGATCGAGGCCATGGATATCCGCTACATCGTGCCAGGCCACGGCAAAGTCACCGACAAATCGATGGCGACTACCTTCCGCGGCTGGATCGAGGACCTCGTCGGCGAGGTCGGCCGCCGGATCGACGCGGGCCAGTCGAAGGAGCAGATCGCGCGCGAGGTCACCTACGAGGACCGCATCCATATCGCGACGGGCGAAAGCCCGGGCTACCCGAAGCATCTCATCGATTTCTTCATGACGAAGAGCATCGAGACAATTCACGACCACATCCTCGCCCGCCGCGCCGCCTGATTTCGCGGGTCGCCCCGGGGAGCTTTCGGGAAGGAAGCTCATGTCCGCCATCATTCCGATCTCGATCAGCTCTCTTGCGGAGGAGGCCTGCTCGAAGCTCGTGCAGGCCATCACCGCCGGCGAGTTCAAGCCAGGAGAGCGGCTGTCCGAGGCCCATCTGGCGCGGCAGCTCGGCATCAGCCGGGGGCCGCTCCGCGAAGCGCTGGGGCGACTCGAGGGCAAGCTCGTCCAGCGCACGCCGCGCGTCGGCGTGAGCGTGATCGCTCTGTCCAAATGGGATCTCGAGCAGTTGCTGACGATCCGCGAGGCGCTCGAGGGCATGGGCTGCCGGCTCGCGGCGGAGCGCGTGACGGACCGGGACATCCGGCAGCTGACGGACCTGCTCGCCAATCACGGCAGCGATCCGAAGGTCCTGAATGCGAAGGGCTACTTCCAGCGCACCAGCGACGACGATTTCCATCTGCAGATCATGCGCTGCGCCCGCAACGAGCGGCTCGAGGAGCTGCTGATGGAGGGGCTCTATTACCAGCTCCGGCTCTACCGGTACCAAAGCAGCGAGCGGCCTGGCCGAGCGCAACAGGCCTATGACGAACATGTCGAGATCGTCAAAGCGCTGTCCGCGCGCGATCCCGATCGCGCCGAACAGGCGATGCGCCGCCACATCCGCAACGCCTGCGCGAGCCTTGCCGGCGCCTTCGTCGAGGCGATCGACACCCCACGATCGCGCACCGATGGCAGGTCGGCCGCCTTGCAGGCGCGGCTGCCGCGTCAGGCGCGTGCGGTCGGCTGATGGATAGGTCGCAGTCGCGGTCACTGCGCCCGAAGATTTGGCGTCCGCTCTCTTGTCATCTGTTGACAGTTTTCCGACAAGCTGACACTTTTCCCTCAGAGACGTCCCGACGACCCGCTCCAGGAGGGAGAGGTTACCGGCGGATGCGTGAGCCGGCGCAGCCTGCGCCGTTCAGAATCGGATTGGGAGACAATGCGAAGGGCGTACCATCGCTCCGGGGCGGATTGGGAGGTGTGGCATGCACCACGGCCTGATCGGCTCGTCGCTCTCCCGTTCAAGACGGATTTCCGCAGGTGCGCCGCCGGCGAGGGCGCGTCGCCTGCCATTACCCCCTTCGACATGTCCGGCTTCGCTGCGGACGTGATGATCACGGCGGGGCGCATCGAAGCGCGCTCCGCCATTTCAACCTGGAGAGGATGGACAGATGACGAAGCTGAGAGGATCAAGCAGGCGCTCGTTGTTCCTGGCCGCGACCGCGCTCGTGGCGGGCTTGGGCCTGGGAGGAATCAGCCCGGCCGCGGCACAGGACGCGCTGAAGTTCGGTCTCGCGCTGCCGCTGACCGGCGCGCAGGCGCTCTACGGGCAGGACCAGATCACGGCCGCCGAGATGGCCGTCGCCGACATAAACAAGGCAGGCGGCGTCAACGGCAAGAAGCTCGAGATGATCGTGCTCGACACGCAGGCCGATCCGCAGGTCGGCATTAACGCCGTGAACCGGCTGGTGCGCGTCGAGAAGGTGCCGGTCTTCGTCACGGGTTTCTCGGGCGTCGTGAAGGCCGTCGCCCCGATCGCCAATGACAACAAGGTGGTCGAACTCTCGGTCGGCGCGAACTCCCCGTCGGTCGCGCAACTCGGCGAGTATGTCTACACGACCTATCCGCTGGCCGACATCGACGTGACCGCCCTCGCGAAGTACGTCCACAAGGACCTCGGCAAAAAGCGGGCTGCGATCCTCTACATCAACGACGAGACCGGAACGGTCGCGGCGGATGTGTTCCGCAAGACTTTCACGGCCGCGGGCGGGCAGGTCGTCGCCTTCGAAGCCTATGATCCCAAGGCGACGGATTTCACCGGCCAGATCCTGAAGGTGCGCGTCTCGAACCCCGAAGTCGTTCACATCCATGGCCTCGTGTCCGACACCCCGCAGGTCATTGCGCAGATGCGGCAGCTCGGGCTCAACCAGACAGTGACGTCCTACGCCGCCATCTACAATCCGCGCCTGATCCAGTCGTTGGGCAAGGGCGCCGAGGGCATCATCGTCACCTCGCTGGCGCCGGGACCATCCGACAGCCCGAAGGTGAAGGATTATGTCGACCGCTGGCAGAAGGAGAAGAACCGCGAGCCGAACGGTCTGCCTTACACCCAGTATCTCTATGACGCGCCCTATCTGATCGCTCAGGTCTTCGGATCGCTCGTCAAGAAGGGAACGCCAATCACCGGCGAGTCCTTCCGCCAGGAGATGCTGGCAATCAAGACGTTCGATCTGCCCGTGACGGGCAAGACCGAGATCCTGCCGAACCACACCGTGACAAAGCCCGTCTATCTGATGGAGGTCAAGGACGGTCAGTGGGTCCGCAAGGCGATCGTCGAGTGATGCCCGGCGGCCCGTCCCGCTGACCGCGCGACGGGCCGCCATCCACGCTTTCGCCATGGAGGGCAGTTGATGCTCGATCCGATTATCCTGGGCCAGATCGGTTGGACGTCTTTGGCGACCACGAGCTATTACGTCCTCTTCGCCGTCGCTTTCTCTCTGGTCCTCAAGGTCAATCGCCTGTTCAACTTCACGCAGGCGGCAGCGATGAGCATTGCCTTCTATGCTGCCTATGCCACGGTGAATCTGGCGGGACTGCCGCTCATTGTCGGCCTCGCCGTATCCCTGGTGGCGGTCCTGCTCTTCTCCTGGCTCATCGAGACCTACGGCTTCGCGATCCTGCGCGAGAAGAAGGCCTCGGTCCTCTTCATCTTCATCTTCACCTTCATGGTGTCGGAATTCGTCGCCTACCTGCTCATGCTGACGTTCGGCACCTGGCCTAACACGATCTTCAAGACGCTCCTCTGGCCGGTGAGCCTCGTCGGCAATGTCGCGGTCAGCCACTGGGACGTGCCGGCGATCGCCTCCGCCGCCAGCTGCTGCCTGCTGCTGGCGTTGTTCCTACGGTTCACGCGTTGGGGGCAATTCATGATCGCGGTCTCAGACAATCCCGATCTCGCGGAGCTCTACGGCATCGACAAGCGCAGGGTCTTCCTGCTCGCCGTGATGATCGCGGGCGCGCTCTGCGCCGTCGGCATGATCCTCTATGGCAGCCGCTCGCAGGTGCAGCCCAAGACCTCGCTGGAGCTGATGCTCTTCGCGACAGTCGCGACGATCGTCGGCGGCATCGGCAACATCTGGGGCGCCGCCATCGCCGCGATCGCCCTCGGCTTCGTACAGAACGCGAGCGTGCTGTTCATCCCATCGCAGCTGCAGGGGCTTCTGCTCTACGCCTTTCTGTTCGTGGCGATCATCTTCTTCCCGGCCGGCCTCAAGCTGCCAGAGCGCAAGCGGACGTTCGAATCCAAGACCCGTCAGATCACACCGGCCCCGGGCGTCGCGACCCCCGCCGACAAGCCGGCCGAGTGAGGAGCCCATCATGGATTTCTTCTATGTCATCGTGATCATGGTGGGGATCTACGTGATCCTCGCCACAAGCTTCAATTTCGTGATCGGCTATGGCGGCCTGATCTCGGTGGCGCATCCGGCCTTCTTCGCACTCGGCGCCTATGCGTCCGGCATCCTCGCCCGCGACCTCGGTTGGCCGGTGCTGCTAACGATGCCGATCGGCGCCCTGTTCGCCTTCGCCTCGTCACTCCTGATCTCGCTGCCGTCGCTGCGCGTCTCGGGAGACTACCTCATGATCGCCTCGATCGGCTTCCAGCTTGGGCTCGTCGAGGTGATCAAGCATGTCTCCTTCACCGGCGGCCCAGGCGGCCTGACAGCGATTCCCCAGTTCCTCGTCCGCGACTACGGCACCGTGAGCTATGTCATCTTCACGCTGGTTATCGCAGTGGCAGTGGTTCTCGTCACCCGTCGTATCGTCAACAGCGACTACGGCCGCGCGATCAGCGCGCTGCGCGACGACGAGCTCGCCTTCGCCACGCTCGGCAAGAACGCCATGTGGCTGAAGATCTGGGTCATCGCGCTGGCCTCCGGCCTCGCAGGCCTCGCCGGCGCGATCTACGCCCATTACTTCCGTTTCGTCGCGCCGGAGCAGTTCGAGGTGCTCCAGTCTGCCGCCATGCTGACTATGGTCGTCGTCGGCGGGATGCGCACGATCTGGGGACCGGTGATTGGCGCCATCCTCCTGCAGACGCTGCCGCAGGCCATCACCTTCATAAACCTGCCACCCTCGATTCTGGGGCCGCTGCAGGGACTGCTTTTCACCGGCGTGGTGCTGCTCTTCATGTTCTTCCGGCCGGCCGGCCTGATCCCGGCGCCCGCCATCTGGCAAGGCGGCACCAGTGCGCCGATCGACCGCAAAGGGAAGCTCGATGTCCGCGGTGCTTGAGATCAAGGGCCTGAACAAAGCGTTCGGCGGCATCCGCGTCGCCGACGAGATCAATCTCTCGCTGCATGCAGGCAGGGTGCTCGGGCTCATCGGGCCGAACGGCGCCGGCAAGACGTCGCTCTTTAACCTCGTCTGCGGTGTGGTGAAGCCTGATTCCGGCGAGGTCTTTCTCGACGGCGCGCCGCTCGCCGGACTCAAGACCTTCGAGCGCGCGCGGCTCGGCCTCGCACGCACCTGGCAGAACATCCGGCTCTTCCCGTCGCTCTCCGTGCTCGACAACGTCTTGATCGGCGCGAACGACTATCCCGGCACGAAGCTCACCAACGTACTCTTCCGGCCGGGAATGGTGCGTGCGGCCGCCTATCGCAACCTCGAGAAGGCCCATGGCATCCTCGCGCGCTGCGGGCTCAGCGACACGCATGACAAACTCGTCTCGGACCTGCCCTATGGTCGCCAGAAGCTCGTCGGCGTGGCGCGGGCACTCATGAGCGACGCCAAGTGTCTGCTACTCGACGAGCCCATGGCCGGTGTCGAAGGCCATTCCTACGCGGCGATCCAGGCCGTCGTGCGGGAAGTCGCGGCCTCGGGCATCGCTGTCGGCGTGGTGGAGCACAACGTCGCATTCGTCCGGGATCTCTGCGACGAGGGCGTGTTCATGTTTTCCGGCAAGATCCTGGCGCGGGGCGCGGTGGCGGATCTGATCTCCGACCGGCAGCTGACCGAGCTCTACTTCGGTACCTGAGGACCAAAGCGATGCTTGCCGCCCATGGCGTGACCGCCAACTATGGCCCCTTGACCGCGCTGAGCGAGATCGATCTCAGCTTCGCACCCGGCAGCCGCGTCGGCGTCTTCGGCCACAATGGCGCCGGCAAGACGACCTTGCTCAAGTGTCTCGTCGGAGCCGTGGCCCCTTCGGCTGGGCGCATCGAGTACGACGGTGCGCCCCTCACGGCCAACGTCTCGCAGAACGTGCGCAAGGGGCTGGCCTTCGTGCCGCAGGGGCACAATGTCTTCCCGAATCTCTCCGTCGAGCAGAACCTGACGATCTCCGGCCTGCTGTTCGACCAGGGCTTCGTCAGCCGCATCTTCGAGATCTTTCCCGTGCTCGCCGAACGCCGCGCCCAGAGGGCCGGCTCGCTCTCCGGCGGCGAACAGCAGATGCTGGCGCTCGGCATGGCGCTGATGACCCAGCCGAAATGGCTCCTCCTCGACGAGCCCTCGACCGGACTCGCGCCGGTCATCATCCGCAACGTGATGAGCCGGCTCAAGAACATCAACGAGACGATGGGCACCGGCCTGATCATGGTCGAGCAGAACGTGCCGGCCACGCTGAAGATCGTGGATCGCGCCGTCATCGTGAAGGCGGGACGCGTCGTCTTCGACGGCACGGCGCAAGAGCTCTCCGAGAACAAGGATCTGTGGAAATGGTTCTGAGCCCGACGATGCCGGAGCCGGAAGTCGAGGCGCGCGGCGACGCTGTCTCCGGGTTGCGCAGGCTCGTCGCATGGGCGGTCGCCGCGCGACAGCGGGAGCTGCCCGAGCACGTCCGGCGCCGCGCCTCGCTCGTCCTGCTGGACGATCTGGCGGCGATCGTGGCGGCCTCCAGCGAGCCGCAGATCGCCGACGCGCAGGCCATCCTGCTCAGGGCCGGCGGCGTGCGCGAGGTTCGTGTGCTGGCCGCGGGCGAGCGCCTCGCGACCAAGGAGCAGGCGGCGGCCGCCAATGGCCTGGCCATCACCTGGGCCGAGCTGGACGAAGGCTTCCGGCTCCTGCCCTGCCACGCCGGCGCCTACATCCTGCCCGCCCTGATCGCCGAGGCGGAGGCGGCTGCCGCCTCGCTCGACGACGTTCTCGTGTCGCTCGCCATCGCCTACGAGATCACGGCGCGCATCGCGAAGTCATACCCGTTCCATCGGCTCTCGATCCATCCGCACGCAGCCTTCAACGCGATCGGCGCGGCAACAGGCCTGGCGCTCCTGCGCAAGGCAGATGCGAAGGTGCTGTTCGACACGATCACGGCTGCCTCGACACTGGTGAACGCCGGGCCGTTCAACCATGCCATCGAGGGCGGTCTCGTCCGCAATGTCTGGACGAGCATCGGCGCGACGGCGGGCTTCCGCGCAGCCGATTTCGCGCCGCTCGGAATCGCCGGGCTGGATGCCGCGTTGCATGACGTCTTCGTCGATGGTTTCGGCTGCCGGCCGCAGCCCGAGCATCTTTCGATGAACCTGCCAGAAGGCGAGGGGGCCTTCGCTATCGAGGACGGCTACCACAAGGTGCATGCTTGCTGCCAATACACGCATTCCGCCGTCGAGGCCTCGCTGCAACTGGCCGACAAGGTCAGCGATCCCGATGCGATTGCGTGGATCGAGGTCGAGACGCACGCGCGGGGCATGGCTCTTGATGTCCGTAGGCCCGCGACCGTGCTTGCCGCCAAATTCTCGATGCCTCACGCAGTGGCTGCCGTGGCGGCCAAGCATTCGGCCGGCCCCAAATCCTTCGATCTCCACAGCCTGACCGATCCGGCGATTGACCGGCTGCGACAGACGGTTGTGCTCAAGCCGCACGACAATATCCGCCCCATGCCGAACGACCGGCCGGCACGCATCCATTGGGTTCTGCGGGACGGCCAGCGCGTCTCGGCCAGCGTCGACAGCGCGCGCGGCGGGGCCGACCAGCCTTTTTCCGAGACTGAGCTGCTGGAGAAGTTCGCGAGCCTGACCGCGGATGTCTTTCCTGCGGCGGGCGACGTCTCGCGCCAGATCCTGACGGGCAAGCTCTCCGGCCAGTCTTGGCGCAAGGTCATCGCCGCCTACACAAAATGAGGAACTAAGCCATGTCCGATGATCTCGACGTCCTGGTGATCGGGGCGGGTGGTTGCGGCCTTGCAGCGGCGATCGCCGCCCACGATGCCGGTGCCTCGGTCGCGATCGTAGAGAAGATGGATCGGCCTGGCGGAAATTCTGCGCTCTCGACAGGCTCCGTGCCGGCGGCCGCCTCGCGTTTCCAGAAGGAAGCGGGGATCGAGGATTCAACCGACCGCTTCTATGAAGATCTGATGCGGATCTCCGGCGGCTCCGACTGCCCACAATTAGTGCGGCGCATGGTCGATACGTCTGCCGCGACCGTCGAGTGGCTGATCGACGAACTTGGCGCGCGCCTGGTGTTCATCAGCGCCTACAAGCATATCGGGCATACGGTGCCGCGCCTGCATGCGCCGATCTCGCGGCGGGGGCAGGAGCTCGTAGACGACCTGCTGGCGGCCGCGGCGCGGCGGGAGGTACCCATCGCCGTCGGCAACCCCGTCGAGAGCCTAATCGTAGAGGATGGCGTCGTGCGCGGGGCCAACATCCGGATGGGCGAAGGCGCGGTGGAGCCAATGCGCGCCGCCAAAGTCATCCTGGCGGCGAACGGCTTTGCGGGAAACCGCGAGATGGTTCGGCGCTTCTGCCCTGAAATCGCGGGAGCGGCCTATTTCGGCGCGCTCGGCTCCACCGGCGAGGCCATCTCCTGGGGCGAAATGCTGGGTGCCGACCTTGGCAACATCGGCGCCTACCAGGGCTACGCCGCCGTCGCCGATCCGCATGGCAGCCTGCTGTCCTGGACGACGGTCGAGAAGGGCGGGATCCTGCTCAACGCTAAGGGCGAGAGGTTCGGCGACGAGTCGCGCGGATACTCGGGCTACACGCCAACGGTCATGGCACAGGGCGGCCCCTGCTACGCGCTCTTTGATCAGCGCATCTTCGATATTGCCATGAACGAGGAGGAATTTGCCGAGCTCTGGCAGATCGGCGGGCTGAAGAAAGGGGACACGCCGGCCGACGCGATGAAAGCCCACGGGCTCGACGTGGCAGCCGTGACCGCGGCCGTCGACGCCTATCAGGCTGCCGCGCGTGGCGATCGAATGGACGCCTTCGGCCGCAAGGATTTCGGCATCACGCCGCTGGCGGGGCCGTTCTATTCCTGCCGCGTGGTTCCAGGTCTCTTCCATACGCAGGGCGGCCTAAAGGTCGACCTCGATGGCCGCGTGCTCAAGCCAGATGGGGAACCTATCGCCAATCTCTTCGCCGGAGGCGGCGTTGCTGCGGGCCTTTCCGGGCGCTCGGGGGCGGCGGGCTATGCCTCGGGGAATGGCCTTTTGAGCGCGATCGGACTGGGTCGCCTTGCGGGCCTCGCCGCTGCGCGCGAGGCTCTCGAAGCCCGGTCCGGAATCGTCGCATGACGACGGAAACTGTCTCCCGGCTTGCCGCGCGAGCCTTTCTTGGGCTCGCTCCGGCCTCGATCCCAGATGCGGTGCGCGCCAACGCCCGCCTGCATTTCCTTGATGGCGTCGGCGTGGGACTTGCAGCTTCGGCGGGGCCCGCCGGAAAGGCCTACCATGGCGCGCTGGCTCGCCTTGGCTCAACCGGCGCATGTACAGTCTTCGGATCGTCGTCCGGCGCCCCGGTTGCCGATGCTGCCCTAGCCAACGGCGGCATGATGCATGCGCTGGAGTATGACGACACCCACATGGGCTCCATCGTCCATGGCAGCGCGGTCCTCGCGGCTGCCGCGCTTGCGGTGGCCGAGGCCGAGGGCAGCAGCGGCGAGGCCATGTTGGCCGCCTATGTCAAGGGCTGGGAATTCCTGATCCGCGTCGGACTCGCGGCGCCGGGCGCCTTCCAGCAGGAGGGCTTCCAGATCACCATCACCGCGGGCGTCATGGCTGCTGCGCTGATCGCCTGCGACCTGCAAGGTGCCAGTGAGGATCAGGCCGTCGCCGCGCTCGGCATCGCGCTAAGCCAAGCCTCGGGCGTCTTCGAGTTCCTGACCAACGGCGCGACCGTCAAGAGCCTACATCCCGGCTGGGCGGCGCATGGCGGCATCGTGGCCGCGGCGCTGGCGATGAGCGGCCTCACGGGGCCGGAGACGGCGCTCGACGGCCGGCTCGGCCTATTTGCCCGCTTCGCCGGCAGGCGCGAGGCCGCGCAGGAGTTCGCAGGGCTGCTGGCGAGCTTCGGCAGGCAATGGCTGCTCCTGGACGCTGCCTTCAAGTTCTACCCCTGCTGCCACTACATCCATCCCTACCTGACCGCTTGCGATGCGCTTGCGGAGCGCGGCGTGCAGCCATCGGATATCGCAAGCATCAACTGCAAGGTTGCGCCGGGTGCGGCGCCGATCATCTGCGATCCCTGGGAGCGTCGGCTGGCGCCAACCAGCGCGCATGAGATGCGCTACAGCCTGCCAGTCGTACTGGCGCTGCGCCTGCTTGAAGGGGAGGTGGCGCTGGAAGCCTTCGAGCGGCCAGCTTCCGCGGAAGTCTTAACCTTCGCCAGGCGCATCGCATGGGAACCGCTGGAGCCGAATGCATTTCCGCGCAAGTTCGAGGCTTTCCTTACCGTGCACACGTTTAGCGGCGAAAAGCATATCATCGCAGTCGACGATGTCCGCGGAGGACCAAACTATCCGGCCGGGGTGGCCGACGTCCTTGCGAAGTTTCGTTCGAACGCACGGCGGGTCGGTCCTGAGCCTAGCATTGATAGAATTATAGAAGCGGTTAATCTGCTTGATCAGCGACCAATATACGAATTATCAACATCGATCCGTGTTTCTCTCCTCTAATTTTTGGCTATTCGGATTTAGCCGTGTTGAACGGTGACGTCCCGAGTGGTGGTGTAGCTGGGGTATTGTCACATGAACGCGACCTGACCCCGGTTCGGGTTACGGGGCGGCATGATTGCCAAGTCCGTCAGCGACAAGCGCCACCGCTTCCCGCCCGAGATCATCGCCCGTGCGGTATGGCTGTATTTCCGCTTCCCGTTGAGCCTGCGGTTGGTCGATCAGATGCTGCGCGAGCGGGGCATCGTCGTCTCCTGCGAAACGATCCGGCGCTGGGCGAGGACGTTCGGCCCTGACCATGCGAAGCGCTTTCGGCGAAAGCCGGCCCGTTCGGACGATATCTGGCATCTCGACGAGGTCGTGATAACGATCGCCGGCAGGAAGCTCTGGCTGTGGCGGGCTGTTGATCAGGATGGCTATGTGCTCGACGACATCGTCCAGACCCGCCGCAATACCAAGGCCGCCAAGCGGCTTCTCACCCGCCTGTTGCAGAAGCAGGGCCTGAAGCCAAGGCGCTTGATCACCGA
>JAPLOW010000005.1 GCA_026400555.1 Hyphomicrobiales bacterium
CGGGGCGCTTTCCCCTGGCGTTACGCAGCAATGCCCGGTTCGGCGATCTCGCGCCAGACGACCATCGCCCCGGACCGAAACGCGCGATCGTCAGATGACGACATGGCGTGGCCGGGACAGGTGTGGAGGTTGGCGACCCCATCGTGGATCAAGACGAGACGCTTCAGGTGTCGGACGGATGTGAACCGCTTCATCATCCTCTTCATGATCTTCTTGCGCCGCCGCGCCGGCAGATACGCATTCTCTGCCCGGTTGTTGAGGCCCTTGTGCTGGCGATGTTCGAAGGCCATGCCCATCCCGGTCCGGGCCGCATCATCAGAACCGGGCTTGTCGGTGACCATCACGCGCGGCGTGCGGGATGGCGTGCGGATGAGCTTCTGCGCTGCGCAGATCCGTGATGAGCCTGTACGAGGTGAGCGAAATCGTGCCGGGCGTCTCATGCAAGGCGCGCGATCTTCTGCGCGGAGGCGAGCCTGTGACTGTCAGCGAGGCAACGGCGACGACGATGCTGGCGCCATGGGAAAAACTTGGCGCACGCATCGTGACGGTCATGAACAAACGGATCATGGCAAGCGGTGCGCTGGTGTTTTCGGATGATCGCACAAAGGTACCCGGCAGGAGCCTTTGCGACGTGCTCGGCAAACGAAAGACGAAGGCACTTCCCGTGCTGACAGATGATGAACTTGGCGGCGTTGCTTGCCTGTTCACGCTGACATGGCTCGACAGCACGCTTGACGGTGTTGTCACATGAACGCGACCTGAAACCGGTTCGGGTTACGGGGCGGCATGATTGCCAAGTCCGTCAGCTAAAAGCGCCGCCCCAACCCGCCCGAACGAATAGACCATCAAGCCAATCAGCGCCCGATCCCGCAAGCCGATGGGGGTGGTGATGTCGATACTGTCCAGCAATGCCCTGGCTTCCTCCGGGGCCAGTACCGGCGTCTTGCCCTTCTTCACGCTGTGCTTCGGCCCAACACGGCTGTTGCTGGATTGAATTCCAACACGCCCCGCGTCGCCAAGTGGTCCAACATCATCCTGACCGCCGCCAGCCGCTGCTTCACGGTTGGGGCAGGGTAGTGGCTCTTAAGATCATCAACCCACCCAGCCACAATGATCGAATTTACCTGCCGGATATCGCGGATGCCGAGCCGCTCCACCCAGCTCAAGAAATCACGAACTACACGGCGATAAGACCGTTGCGTGTGAGCATTTGGGATGCGGGCGGGGCGTTGTCACATAAATCTGTGGGGCCGCTCAGTACGGTTTGTTCCGGCGATCAAGCAGCGATGGCGACAGAATTCCTAAGCGCGAGCCGACATCGGCTCCCGCAGAGCTCCGGGAGAGCCAGAGCGAAGCCGGGGCTAAGGCAAGCTGGTCCGGAGCGAGAGGGAAGGGCTGGCCTGTCCTCACGCCTCTCCCCGGACAGATGCCATGATGCTTGCAAGATCCCGCCCTGGCGACCGCGAGCGGCTCGAAGCCGACAGTCTCTTTGCCGAGCTTATCGCCTGGAAGCTGAGGCTGTTCGTGCCGGTCGATGCGTCAGGCGTGGACGTGCTGGGTCGTGTGCTGGCGCGGCATCCGGTCAAGCGCATCCTGGCGAAGGACGCCGCGTCATGACGCATCAGAAAGGACAGGGCCACATTCCAGAGAGCGTCATCACCGAAATCGTCGACCGACTCGCTTTGAACGCCGAAGCGGTATGCCGACGCTATCTCTCCCAGGGACGACGGCAGGGCAGCTACTGGCGTGTTGGCGATCTCACCAATACGCCAGGCCGCTCGCTGTTCGTGAGGCTGCGATCCGGCGCCAGGGGACCGGCCGGCAAATGGACCGACGCCGCCACCGGCCAGCATGGCGACCTCCTCGACATCATCTGCGCGAGCTGCGCTCTGCGCTCGTTCTCCGAGACCGTGGCCGAAGCCTGCGCATTCCTTGGCATGCCGATCGGCTCGTGGAACGCAACGGCAGTGCCAGCAGGTCAGCGGCAGTCAAGCGTGCCGTCATCATCCTCGTCGTCAGGCGCGGCCTTCAGCGACGTGCCCTCCGAAATCGTGTTCACGCTGGCCGACAGCATCAACGCGGCGCGGCGGCTGGTCATGGCCTCAACCCCCATCGCCGGCACATTGGCAGAGACCTACCTCCGCCGCCGCGGCCTCATGGCGCTCGATGGCCTGACAGCGCTCCGCTTCCATCCGACCACTCTTTATCGTGACGAAGCGGACCAGACCTCAGGTGCAGCCGCTGATTCGTCGCCACTGGAGGAGGGGTCATCACAAGTCCGGTCCGCCCGGCGCGGTCCCGCGCTGATCGTGTCCATCACCGACACAGAGGGCTGGGTCACCGGCGTCCAGCGGACATGGCTCGATCGGGATGTGCTGATGTCGGGTGCGCCTCTCAACACCCGCCTCGGCAAGGTGGATCTTCCCGATCCGCGCCGCTCGCTCGGCCTGATCGCTGGCGGCGCGGCGCGGTTCGAAGCCTTGCGCGCCCGCGACGGTCTGGACGCGCTTCTGCTCGGCGAGGGCATTGAGACGGTGCTGTCGCTGCGCGCCGCGCTGCCCTCGGTGCCGATGGCCGCCACGCTGTCGGCCGCCCAGCTCGCGGCGTTCATGTGTCCGGCCGGCCTCCATCGCCTGCTGATCGCCCAGGACAACGACCCGGCTGGCCGGGCTGCAGCTGCCGCGCTCGCCGCCCGCGCCACCGAGGCTGGCCTCATGGCGGTTGTGCTCGCGCCGCGCCGCGGCGACTTCAACGATGACCTTCGGGGTGATGGGGCCGCAGGCCTGATGGCGTATGTCCGCTCGCAGCTCGAACGTCACGGTGTCGGTCACCTCTGCCCGGACGCTCCTTAAGACCCCGCTCTGCCATGGGGCCTTGGGATGAGGGTGGGCCTGTCGCCCGATCGGCTCCGGCCCGGCAACGGCTGCCGCCGTCCTCCGCTCCGCTGCGGCCCAGGCGGGTGCCTGCCCGAAGCCGCCGGGCGGTGGAGGCCCGGCCCAAGGCCCCGCGATGGGCGCGAGGGAAAGGCCGACAGGAGTCCACGACATGACCCGCGATCCCGCTGACGAACACGATGTATCGAGCCCGTTCGCCAACGCGCTCGATGCGCCTGATGCCATCCCCTTCACCGATGCCCTCGAGGAGCTGCGCCTGTGTGGCCATCGCCTCATCGGCGACGATGCTGCTGTCCTGGCCTCACCTGACGAGGCGCGCATGGACGGCGCGGTCGCCGACATCGCGGACGCGCTCATCGCTACGCTGTCCGACACAGTCTGCGAGCCGGATCTCGAGGGGCTGCTCTGGGGCGCCGTGCATCTGTTTCATCGGGCCGCCGAGCGCCTTGCCCACCTTCTCGACACCAACGAGCAGGAGCAGCGCGAGAGCCAGCAGGCCCAGGACGGCTCGGAAGTCGCCTCAGTCGAGCTCGAGAGGCTGCTGATCCGCGGGCGCTCGCTGATTGACCGGCGCGATGCGCTGGAGCATCTGCGCGACCAGGCCGTCATCCACTATGAACGCCACACGGCCAAGAGCTGGCGGCCGCGCCACGGCTCGCTCGTCAATCACCGCGCCCTGACGGCGTCGCTGATCGACAGCCGGGAATTCCTGAACGCCAGGCGCCATGCCGAGACCCTGGTGCTTCTGCCACCCGGTCCCAGGGTCGCCTTTTCCGGCGGCACGGGTTTCAACGATCACGCGTTGATCTGGGCCAGGCTTGACCAGGTCATGGCCCGCCACCCCGACATGGTGCTGCTGCATGGCGGCTCGGACCGCGGCGCCGAACTGATCGCCGCACGCTGGGCCGATGCCCGCAAGGCGCCGCAGATCGCCTTCCGGCCTGACTGGACCCGCCACGCCAAGGCCGCGCCCTTCCGGCGCAATGACGCCATGCTCGAAGCGATGCCGATCGGCGTCATCGTGCTTCCCGGCACCGGCATCCAGGACAACCTCGCCGACAAGGCGCTGAAGCTCGGCATCCCCGTCTGGCGCTGCGGCGGGTGAAGCCCGCGAGCATCTGCGCAATGCATATCGGTACCGTGCTGCCAGGCGGCGACGGCCGCCTCGGTCTGCCGCGCGTCAGAACAGGCGCACGTCCAGGGTGAATGGCTCGGTCGCGGTGATCCTGATGCGCGCAGCGTCAGGGTGGCGATGATTGATCACCAGGTTCAGGTCGGGCGAGCCCGAGATCGGGACAATGGCCGAAGGAACCTGCAGCAGCGGCGTCTCAAGCGCGGCGTGCCACGCATTGCCTGCCGCTTGCGTCACGCTCTCCGCGCGCGTCCAGTCATCAGGCAGATCAGCGAGGGCTATACGCGTGATGGCCAGATCATCGGGGGCTTCATAGCGGACCATGACCAGCACCGGCATCAGCGCCGGATCCTCGATGTGGACAAGCTTCTCCAGCACGCACAGCGAGGGCGACGTCGCGGCGTAGGTGACGGGCCGTCCCATTGTGTTCCAGCGTCCATCGAACAGCAGCCCGTAGCCGCCGTCGAAGGCTCGGGCGTGCTCCACGCCTGACAGCCGCCACAGGATCATGCGCAAGTGGTCCTTTTCAGTCGCGTGTCAGGCCGCCGCGCCCCAGGCGATCTTGCCAAGCACAGTCTCGACGACACGTGCGCCGCTCTCGGTCTGTGCAATCTCGAGCGGCGCCTCGCCCGAGAAAGCCGCCAGAGGCCGGCGCAGCCACTGAGCCGCCTTGCCGGCATCGCCGAAGGCCTCCTCGGCGACGGTCTGGATGCGGACGAGGCGAACCGCGCGGTCGGACTCGTCAACGGTGAGGGGCTGGTTCTTCTCCTGCCGGTGCCGGCGAGTGCGCTGCGGGATGACGAAGCGCTCGATCTCCTGGTCCGAAAGCCCCGCCTGGCGCAGACCCGCCAGAGCGGTCAGCGGCAAACGCCGCCGCACGGCGAGCGCAAGATCGCCCTGCGACCGAACAAGACCGCCCAGAACCTCGGGTCCGCCCAGCTTGCGGGCCATCTCAGCCAGGACCATTGACATAAAACGATCTCCTCAAAGGTTCGAAAACGGGGCCTGCA
>JAPLOW010000007.1 GCA_026400555.1 Hyphomicrobiales bacterium
CTTCAAGCCCAAGTTCATCATGTACGCGACGTACCTGTCGGAAAAGATCGGCTACGCGCGCTACATAACCATCTACCGTCTGCTCGAGCGGAATCCGGAGCGGCGCTTCCATCCGATCTTCAAGTGGTTCGAGAACTGGTGCAATGACGAGTTCCGTCATGGCGAGGCCTTCGCGCTGCTGATGCGGTCGGACCCCAAGCTGCTGCAGGGTGGTAACAAGCTGTGGATCCGCTTCTTCCTGCTCGCCGTGTTCGCCACGATGTATGTGCGTGACCACATGCGCCCGGAGTTCCACAAGGCGCTCGGCATCTCGATCGAGGATTACGACATGCGGGTCTTCCGCATCACGTCGGAAATTTCGAAGCAGGTGTTTCCGTTCACCATCGATATCGACAATCCGGCCTTCATTGCGGGGCTGCGGCGCATGCGCGAAATCGTCCTGGCCACGGAAGCGGCCAAGGCGGAAGGCGGACTGATGGGCGGCGTGAGGCGCATCGGGCTCAACCTGTCGGGGGCACTGACCTTCCTACGGCTGTTCATGATCCCGGTGAAATCCAACGAGCTGCCGAAGGACATCCGCCTGGCTCCGGCCTGGTGATGTCCGCGCGGCCACGCTGAAACGAAGGGGGCAAGCTGCATGTCGGAGATCGGATTGCCCCTTTTGCTGGCCATCTTCGTATGGTGGCTGAGCACGGGCGTCATCCTGTATCTGGACGGGCTTGGCCGCAGTTCGTTCCGCTGGAGCATGGCCGGGGCAAGCCTGCTCTCGGCCGCAGCCCTTGCCGGCCTCTGGGTGACCAGTTCCTGGGAAACGCCATCAGGGGCCTACACCGCCTTTCTGTGCGCCCTGATGATCTGGGGCTGGAACGAGATGGCCTTCCTGATGGGCTATCTCTCCGGCCCACGGCGGACGCCCTGCCCGGAAGGCGCGACAGGCGCGAAACGTCTGCGCTACGCGGCCGAAACCCTCATCGACCACGAACTGGCCATCCTCGCCTCCGCGGTGATCATCGCCGTCCTGACATGGGGCGGGGCCAACCAGTTCGGCCTTTGGACCTTCGCCGTGTTGTGGATCATGCGGCTGTCGACGAAGATCAACATCTTCCTCGGTGCTCCGAACATTCCCGAAGAGTTCCTGCCGGGCCATCTGACGTATCTGGCGAGCTACTTCCGGCGCAGGCCGATGAATGGGTTCTTCCCGTTCGCGATCACCGGCGCGACCCTGTTCACCGCCTTTCTCACGCATATGGCGCTGGCCTTCAGCACCTCGGACTTCGAGAAGGTCGGCTACCTGCTGCTGACGACGCTGATGGCGCTGGCGGTGCTTGAGCACTGGCTGCTCTATGTGCCGCTGTCGGCCACACGGCTGTGGTCGTGGGGCCTGAAGTCACACGGGAAGCAGGCAAAGGCCCCTGTCGAGGCCAGCGATGCGCCGGCCAGACCGACGGCGACGCTGGTGACATGGACAACCGATCTCAACCGACCGTGCAATCCATCTGAGCTGAGCCGCGTGCTGAACGCGGTGATCACCGGCGATTTTGGACAGGTCGAGCGGATAGACGGTATGGTTCAGGTGCTTGACGGCTGGCTGCGGTTTGCGGTCGCAGATGGCCAAGCCTCTCTCGACAGGATCGCTCCTTTCGGCTCAAGACAGTCCCGCGTGACGGCGGTGGGCCGTAGTTTCGACCGGGAGCGGCTGGGGGCCGCTTTCGCTGCGTGTGCTGCATAAGACCAAGAAGGACGGGGAGACCACCCATGACCGACGACAGCGAGACCCATCACCAGGACATGTCCCGGCACTCTGACGACGCCGCCATGATGGGCGCGCGGTCCGCGCCGCGCACCGCCAAGGGCGGCGACAGGCGTTCGCCGGCCAAGCCGCAGCATCCCGACCGGATGGCCTTCCGCAAGCCGCCAGAAACATCGCCCTTCCTCGATTACGAGGTGTTCTTCAAAGGCAAGCTCGACAGCCTCAAGACCGAAGGCCGCTACCGGGTGTTCGCAGACCTCAAGCGCCATCGCGGTGCTTTCCCGAAAGCGACCCATCTGCGCGATGGCGCCGAACAGGTCGTCACCGTCTGGTGCTCGAACGACTATCTCGGCATGGGTCAGCACCCCGACGTGATGGAGGCCATTCACGCGGCACTGGACGAGTGCGGCGCAGGCGCCGGTGGGACGCGCAACATCGCGGGCACAAACCACTACCATGTGCTGCTTGAGCAGGAACTCGCCGGCCTGCACGACAAGGAAGCCGCGCTCCTGTTCACCTCGGGCTATGTCTCGAACTGGGCCACGCTGTCGACGCTGGCCGCTAACATTCCCGGTTGCGTCATCCTGTCCGATGCCGGAAACCACGCGTCGATGATCGAGGGCATCCGCCACAGCCGCGCGCCCGTTCAGATCTTCCGGCACAATGACGTCGGCGATCTTGAGCGCAAGCTGGCCGCTCTCGATCCGCGCACGCCGAAACTTGTGGCCTTCGAATCCGTCTACTCGATGGATGGCGATATCGGTCCGATCGAGGCGATCTGCGACGTGGCCGATGCCTACGGCGCCATGACCTATCTCGATGAGGTGCATGCGGTTGGCCTGTATGGCCCCAAGGGTGGCGGCATCGCCGACCGCGAAGGGCTCAGCCATCGCCTGACCGTGATCGAAGGAACACTCGGCAAGGCCATCGGCGTTGTCGGCGGCTATATCGCCGGCTCGCACGCGATGTGTGATTTCGTGCGCAGCTTCTCCTCCGGCTTCATCTTCACCACAGCCCTGCCGCCCTTCGTCGCAGCCGGCGCAGCAGCCTCGATCCGCCATCTCAAGGCGAGTTCAGCCGAACGGCAGCAACACCAGGCAAATGTGGCGAAGGTGCGCGCCAAGCTCGGCAAGGCCGGCATCCCGATGATGGATAATGTCAGCCACATCGTGCCGGTGATGGTGGGAGACCCGGTAGCCTGCAAGCGCATTTCCGACCGCCTGCTGGCGGAGCATGACATCTACGTGCAGCCGATCAATTATCCCACGGTGCCGCGCGGAACCGAGCGCCTGCGCATCACGCCGACTCCGATGCACACCGACGCCGACATCGATCACCTGGCGTATGCGCTGGAAACGATCTGGCGCGACGAGAACATGTTCAACCGGAGTTGAGTGTGCCCGGCAAAAAGGGCGCTGTCGCCAGCGCCCTTTGATATTCTCAGCCGGGTAGCGATGTCACTGGGTGCGCTTGCCGTCTGCGGCATACTGCTTGAGGAAGGCGATCAGGTTCGTGATTTGCGCGTCATCTTTCATACCCGCATAAACCATCTTCGTGCCGGGCGTCACGCCGCGCGGATCCTTGATATAGATGCGGAAGTTGTCCTCGTTCCAGGTCTTGTCCAGGGACTTGTAGGCGTCGGAATAGGTGTATCCGGCCCAAGTCCCAGCCTTGCGACCCGCAAACAGCCCGTTGAGCACCGGGCCGACGCCATTGCGCGCCGTCTCGCCAACCTGGTGGCAGGCGCGGCACTGGTTGAACAGTCGCTCACCGGCGGCTGCATCCTGAGCCGAAGCGAGGGTAGGCGCCATCAAGCCAAGCGCAAGGGCTGCACCTGACAGAAACATTGCTGAACGCATGTGGGGTAACCTCCGTTATGTGCCGCCGCGCGGGACGGACCGTTCTTAAACACGCTTCTGTTACGTGTTTTCAAGAGCGCTGGATTTTGCTGCTTCCAACTGCCGCATCGTCTTGATACGTCCGAAACGCTGAACAAGGCTTGAACGTCCCGTGGCACGCCGACGATGTCAACGCCGCCGGCGAAGGTCGGCACCGCGCGGAGAGCATGCCGGCGGCGCTTCAGACGGGGGCCCAGCGGTCCTGAAGGACGAAACTCTCCACCGCAGACGGCGCCACATAATGCCGGGTCCTCAGCAGGCCCGATACCATCTCGACAATCCCCTGGGCGTCCAGACCGGCCTCACGGTACATGGCTTCCGACGTATCGTGATCCTGAAAGACATCCGGCAGGACCATGGTGCGGACCTTGAGGCCGCCGTCCAACAGGCCCAGGCCAGCCAGCGCATGCAGCACATGGGCGCCGAAGCCGCCGGCGGAGCCTTCCTCCACGGTGATCAAGACGTCGTGGCCGGTGGCGAGACGGGTGATGAGGTCAAGATCGAGCGGTTTGGCGAAGCGGGCGTCGGCGATGGTCGGCGTGACGCCCAGTTCTTCCAGCGCAGCCGCCGCCTTCAGGCATTCGCCGAGGCGCGTGCCGAAGGACAGCAGCGCGACGCGCGACCCTTCGCTGATGATGCGCCCCTCGCCGATCGGCAGGACCTTGCCCTCGTCCGGCAGTTCGACGCCGACGCCGTCTCCGCGCGGATAGCGGAAGGCGATCGGGCCGGCATCATAGGCGGCGGCTGTCGCGACCATGTGCACCATCTCGGCTTCATCCGCCGGGGACATGATCACCAGATTTGGCACGCAGGCGAGATAGGCCACATCGAAGGCCCCGGCATGGGTCGGCCCATCGGCGCCGACCAACCCGGCGCGGTCGAGCGCAAAACGGACCGGCAGGCTCTGGATGGCGCAATCATGGATGATCTGGTCGTAGCCGCGCTGCAGGAAGCTGGAGTATACCGCACAAAACGGTTTCAGTCCCTGCGCGGCGAGTCCTGCGGCGAAGGTCACCGCGTGCTGCTCGGCAATGCCGACATCGAAGCAGCGGTCGGCGAACTCCTTGGCGAACTGGTCGAGA
>JAPLOW010000221.1 GCA_026400555.1 Hyphomicrobiales bacterium
CTGTCGCTTCGATGAGTTGGCCATCGGGAAATGATGCCCAATTCAACCGCCTTACGAAACCCCGAAAACCCAGTATCCATAGGCCTTCAGGCCGCATTCCCCATCAGATTCACCCACTCGTTTTCCTGATGAGCCAAAAAACATAAAGGGAGGATGACGCAATGTTTGATCGGGGCTACGCTGTAGCTGGTCTTGCCGCGTTAACGATATTGGTCTTTCCATTTTCTCTCGCGAAAGCTCAGAAGCTTCAAGATGTTACAATCGCTTTGAGTTCTGCTGGCTTTTCGATCGGCAGCTTGCGGCTGGCCGAGGAAGCGGGCTTGTTCCGCAATCACGGCATCAATCCCAAGCTCGTGGTGATGGACAGCGGCAATGCGGCGACGGCCGCGCTATTGTCCGGGTCCGCGCAATTTGTGGCGTCAGGTCCTGCGACAGTGATCGCAGCGCGCGCTCGACGCCAAGCCATCGTCTGTGTTGTGAATATTTATCGCGGCTTGTCAGCCTCGCTCGCCATTTCAAAGGCCGCCGCTGCGAAAACCGGCGTCGACCCCAAAGCTCCTGTTATTGATAGGCTTCGCGCGCTTGAGGGGATGACCATCGCTGTGCCAAGCGCGACTTCGGCCTTCCTGGGGCCATTGAAGCGGTCAGCGGAGGCTATCGGGGTCAACATCAAGTTCTCGTACATGGCGCAACCAGCGATGCCTGCAGCGCTCGAAAGCGGCGCGATCCAGGGGATGATGGCTGGGCCGACCACGGTGATTCCATCTCTGCGGAAAGGAACTGCGGTTCAGTGGATTGACGGTCCAGGGTCCGAGCTCCCTGAAAAGTTCATGCCAACCAGCTCTTCCTGTCTGCAGACAACCGAGCAGTATGCAAAGGCCAACCCAGCGATACTAACGGGAATGAAAGACGCTATAGAGGATGCTGGCCGCATGGTGGTGTCAAACTCCGAGCGAGCCAAGCAGGTTTTGGCGAAAGCATTTTCCAAGATCGAACCTGGGCTCCTGGAGTTGTTGTTCGAGGCGGAAGCCAAGAGTTGGACCCGTCCCACCTTTACCTTCGCCGACATCCAGCAGGAGATTGATCTTCTCAAGGCCAGCGGCCAGCAGATCCCAGGACTCGATCAGGTCGATCCACGATCGGTCTTGGCAGACGTTCCAAGGTGAGATGCTGAGGTGCAGGAGGGCCGGTTGGCCCATCCCTTAGCGGACTCGAGGACCATCGGCGCCACCATCCCGGTCAGGCTTAGCCCGGCAACGAAGGTGGTCGTGCGCCAGCGGCCACGGGATGTAAATCGGCGCGGGGTCCCGCCGCCGATCGGCACGCTAAGCTGTTGATCCGCTTGGCAGTAGAGGGGTCACTCTTCGGCGCTTATTCACAGCAGGTGCAAAGCGTGAACCGGAATGGCTGGCGGGACACTATCTGGGCATATACACAAAACCGAAATGATAGATCGGCGCATGCATGGCAGCAGAAAATGACTGCAGCTAGCCCCCGGTAATTGGGCGGCGGCTGGCCGCGTCATCCGTGAGGCTAATATCAAGGCTCAGTAAGAGCCTCACCAATCACCAATACGAATAGATTTCCTAAATCGGCAGAAGACCCAGACCAACATCAATGTCTGGGGCTTCCAGCAACATCGAATTACTTTTCCGATAAAAAGTTCAATTGGCTGCGGATTCCGACGAAGTCGCCCGGGTATAACGGGATAATGGCGCCCGGGATTCCTGAATGATGCCGCCCACCGTAACGGAATGATGCCGCCCGGGTCGCGCGCC
>JAPLOW010000090.1:0-6759 GCA_026400555.1 Hyphomicrobiales bacterium
GGCAGGCTGGTGACAGCCCTGCCCGCCGGATCGCGCAGCAGCGTCGTGACATTCACGGTCTCACCAGGGCGATAGACGCCGCGTTCGGTCGCGAGAAACGCGTCAAGGCCGACCGGCGCGAGACGCCCCTTGACGCCGCGATCCGCCAGATCGAAGGCGGAGCCGGCCACATCGAGAAAGCCGTAGTCGCCCTTGCCGTCGGCTGCCGCCACCAGCGCAGGCGCCATCCCGTCGGAACCGCGCGCGAGGCCGCCGTCAAAGCGGGCATGGCCGGACGCGTCCGTCTTCAGCGTGGCGAGCACCTCATTGTTGCGCGCGATGAGCCGCAACTCCACATCAGCCATCGGCTGGGCGGTCGCGAGCGAACGGGCCAGCACATGGACGCCGTCCGCGCCCGTGAACGCGGTCAGGCCCATGTCGGACACCACGAACCACTGGGTGACGAGGTCCTCGCCCAAGAGCCCTTCCTCGGAGCCGCCGGAGGGCGACAGCGCCGGGCGACGGACGCGGGCGGTCATGACATGCACGCCGGGCTCAAGCTTCGGCACGGCTTCGGTCACCGGAAAGGCCGTAATCACGTCGCGGTTCAACTCATTCCGTGTAGCAAGCTGGCCGCTCCAGAGCTTCACGCCCTTCTGGCGCTCGATCTCGCGGGCCGAGAAATCGCTGAGCTGCTTGAGGAAGTCGTCCGAACGGACCGTCGGCGCCAGCGAGCGGTCGCCGATGCGGTAGATGTCGATCTCAACCTTGTCGGTGTTGACCGACACGACCGGCATGCCTTCCTGCCCGGTCCTGGGCAGGACATAGTTGCGCCCGGTGAAGCGCACTGACGGCGAGCGGTCCCGGACATAGATGTCATAATCCGCCGTCTTCAGCAGCTGTTCCTCGACATTGGAGGGCAGGCCCTGCCGGAGTGCGATGCGGTAGCGCTCGCCGTGCTTCAGGCCATCGATGCACAGCTGCTGGCCTTCCGCGGTAATCGCCGGCGACTGGGCGCCCTGAACGACGACGAAGGGCGCGAAATCGACGCGGCCACGCGCCAGCGGATCGGAGAAGGTGAAGCAGATGCGCGGCGTGGCCGCATCATTGTCGACCTTGTAGTCGCGGATCTGGAAGCCGCGCTTTTCGCGCAGCTCCGTATAGATGGCCCGCAGGCGCGGATTGTCGGCGGCGGCGAGGCTCAGGCGATAGGCGTCGAGGGCTGGCCGCCACATTTCGCGCGCCTCATAGGCCCGGCCGAGAACGGCCAGCGCCGAAGCCTCCTCCGGCCTCGTCCGCGCGCGCTCGTAGGCGGCATAGGCCGCAGTGGTGCCGGTTTCCCGGTTGATGTAGCGCTCGGTCCAGTCCTGCGTGGCATCAGCGACGCCGAGCGCGGTCTGGGCATAGCTCAGCCAGTTGGCGGGATCGCGCGGATCAGCCGTGACAGCAGCTGCGGCCGCAGCGAGGGCGGTCTTGGCATTGCCAGCACGCAGGGCATTGGCTGCATCCTGACGCCAACCCTGTGCCGGCTTGGCGGATGCGTTGGGCGCTGCCCGGCGCAAGGTCTCCTCAAGGCGCACCGCTTCAGATCGAAGATCGTCGCGCACCAGCGCCTTCTGGGCGAAAGCGTCGCCCGGAACCAGAAGGGCTAAGCAAAGCACGGCCACGCACACAAGTGCGGTCCACAGGCGGCCCAGCATGGTCATCTCCCCGGCTCTGTCCATCCATGCGGCAGCCGAAGGCTACCGCTCCCCACCTGGAAGCTTAGCAGCGAAGAAGGCGTCCGCAAGGCAAAGCCGCCTGCCCTTCCCGCAAAGATCGGTGCCTGAGCCGGACAATTCCATCGCGACATCGCCGCAAAGGGGCACTAGGCTTGGAATGGTCCGGACTGAGGAGAGTTTCATGCCCAATTCAACGCCCATCACGGTCGCCATCTATTCCGATGTGATCTGTCCCTGGTGCTATCTCGGCAAGAAGCGGCTTGAGGAGGGTCTGAAACTCGCGGGCGTCGGCGACGCAGAGATTGCCTGGCTACCCTATGAGCTCAATCCCGACATGCCCGAGGACGGCGTTGAACGCACGGCCTATCTCGACGGCAAATTCGGCCCCGGCAAGCGCGCCGAGATCGAGGCGCGGCTCACCGACGCGGCGCGGCAGGACAACCTCGCCTTCAACTGGCCGGGAATCAAACGTACGCCGAACACGCGCAAGGCCCATATCCTGGTGGCGCTCGCCGGCGGGCAGGGGCAGGGCGACGCGGCCAAGGGCGCGTTGATGAAAGCCTATTTCGAACAGGGCCGGGACATCGGGCAGGACGAGGTGCTGGTCGACATCGCAATGGCGCATGGCCTGTCCGCTGCCGAGCTTCTGGCGGCGTTCAAGGACCTGGCCCTCAACGCCGAGATTGTCCGGCTTGAGGCGCAGGCACAGGAGATTGGCGTGCAGGGCGTGCCTTTCTTCATCGTCAACAACCGCTTCGGCGTGTCCGGCGCACAGCCCGCCGCGATGTGGGCGGAGGCCTTGCCGAAGATGCTGGCGGAGCGCGCGGAAGCCGTTTGAGCGCACAGGGCAGGATTGTCGCCGCAGTCGAGGTTGCGTCGCAACAGGCTGTGCCGTAATTCTCAGGAATCCATCCGTTTCCGGAGATCTGACGCATGTTCAAGCGCCTTGTTTCGCGTTGTCTTCCATGGTTGCCGGCTGCCGTCCTGCTTCTGGGCGCAGGAGCAGCCCTTGCCCAGGAGCGCATGGTCAACGTCTACAACTGGACGGACTATGTCGATCCGAAGGTGCTGGAAGACTTCAGCAAGGATACTGGCATCCGCATCGTCTACGACATGTATGACAACAACGAGATCGTCGAGACCAAGCTACTGGCCGGACGATCGGGCTATGACGTCGTGGTGCCATCGGGGCCCTTCCTTGCCCGACTGATCAAGGCCGGCGTCTTCCTGCCGCTCGACCGCAGCAAGCTGCCCAACGCGGGCAACATCTGGCCCGAGGTCGCCAGCCGCCTCGCCACCCATGATCCGGGCAATCGCTTTGCGGTCAACTACATGTGGGGCACCACAGGCATCGGCATCAATGTCAAGAAGGTGCAGGAGCGGCTTGGGACGGCCTTGCCGCTGAACTCCTGGGACCTGGTGATGAAGCCGGAGTTCTCAAACAAGCTGAAGGATTGCGGCATCTACATGCTCGACGCGCCCGAGGACATCTTTCCGGGAACGCTGAACTATCTCGCGATCAACCCCGATTCCAAGACCGAGGCCGACCTCAGGAAGGCGGGAGACGCGCTGTTCCGCATCCGCGGCAATATCCGCAAGTTCCACTCCTCGGAATACATCAACGCCCTCGCCAATGGCGACATCTGCATGGCCGTGGGCTACTCGGGCGACATCCTGCAGGCGAAGAAGCGTGCCGAGGATGCGAAGAACGGCATCGAGATTGGCTACATCATTCCCAAGGAGGGCGCCCTGATGTGGTTCGACTCCATGGCGATCCCGGCGGACGCAAAGAACCCGGCCGAGGCCCATGCCTTCATCAACTACATGTTGCGGCCAGACGTGGCGGCGCGGAACACCAACTTCGTCTCCTACGCCACCGGAAACCTGCCGGCGCGGGCGCTTGTGAAGCCCGAGATCACAGGCAATCCGGGCGTGTATCCGGACGAGGCGACGTTCAGACGGCTGTTCACGAACACGGCCTATGACGAGCGCGCACAGCGGATCGTCACCCGGCTGTGGACCCGGATCAAGACCGGGCGGTGACGCACGATCACCGCCGCGCTGCCGGTCGCGGCTGCGGCCGGCAGCGCGCGGTCCTCACACGCGCATCGGCATCAGCACATAGAGCGCGCTCGCACCCTCGCGATCCTGAATGATGGTGGGCGAGCCCGGATCGGCCAGCTTGAACAGAGCGGTATCGCTGTCGAGCTGCGCCATGATGTCGAGCAGGTAACGGGCATTGAACCCGATATCGAGCGTGCTTGCGTCAAAATCGACTTCGATCTCCTCGGTCGCGGAGCCTGAATCCGGATTGGTCACGGCCAGCGTCATCCGGCCATCGGCCATCGACAGCTTCACGGCCCGGCCGCGCTCCGACGAGATCGTCGAGACGCGGTCAACGGAGGTGGCGAATTCAGCGCGGTTGACGGTCAGACGCTTGTCATTGCCAGACGGGATGACGCGGCCATAATCGGGGAAGGTTCCGTCGATCAGCTTCGAGGTCAGGACCACATCGCCAACGGCGACGCGGATCTTCGAGGCCGAGAGGTGGACCTCGACGGATTCCTCGCCGCCCTCCAGCAATTTCTGGATTTCCGTGACGGCCTTGCGCGGCACGATCACGCCCGGCATGCCGGAGGCGCCCCCGGGCGCCGGCGTCTCGACACGCGCCAGCCTGTGGCCGTCGGTCGCGACCGCACGCAGCACCGTGCGGCCTTCGACGTCGAGCGTGTGGAAATAGATGCCGTTGAGATAGTAGCGCGTCTCCTCGGTCGAAACGGCGAACTGGGTCTTGTCGATCAGCCGCTTGAAGTCTGCCGCCGGCAGCGTGAAGACATGCGGCATCTCGCCGGCGGTGATGTCCGGAAAGTCGGTTTCCGGCAAGGTCTGCAAGGTGAAACGCGAACGGCCGGAGCGCACGGTCATCTGGCCGGTCTCGCCAGTGGTCTCCAGTGCAATCTGGCCGCCCTCGGGCAGCTTGCGCACGATGTCATAGATCACGACCGCAGGCACGGTGGTCGCCCCCGCCATCGCCACATCGGCCTGGACGCTCTCGACGACCTCGATGTCAAGATCGGTGGCTTTCAGGCGCAAGCCTGTCACGCCGGCGCTCATCAGGACGTTGGAGAGGATCGGAATCGTGTTGCGGCGTTCAACCACGCGATGGACATGGCCGAGGGCTTTGAGAAGCTGCGACCGTTCGACAGTAACCTTCATGACCAACCTGAGCTTGGAGAGGCGGGCGGGAACCGCACCGCACAACCTCTAGCAGGTCCCGCCGCGCGATTCCACAATCCTTGCCGAAGCCGCCGCGTGCGTGCAAGGCGCGCGTAGCCAAAGGCCGGCGCCATCAACAGCTTAGGAAGCGGCGGGCGGCTCAATCCATCAGCATGCGCTTCAGCAGTTCGACCTCGTCACTCAGGGTGCGGTCGTCGCCGAGCGCCTTCTCGATCTTGCGGACAGCATGAAGGACCGTGGTGTGGTCCCGGCCGCCGAAGCGCCGACCGATTTCAGGCAGGGAGCGCAAGGTCAGCGACTTCGAGAGATACATGGCGATCTGCCGCGGTTTCACGACGGCGGCGGTGCGGCGTTCCGAGAGGATGTCGGCGCGGCTGACGTTGTAGCGCGCCGCAACGAGCTTCTGGATGTCCTCGATCCTGACCCGCCTGGGCTCGCGGAGACGGACGAGGTCGCGGATGGCGATTTCGGCAGTCTCGACGGTGAGCGCGGTCCCCGACAAGGTGGAGTGGGCAAGAAGCCGGTTGGCGGCGCCGTCAAGATCGCGGCCATTGGTGGCGATGGCATGCGCCACGTAGGTCGCCACCTCGGCGGAGATCTGGAAGCTCGGATGCACCGCGCCGAGCGCGTTCAGCCGTGCCGTCAGGATCTTCAGACGAAGCTCCTCGTCGAGCGTTCCGATCTCGACCACAAGGCCTCCCGCCAGCCGCGAGCGGACCCGCTCGTCAAGGCTCTCGAGCTCGCTGGGCAGCCGGTCCGCGGCGACGACGACCTGCTTGCCGGCGTCGATCAGCGCATTGATGGTGTGGCCGAACTCAAGCTGAACCTGTCGGCCCTGAATGAACTGGGCATCATCGATCACGAGCAAGTCGATGCCACGCAGTTGCTCCTTGAAGGTCAGCGCCGTCTGCGCCTTCAGGGCGGAGACGAAGCCGTACATGAACTTGTCAGCAGTGAAGTAGGCGACCTTCTTGCCAAGCCGGATGGCTTCCTGGGCCACGGCCTGCACGAGATGGGTCTTGCCGAGGCCCACCCCGGCGTGAAGATAGAGCGGGTTGTAGGGCGATGGCGAGCCGACCAGCGCGGCGATGCGCTCGGCGGAGGCGAAGGCCAGCGCGTTCGAGCGTCCGACCACGAAGGAGGCGAACGACAGGCGGCGGTCAAGCGGCGAGCCAAGGTGGTCGGCCAAAACCGTCGGCTGGGGCGCGAGCGCAGGCTGCGGACGGGCGGTGGCCGTCTGAACCGGCGGTACGGGAACGACGGCGGCACGCGGCTGGTCGCGGTTGACGGTGCGCACCTCGACGACGAAGCCGCCGCTGGCACCCAGCTCCGATGCGACCAGACCCATCAGGCGGTCAACATAGTGCGTCTCGATCCAGCTCTTCAGGAAGCGGGTTGGAACGGAGACGACCGCAAGATGGTCATTCATGCGCTCGAGCTCCATGCGCGCGAACCAGCTCGAGAAGACGTCTTCGCCCAATTCCGCCCGCAAGCGCTGCCGCAGGCGTTCCCAGCCGGTGGCCCTGCTCATCGTCTCATTCCCACCTGAGGGCTTGTGGCTGTCAGAGTCGAGATACATGTCTTCACCCTACGTGCGACGCCGCCGCCCGGCGCACACGGTCCATTGACGTTAACTTGATTGGTCCCTTGGTGCCCTTCCCCCGGCATCTGGGGCTGCCTCACGCTTGGGACGCGACGCAACTTTCCTGTTGACGCGAACCGCTTGACGCTAGGGACTGCTGGTCTTCCAACAGCAAGCAGTGACGCACGTCGGCACAACAGTTCTCATCCCCGCCCCCAGCTGGTTCCAGCGCGGTCTTGA
>JAPLOW010000090.1:6802-19904 GCA_026400555.1 Hyphomicrobiales bacterium
CTGAATGTCCGTCCGCCGGGAAACCCGCGTCCGTTAAAAAAACATTAACGACCAGTTTCGCCACGGAGCAAGCGGCTTTTTTTATGCTCATCCGGCAAAATGGTTAGCGACGTAGGGAAAGCTGGCGAAACCCCGAAGGAGCCTCGAGAATCCTCGGACGAATCGGGCAGGAAGCGCTCGCAAAATATTTTCGCCGGCTTTGCCGCTTTCGCCGGTCTGCCCTGCACCAAGCCTCGAGCCAGACCGGAGGGTGGGCTGCTTCATTTCTAAATCTTTGACATTATTGAGTTTTTTTTGCGCGTTTTAAAAGGTTTCGGATGCTCGGCCGTCTTGCGGCGGCGCTCGCATGAGTCAAGCGCTCGCACCCAAAAAAATCAAGGACTTTGCGTCCTACGGTTACCGCCGTGGCATCAAGACTGCAGGTGACGCCAAAAAGTCACGGTGCTGAAACGAAAAGGCCCTCGCCTAGCGGGCAAGGGCCTTGGATTTTTGCGTATATCTACCAGCAGTAAAGATACGGATGTCGGCGCCACTGCCGCATCCGCCCGAGGCCCCTCAGGAGGCCAGCGCCTTCATCCGCTTGACGAGGCGGGACACCTTCCGAGACGCAGTGTTCTTGTGGGCCACGCCCTTCTGAACGGCGCGCATCATGATCGGCTCTGCCGCCTTCAGGGCGGCGGAGGCTGCGGCCTGGTCGCCGGCTTCGAGCGCTTCCTCGACCTTGCGCACATAGGTGCGCATCTGGCTGCGGCGCGACTTGTTCACTTCGGTGCGGCGAATGGTCTGGCGGGCAGCCTTCTTCGCGGATTTCGTATTCGCCATGGGCGTCCTCGCTTCTGATCCGTGGGCCACACCAGCTTGCCGGACAAAGGGCATCCGCTGGGTGGACGGCATCATTGATTGACCATTGGTTCCGGCAACGGTGAAGCTGCGGGAAGGTAGCCGCGTATAGTCGCAACACAGGCGCGCGTCAACGCGAAACAGGCTCCCGTTCAGGCCGCCGCCAGCAGGCGGCAGAAACTGGCCAGATCGGTGTTGCCGCCTGAAATGATGACGCCGACCCTGAGGCCCTTGACCGGCGTCCTCGCGGTAAAGGCTGCCGCCGCAGCCAGGCATCCGGTCGGCTCGACCACCAGCTTCATCCGCTCGGCAAAGAAGCGCATCGCGGCCACCAGATCGGCGTCGCTCACCGTGACGATGTCGGCCACGTCGCGCTGGATCAGCGGAAAGGTGATCTGCCCGAGCGCAGGGGTCTGTGCCCCGTCCGCGATGGTCTTGGGCACGTCGATCCTGATGATGCGGCCGGCCCTGAGCGACTGCTGGCCGTCATTGCCGGCCTCGGGCTCGACGCCGATGACCTTGATGCCCGGCGACAGCGCATGCGCCGCCAAGGCGCAGCCGCTGATCAGCCCGCCTCCGCCAAGGCAGACGAGCAGGAGATCGAGTGGGCCGGTCTCCTCGATGAGTTCGAGTGCGGCGGTGCCCTGGCCGGCGATCACGTCGGGGTGATCGAAGGGCGGGATCAGGCTCGCGCCGCGCTCAGCAGCCACCTGCCGGCCGAGCGCCTCGCGATCCTGGCTGTAGCGATCGAACAGGATCACCTCCGCACCATAGCCGCGTGTGGCCTCGATCTTGGCGACCGGCGCATCCTTTGGCATCAGGATGGTGACCGGCACGCCGAGCAACTGGCCGGCCAACGCCATTCCCTGGGCATGATTGCCGGAGGAGAAGGCGATGACGCCGCGGCGGCGCATGGCGTCCGGCAGGCTGGCGATGGCGTTGTAGGCGCCACGGAACTTGAACGCGCCCATGCGCTGCAGGTTCTCGCACTTGAAGAACACGGACGCGCCAGTCATCGCGTCCGCAGTGCGGGAGGTCATCACCGGGGTGCGGATGGCGATCCCCTTGAGCCGTGCGGCGGCGCGCTCAACATCGGCGAAGGCGGGCAGATCGGGCGTCGCCGGCTGTGGCATCGTGGTCATGGACCTTGCTCTCACTTGTTCCTGAAGGCGGGCTTGCGCTTCTCGGCGAAGGCCTTCATGCCTTCCTTCTGGTCGGCGGTTGCAAACATGGCCGAAAACAGGCGGCGCTCGAAGCGCAGGCCTTCGGCGAGCGTGGTCTCGAAAGCCCGGTTCACGGTTTCCTTGGTCATGCGGGTCGCGACCTGGGATTTCTCGGCCTCGGCAATCTGCGTCGCGGCCTTCATGGTCTCGCCCATCAGCTCGGCCAGGGGCACGACACGGGCCACGAGACCGGACCGTTCGGCTTCTGCGGCGTCCATCATCCGGCCGGTCAGGCACAGGTCCATGGTTTTTGCCTTGCCAATGGCCTTGGTCATGCGCTGGGTGCCGCCGGCGCCCGGCATGACGCCGAGGTTGATTTCGGGCTGACCGAAACGGGCATTGTCCGCCGCGATGATGAAGTCGCACATCATCGCCAGTTCGCAGCCTCCGCCGAGCGCGAAGCCGGCGACGGCGGCGATGATCGGCTTGTTGCGCTGGCCGATGCGGTCCCATTCGGCAAACTTGTCGTCCATGTAGGTGGCGGGGAAGCGGCGGTCCTTCATCTCCTTGATGTCGGCGCCGGCGGCGAAGGCCTTCTCGGAGCCGGTGATGACGATGCAGCCGATGGCCTTGTCCTTCTCGAACCGGTCGATGGCCTTGTTGACCTCGCCGATCAGCTGGCCGTTGAGCGCATTGAGCGCCTGCGGACGGTTCAGCGTGATCACGCCGACAGCGCCTTTCGTGTCAACGAGAATGGTTTCGTAGGCCATGGCGCGCTCCCCTGTTCGTTTGGCCAAGGGCTAACGCAGGTTCAGCGGGCCGTCCATGGGCATTGACGCACAGCCAGCCCCGAAACCGGTCATGGCGGCTGCTTTGCTCTTGACCGGCGCGCCGCCGCACCCGACACCGCAGGCGATGACCTCGCTCGTGAAGCTCTCCTTGCGCGACTACCGATCCTATGCCGACCTTGAGATCGGCACGGATGCGGGCGTCGTCGCGCTGGCGGGCGACAACGGCGTCGGCAAGACGAATACTCTGGAAGCAATCTCACTTCTGTCGCCAGGCCGTGGCCTGCGCCGGGCGGAGCTTGCCGACATGGCGCGCTCCGGAGGCAGCGGCGGCTTCGCCGTTTTTGCCGCCCTCGACGATTCGACCGAAATCGGGATCGGCCTGATCGAACCGGACGAGGCCGGCCGGCGACAGCGCGTGCAGCGGATCAATGGCGCGATGTCGCCGACCCAGACGGCCCTGGCGGAGTATGTGCGCGTGGTCTGGCTGACCCCGGAGCAGGATGGCCTGTTCCGCGGCTCGGCCGGTGATCGCCGGCGTTTCCTTGACCGGCTGGTGCTGGCGATCGACGCGGACCATGGCGCGCGGGTCAATGCGCTTGAGCGCGCCCTGCGCGACCGCAACCGCATCCTCGAGGAGCGGCCGCACGACGCCGCATGGCTCGATGCGGTGGAAAAGCAGATCGCTGGTCTCGGCGTCGCTGTCGCTGCGGCCCGGGCCGAGACAGTCGGCAGGCTTGCCGCGCTGATCAGCGAGACGCGCGATGATGCCTCGCCATTTCCGTTCGCGACGCTCTCTCTCGATGGCGAACTGGACGCGCTGGTGGCGCAACTGCCGGCTCTCGACGCCGAGGACGCCTATGCCGTGCTGTTGCGTGGCGCGCGGCAGAGGGACCGTGCTGCAGGGCGGACCCTGATCGGGCCGCAGGCTTCCGACCTGCTGGTCCGCCATGGGCCGAAGGATATCGCAGCCGCCACGGGATCGACCGGCGAGCAGAAGGCGCTGTTGGTCGGCCTGGTGCTGGCCCATGCGCGGCTGGTCAGGGCGATGAGCGGGATCGCACCGATCGTGCTGCTGGACGAGATCGCGGCCCATTTCGATCCGCTCCGGCGGGCAGCCCTGTTCCACGCGCTGGGCGAGCTTGGCGCACAGGTCTGGATGACCGGGGCCGACGACGTGCTGTTCCGCGACCTGCCGGCGGGCGCGGTCCGGTTCCGGGTTGCGCCGGGGCGAATGGAGCGCGAGGCATGACAGGGCGTCCCCAGCATTACGCGCCGTGGCTGGGGGGCGCTCATGCCCGCCTGCGTGCTTTGCTCGGACAGCTACATCCCTGGCTGGCCGAGTTCATCATCTTCGGTTTCAAACAAGCCTGGGCCTGCCTGTTCGGCGGGGCGATGCTGGGCCTGCTGATCGTCAGCAAACTGATCTGGCAGCCGGGCTGGCCCGTGGCCCGCTATGACGCACTTCTGGCGGGCGCCATCCTCATTCAGATGGCCATGCTGGCCCTGAAACTGGAAAGCCGGGAGGAAGCGAAGGTTATCTTCCTGTTCCACGTGGTTGGCACCGCGATGGAGGTCTTCAAGACCTCGATGGGTTCGTGGAGCTATCCGGAAGAGAGTCTGCTCAGGATCGGCGGCGTGCCGTTGTTCACTGGCTTCATGTATGCCTGCGTCGGCTCCTACATGGCCCGCGTGATCCGGCTCTTCGACATGCGGTTTGTCCACTACCCGCCTTTCGCAGTGACGGTTGCACTGGCCTGCGCGATCTACATCAACTTCTTCAGCCATCACTACATCACGGACCTTCGCTATCCGCTGTTCGTCGCGGTGTTCCTGGTGTTCTGGCGCACACGCATCTACTTCACGGTCGATCGGATTCCCCGCTGGATGCCGCTTCTGCTGGCGGCGTTCCTGACCTCGTTCTTCCTCTGGATCGCCGAAAACATCGGCACGCTGAGCGGGACCTGGCTCTATCCGAACCAGAAGGGAGCCGGCTGGCGGCCGGTGACATTCCACAAGATGGGAGCCTGGTATCTCCTGCTCGTCATCTCGTTTGTGCTCGTCACCATCGTGCATCGCCCCGACAGGTGCGGACAAAGCTTTGCCTGACACGCACGCTTGCGCTAGGCGTTGCTGTCAGGGATGCTGACACACAAGTTCGAGGGCTGCCGTGAATCATTACATTGCGCGGATATCGATGTCGCTGGCCGTGCCGGCCGCGATGCACTGGGCTATCAAGGATGTTCTCGAAGGCGAGTACGAGGCGGGCTATGACGGCGTGGGCCTCGACATCCTCGATGTCGGCGCCAATGTCGGCTCGTTCGCGCTGTGGGCGACAGCGCGCTGGCCGGGCAGCGTCGTGACCTCCTACGAGCCGCACCCGGGCACCTTCGCCTTCCTCAAGCAGAACACGGCACAGCGGCGCGACATTATCGCGGTGAACGCCGCCCTGTTTCCCGGCGGCCAGATGACGGCCACCTTCATGAGCCGCTTCGCCGGCGATGGCGAGTCTGGCCTCGCGGCCTATATGGGCGACACGTTTGTCGCTGGCGCGCAGCCCGACAGCTACGAAGTTTCCGTGGTCGACCCCGCCAGCCTGCCCTCGCCCGATATCGTCAAGATCGACATCGAGGGCGGCGAAGGCGACGTGCTCGACCACATCGACCTGAGCCGCACCTCGCTCGTGCTGCTCGAATACCAGAATCGCAAGAACAAGGCGCAGCTTGAAGCGCGGCTGAGGGCCGATTTCGAGCTGATCGACACGGTCGAACACGCCTGGGATCCGCTGCTCGAACAGGGTTGCTACCGGCCCGACCTCGCCGGCGACGTCTATGGCCGCATGTTCGCCGTCCGCAAGGGCGTGACGCGCATGGTACGCAGGGCTGACATGACGGGCTGATTCTGGCCGCCACAGGTAGAAAAGCCTACCATTTGGCCTCTGATGAAACGGAGGCTCTCATGGACTTGACGGCCCTGCTGCTGTTCGCCGGTGTTTATTTCGCAGCCGTCTCGTCGCCCGGACCCGGGCTCGCGGCGGTGGTTGCACGCGGGCTCGGGCAAGGCCTGGTTGCGGCGCCGGCCTTCGTGGCAGGCTTCGTGGTGGGAGACCTGATCTGGTTCACCGTCGCGGGGACCGGCCTTGCCGTACTCGCCAAGAGCTTCGAGGCGCTGTTCCTCGGCATCAAGTATGCCGGCTGCGCCTATCTGATCTACATGGCGTGGAAGATCTGGACGGCGCCCGTCAAGGCCGAGGAGGTGGCCGCCGCCGCGGGGAAGATCAGGTCATGGCCGTCCTTCCTGGGTTCGCTGTCGCTCACGCTCGGCAACCCCAAGGTCATTGTCTTCTTCCTGTCGATCATGCCGCTGGTGATCGAGCCCAAGGCGATCACGCCGCTGGCTTTCGCGGAAATGGCTGTCGTGATCGTGCTCGTCATTACCCCTGTCATGGCGGCGGCGCTTGTTCTGGCCAACAGGACCCGCCGCGTCTTCACCTCGGAGACGGCGCTGCGGCGCATCAACCGCGGCACAGCCACGGTGATGGCGGGCGCGGCGGCGGTGATCGCCACGCGCGGCTGAGGCGCTGTCGCCACCGCAATCTGATCTGGCGCAAAGGCAAAAGGCGGATCTCGCGGCATCGTGCAGGGCATGAACAGACTCACATCCGCTTTCGCCGCCGCTGTGACCCTTGGCCTCATCATCCAACCGATGGCCGAATCGCAGGCGCAGGACATCCGGACCGGTCAGGCCATTGCCCGCCAGAATTGCGCCCGGTGCCATGCCATCGGACGCTCAGGGCGGAGCGCAAGGCCAGAAGCGACCCCATTCCGCCTGATCCCGCGACGCTATCCGGTCGAGGCGCTGGAGGAGGCTTTCGGCGAGGGCATCAGCGGCAACCATCTCGGCATGCCGGATTTCCAGTTCTCACCGCGCGAGGTCGACGACCTTCTGGGCTATATCCGCAGCCTCGGGCGGCGCTGAGCCCTTTGCCCGCCCCAGGGCTCCGAATCCGGGTTAATTTTGGGGTTCAGCGAGTGCGGTTTCGAGGTAACTGCTTCTCCAGCTTGCGATTTTTCGGCGTAGTTTGAGGGATGTTTTTCTGGGTTTGGCGGCCTTTCGCTGGGGTTTCATTGGGGCGGGGCGTTCTGGTTCCGGGGCGTGGCGGATGAGATTGATGGCGAAGTGGCGCACGACGGCCATGTTTCTTGCGCCGTGGCCCTTGCGCAGGCGCGATTGATCCTCGGCGAAGACGACGTCGAGGGTCCAGTGCAGGGCGTTCTCGATGCTCCAATGGCTCCGCACGGCCTCTGCGGCTCGCGCCGCCTCGAGCCTGGCGGAGGAGACAAAGTAGCGCGTTTCGAAGCGGGAGCGGTCGGACAGTTCGGCGCGCGATGTCACGCGAATGAGGGTCGCCGCGTGCGGCAGGCGCGTCTCGCCGGGGAAGCGGCGCGCGCCATTCAGCCAGTCGACCTCGTGGATGACGTCCACGACCCGTCGCTCGATGCGGCCATGGCCCTTGTCGTGGTCGTGGGACGTATCGATGGCGGGGGCCGCGGCGAAGGCGCCCTCGATCTCCTGGCGCAAGGTGGGCTGGTTGGCTTTCACCGCGAGCAGATAGTCGGCACCCTTGTTCCTGATCGCCTGGGCGATCGTGGCGTTGGTGGCGATGGCGTCGATGGAGACGAGCGCGCCCTCCAGACCGCCGCCCTCGCCGAGCCGCTCCAGGAGAACGGGGATCGCCGAAAGCTCGCTGCGTTTGTCGGGGACCGCCTCCTGGCCGAGTACCAGCCTGCTCGTGGTGGCGAAGGCCGAGACCAGATGCAGAGGCGCCCTGTCCTCGCCACGATCATGGCTGCGGCGTGAGGTCTTGCCGTCGATGGCGATCAGATCGGGCCGTTCCGGCCAGGCTTCGCGCACCCAGGCGGTGAAGACGGCCGAGAACAATGCCGGATTGACGCGGTTCATGAGCAAAGTGAGCCAGCGCCCGGTCGGCACGCCGTGCGCATAGGGCAAATAGCGGCGCAGAACGGGCAGGTTCTCCTCGCCCCAGGCCGCGATGGACTCATAATGGTCGCAGTCCGCCATCGATCCGCACACCACGAGGAGCAGCACCTCACGCAAGGGATGCGCGACCCGCCACGCCTCGCGCGGATCCTCAATGGTCGAAAAATGATCCAGAAGCGCCTTCAGACGCGGCTTTTCACGAAAAACAGCAAAGGCGAGGCTCATGCGCGGGGCTCCGAATCAGACCCCACACCGAATCACGATTGCAACAACCCGAAAACCGCCGTTAACCCGAGTTCGGTGCCCTGTTGCCCGCCCTTGCAACCTTGCATCGCGGCGGCTGTTGCCTACACCTGAGCCATGCTCGATTCGCTTCACGCCGCGCGCAGCACGCTGAAAACCACCTTCGGCTATGATGATTTCAGGCCCGGCCAGGCCGAGGTGATCGAGGCCGTGCTGCGCCGTGAGGATGTGCTCGCCGTGATGCCGACCGGCTCGGGCAAATCCATGTGCTACCAGTTACCGGCGCTCGTCGAGGGTGGGCTGACCGTCGTCGTGTCGCCGCTGATCGCGCTGATGCGCGACCAGGTCAAGCAGATGCATGCTGTCGGCGTGGGCGCCGTGACCCTCAACTCGCTCAACACCGATGATGAAGCGACCGCCGCCTGGCGCTCGCTGAAGCGCGGCGACACGCATCTGGTCTACGTCTCCCCCGAGCGCCTCGCCATGGACGGGATGGCGGCACGGCTGCGGGAGATGGGCGTGACGCGCCTCGCCATCGATGAGGCGCACTGTGTCAGCCAATGGGGCCATGACTTCCGGCCCGNNNNCTGCGGGAGATGGGCGTGACGCGCCTCGCCATCGATGAGGCGCACTGTGTCAGCCAATGGGGCCACGACTTTCGGCCCGAATACCGCGAGATCAGGCGGCTGGCGCAGGCGCTGGGCAATCCGCCGATCCTCGCGCTGACGGCCACGGCAGATCAGAACACCCGCAATGACATCAGCGCGCAGCTATTCGGTGCGCAGCCAACGGTCTTCGTGCATGGCTTCGACCGTCCGAACATCGCCTTGCGGTTTGAGGCCAAGGATCAGCCACGGCGGCAGATCGAGGCCTTCCTTGCGCCGCGAAAGGGACAATCGGGCATCATCTATTGTTCGTCACGCAAGCGCACCGAAGCTCTGGCCGAATGGCTGGCAGGCAAGGGCTGGCCGGCGGTGTCCTATCACGCGGGGATGGAGCAGCAGGCGCGCAATCTGAGCCAGGACCGGTTCCAGCAGGATGACGGCGTCATCGTCTGCGCCACCGTCGCCTTCGGCATGGGCGTCAACAAGCCTGACGTGCGCTTCGTCATCCATGCCGACATGCCTGGCTCGATCGAGAGCTACTATCAGGAGATCGGGCGGGCAGGGCGCGACGGGCTGCCGGCGGCGACGCTGACGCTCTACGGCATGGACGACATGGCGCTGCGCCGCCGCCAGATCGACGAGAAGGAGATGGCCGACGAGCGCAAGCGTATCGAGCAGCGCAAGCTCGACGCGATGATGGCCCTGTGCGAGGCCTCCAGCTGCCGGCGCGGCGCGCTGCTGAGCTATTTCGGCGAGAGCACGGTCAACTGCCAAGGGTGCGATCTGTGCGGGGCGGGCCCGGCTTCGCTCTATGACGGGCTGATCGACGCGCAGAAGGCCCTGTCCGCCATGATCCGCACCGGCCAGCGCTTCGGCGCGTCCCACATCGCCGATGTCCTCACCGGCAAGCGGACCGATGTCGTGGCCAAGCAGAAACACGACGAGATCAAGACCTTCGGCGTGGGCAAGGACAAGCAGCCGAAGACCTGGATGAGCATCATCAGGCAGCTCTTTGCTGCCGGAGCGGTAGCGCACCGCGACGAGTTCGGCGGCCTTGTCGTGACGGACAAGGGTGAAAGCCTGCTGCGCGGACAGCAGAGCATCCGGCTCAGGACCGAGACGCCGACGGAGCGTCTGGCCAGGATCAGAAGCCCGTCAGTTCCCTATGCCAGCCAGCTTGATCCGGATCATGATGCGGTCTTCCAGCGGCTCAGGGCCCTGCGGGCCACCATCTCGCGCGAGGAAGGCATCGCGGCCTATATGGTCTTTCCCGACCGTACGCTGATCGAGATGGCGCGCGAGCGGCCGACGGATCTCGACGGCATGGCCCGGATTGGCGGCGTCGGCGAGCGCAAGCTCACGGCCTATGGCGATGTGTTCCTGCAGGCGCTGTGGGACGAGGACAGCAAGGCCGCGTGATCATGTCCGCCTGCCGGCGTGAATCCGCTTGAACGCGGCGGCATTGCTGGCAGACTTGATGGATGTCCGCAGATCGCGCGACGCGCCCGGAGGATGACCCCATGCGGCAGTCCCATCGCTTGTCACGCCGTGCCGCCCTTGCCGGACTGGCCGCCGGCACCGGCGCGCTGGCGCTTGGCGGTCCTGCCGTGGTCGGGCAGGCGAGACCCAGGGTGGTGGTCGTCGGCGGCGGAGCCGGCGGTGGCACCGCGGCGCGCTACATCGCCAAGGATTCGGCGGGCGCGATCGATGTCACGCTGGTCGAGCCCAACAGGCGCTTCGTCACCTGCTTTCACTCGAATCTCTATCTCGGCGGCTACAAGACGATCGAGGATCTCAGCCATGGCTATGAGACACTGGCCACGGCGAACGGCATCACGATGGCGCATGACAGCGCGTCTGCGATCGATCGCGATGCGCGAGTGGTCCGTCTCCTGTCGGGACAGCGCCTGAGCTATGACAGGCTGGTGCTGTCGCCGGGCATCGACCTGCGCTACGACAGCGTGCCTGGCTGGGGCCAGGACCATGAGCAACGCATGCCGCATGCCTGGCAGGCGGGACCGCAGACAGAGCTGCTGCGCGCGCAGCTCGACGCGGTCCCCGATGGCGGGGTCATTGTCATGATCGCCCCGCCCAACCCCTACCGCTGTCCGCCAGGGCCCTACGAGCGGGTCTCGATGTTCGCAGCGCGCCTGACCAAGGCCCGCAAGACCCGCTGCAAGATCGTCATCATCGACCCGAAGGAGAGCTTCTCCAAGCAGGCGCTGTTCGAGCAGGGCTGGGAGCGGCACTATCGAGGCATGGTGGAGTGGCTTGGCCCGAAGATCCATGACGGCGTGAAGCGCGTCGACCCGGCCACCCTGACGGTCGAGACCGGCTTCGAGACCTACAAGGAGGCGGCGCTGGTGAACGTGATCCCCGCCCAGTGGGCGGGCGCGATCGCCCGCAATGCCGGGCTCGCCAATGCCTCCGGCTACTGCCCGATCGATCCGGCCAGCATGCGCTCGGCGATCGACGCCAACATCTTCATCGTCGGGGACGCCTGTATTGCCGGCGACATGCCGCGATCGGCCTTCTCCGCCAACAGCCAGGCGAAGGTCGCGGCCATGGCGGTGCGCGGCGAGTTGACCGGCTCACGCACCTTCCCGGCCCGCTACAGCAACACCTGCTGGAGCCTTCTGTGGGATGACGACACGATCAAGGTCGGCGGACAGTTCGAGCCGCGCCCGGACAAGATCACCTCGACTGCGCCCTTCATATCGCAACCGGGCGACAGCGCAGAGACGCGCCGCCAGAACCAGGCCGAGAACATGGGCTGGTATGCTGGTCTGGCAGCCGACATCTTCGGGTGACGAGGCGGCGCGCAAGCGCGCAGCCGGGCGATTTCGGCGCATCCTGGACCGCGGCTTTCCAGCCCATCCACAATCAATCTCTAAGCATTTGATTTTAAATTTGTTTTTCCCGATCTTCCGGGGTGAAATCGCAGCGTTGACGCACTATATTCGATTTTCGAATCAGTTTTCGCCAATCCGAGTGTGACCATGTCCGAAGCCGCCCCGACGCTAGACCCCGCCGATGACTACGGCGCGGATTCCATCAAGGTCCTCAAGGGTCTCGACGCGGTGCGCAAACGGCCTGGCATGTACATCGGCGATACCGATGACGGCTCGGGGCTGCACCACATGGTCTACGAGGTGGTCGACAATGCCATCGACGAGGCGCTCGCCGGCCACGCCAACCTCGTCACAGTCACGCTCAACGCCGATGGCTCGGTCACCGTGTCGGACAATGGACGCGGCATCCCGACCGACATCCACACCGAGGAGGGCATTTCCGCCGCCGAGGTGATCATGACCCAGCTGCACGCGGGCGGCAAATTCGACCAGAATTCCTACAAGGTTTCGGGCGGCCTGCACGGCGTTGGCGTATCGGTCGTCAACGCGCTGTCGGTCTCGCTCAAGCTGCGCATCTGGCGCGGCGGCTTCGAGCATTTCATGGAGTTTTCCCATGGCAATGCGGTCGCGCCGCTGAAGCAGGTCGGCCCCGCAGGCGACAAGCGCGGCACGGAGGTGACGTTCACGCCGTCGCAGGACACGTTCACGATGATCGAGTTCGACTACAAGACGCTCGAACACCGCCTGCGCGAACTGGCCTTCCTCAACTCCGGCGTCCGCATCGTGCTGACCGATGCGCGCCATGCGGAGATCGTCCGCGAGGAGCTGAAGTATGACGGCGGCGTCGAGGCCTTCGTGCGCTATCTCGACCGCGCCAAGTCCGCCATCGGGCCCGGCCCGATCATGCTGAAGGCCGACAAGGACGGCATCGGTGTCGAGATCGCACTCGAATGGAACGACAGCTACCACGAGAATGTGCTGTGCTTCACCAACAATATCCCGCAGCGCGACGGCGGCACGCACCTCGCTGGCTTCCGCGCCTCGCTGACGCGCCAGCTCACCGGCTATGCCGAAAGCTCGGGCATCGCCAAGAAGGAGAAGGTCACCCTCACCGGCGATGACTGCCGCGAAGGGCTGACGGCGGTGGTCTCGGTCAAGGTGCCGGACCCGAAATTCTCGTCACAGACCAAGGACAAGCTTGTCTCATCCGAAGTGCGCCCCGTGGTCGAGAACGTCTGCAACGAGACGCTCGGGCGCTGGCTGGAAGAGCACCCGGCGGAAGCCAAGGCGATCATGGCCAAGGTGGTGGAAGCCGCCGCCGCGCGCGAGGCGGCCCGCAAGGCGCGCGAACTCACCCGCCGCAAGGGCGCGCTCGACATCGCCTCCCTGCCCGGCAAGTTGGCTGACTGCCAGGAGCGCGACCCGGCGAAGTCGGAACTGTTCATCGTCGAAGGCGATTCCGCCGGCGGCTCTGCCAAGCAGGGCCGCAACCGCGAGTTTCAGGCCACCCTGCCGCTGCGCGGCAAGATTTTGAACGTCGAGCGGGCTCGCTGCGACAAGATGGTGTCCTCCGACCAGATCGGCACGCTGATCACGGCGCTCGGCGCCGG
>JAPLOW010000090.1:19933-20867 GCA_026400555.1 Hyphomicrobiales bacterium
AGGAGTTCAACATCGAGAAGCTGCGCTACCACAAGATCATCATCATGACCGACGCGGATGTGGACGGATCGCACATCCGTACGCTGCTGCTCACCTTCTTCTTCCGCCAGATGCCGGAGCTGATCGACCGGGGCTATCTCTACATCGCCCAGCCGCCGCTCTACAAAGCCCAGCGCGGCAAGAGCCAGACCTACCTCAAGGACGAGCGCGCGCTCGACGACTATCTGATCGACGCCGGTCTTGACGGCTCGATCTATCGCATGGGCTCAGGCGAGGAACGCGCAGGAGCGGACCTGAAGGTGCTGGTCGATGAGGCGCGCACGGTGCGGGCGCTGATCAACTCGATGCACTCGCGCTATGACCGCCCCGTGGTGGAACAGGCCGCCATCTCGGGTGCGCTCCGCCCGCTGATCAATGAGACCGACGCGGAGGCCGCCGCCAAGGCCAACGAGATCGCCCGCAGGCTCGACGCCATCTCCGACGAGATCGAGCGCGGCTGGCAGGGCGTGGCCAAGGATGGCGGCTACACGTTCACGCGCTCCCTGCGCGGGGTGAAGACGGTTTCGGTGCTGGATGCGGGGCTGCTGGCCTCCGCCGAGGCGCGCAAGATCGACGAGCGCGCCGCCTCGCTGCACGAGGCCTATGCCCAGCCCGGCCTGCTCACCCGGAAGGGCGAGGAGGTTCTGGTGGCCGGCCCGTCAACGCTGTTCAACGCGGTGACCGCGATCGGCCGCAAGGGCGTGCAGATGCAGCGCTACAAAGGCCTTGGCGAGATGAACGCCGAACAGCTCTGGGAAACCACGCTCGACCGCAATGCCCGCACGCTGCTGCAGGTCCGCATCAAGGAGGTCGACGAGGCCGACGACCTCTTCGTCAAGCTGATGGGCGACGTGGTGGAGCCGCGCAAGGACTTCATCCAGACCAACGCGCTGAA
>JAPLOW010000003.1:0-1093 GCA_026400555.1 Hyphomicrobiales bacterium
CGGCCGATAGCCCGGCGGCGGATAGCCGGGCGGTCCATACCCCGGAGGCGGCGGCGGCAGGCCGGGATTGTAGTAAGGAGCGCCATAGTACTGCGCCTGCACCGGCAGGGCTGCGAAGCCCGCCATCAGTGCGGCTGCGCCTGCCAGAATCGTGATCCGCGTTGTCATGCCAGCATGCTCCTGTCTCGCTCCCCCGGCCATCAGTCTATCGCGGGTCGCGCGGAACGCAAATGGGAACGGGTGTGGCCAACGCGGGTGCGTCCTTGCGTCGACGGCGGCGGGTGGCGGTGACGCTCGCTCCTAACGCCTTCTTCAGGAATTCCGTGCGCAAGACGAGACCCTTCACCTTTTCGACGTGGCATTATACTTCAGCCGGATTCTCGGTCAGGTGGATGCCGCGCACCATGGTGCCACGTTTCAGCGTCACTGACGTGCCCTTGACCTTGAGGTCCTTGATCAGCGTGACGTTGTCACCCTCGCCCAGCACCGTGCCGTTGCCGCCCCGCGTCTCCACGTCAACTTTCTGTGATTTTTTCACGGAGGCGGGAGAGGCAGTTTGCAGAGGTCGTGCAATGGCCAATGGTGCTATCGGTTGCAGTGCTGGCCTCTTGGCCCGGTTGGCCGAATGAAGCCCGTGGCTCCTGCCACTACGCCGCCACGCATGAACTGCGGGTCAAGCCGTGGATGGTCCGGTCATGCCCGACCATCCACGCGGCAAGATCCGGTGCTCCTGCAACGATTGGCTCAGCTACAACCAGTCGTTGACCCGCACGTGTCGCACTTCAGGCACGTGCCGTTGCGCACGAGCGTGAAGTTGCCGCACTCCCCGCACGAATCCCCAACGTAGCCCTTCATGATGGCTTCGGCGCGCTTGTCGGCTGCGCTACGGCCGGGCTGGGCGGCGGGCGAGGCGAAGCCCATCTTGGCGAGTTCGGCTTCGGTGAGCGTTACGTCCATATTGGGCTCAGGCTTCAGCGCCGTCGCGCCGACGGTAGCGCGGCCGTAGGCCGCGGCCGGGGCGCTGGCCACTGTCGAGACCGGGGAGCCAGCGGCCATGCCGCCAGAGATCAGCATCAGCTTGTCGGTCTTGGAG
>JAPLOW010000003.1:1121-6564 GCA_026400555.1 Hyphomicrobiales bacterium
CCTGTTGGGCCGCACTCTGGGCCGGCGCGCCGAGGTCCGACTGCGCCTCGCCCTTGCCGAGCACGGTGTTGCCGATCTCGGAGGGGTCGACATGCGCCAGATCGAAGCGCTGCAGGTAGGAGATGGCGAGTTCGCGGAAGACATAGTCGAGGATTGATGTCGCGTTCTTGATCGCCTCGTTGCCCTGCACGAAGCCGGCCGGCTCGAAGCGGGTGAAGGTGAAGGCCTCGACATACTCCTCCAGCGGCACGCCGTATTGCAGGCCGAGCGACACCGCGATGGCGAAGTTGTTCATCAGCGAGCGGAAGGCTGCGCCTTCCTTGTGCATGTCGATGAAGATCTCGCCGATGCGGCCGTCGTGATATTCGCCGGTGCGCAGGTAGACCTTGTGGCCGCCGACGACTGCCTTCTGGGTGTAGCCCTTGCGGCGATCGGGCAGGCGCTCGCGCTCGCGGTTGCGTTCGACGCGCTCGATGATGCGCTCAACAATCTTCTCGGAGAGCGCGGCAGCCTTGGCGGCGGCCGGCATCGCCATCATCGCCTCGATCGCGTCATCTGCATCCTCGTCCTCATCGGCGATGAGGGCTGAGTTCAGTGGCTGCGAGAGCTTGGAGCCGTCGCGGTAGAGCGCGTTGGCCTTAAGCGCGAGCCGCCAGGACAGCATGTAGGCGTTCTTGCAGTCCTCGACCGTGGCCTCGTTCGGCATGTTGATGGTCTTGGAGATCGCACCCGAAATGAAGGGCTGCGCCGCTGCCATCATGCGGATGTGGCTTTCGACCGAGAGATAGCGCTTGCCGAGGCGTCCGCACGGGTTGGCGCAATCGAACACGTTGTAGTGCTCGGTCTTGAGGAAGGGCGCGCCTTCCAGGGTCATCGCACCGCAGACATGGATGTTGGCGGCCTCGATGTCGGCCTTGGAGAAGCCGACATGGACGAGCAGGTCGAAGCCCGGATCATTCAGCTTCTCGGCCGGAACCTTGAGCGTGCCGGTGAGGAAATCCTCGCCGAGCGTCCACTTGTTGAAGACGAACTTGATGTCGAAGGCGCTCTTCATGCCCTTCTCGACCGCGTCGATCTTCTCCGGCGTGAAGCCCTTGGCGGCCAGCGTCGCATGGTTGATGGCCGGCGCCTGCGCGATCGAGCCATGGCCGACGGCGTAGACCTCCATTTCGGCGATCTGCGCTTCGGAATAGCCCAAGGACCGCAGCGCGTCGGGGACAGCGTGGTTAATGATCTTGAAGTAGCCGCCGCCGGCAAGCTTTTTGAACTTGACCAGCGCGAAGTCGGGTTCGATGCCGGTGGTGTCGCAATCCATCACGAGGCCGATCGTGCCGGTGGGCGCGATCACCGTCGCCTGGGCGTTGCGGTAGCCATGCTTCTCGCCGAGCGCCAGTGCCTTGTCCCAGGCGGCCTTGGCGCGTTCAACCAGCACGGGCTCCGGGCACGAGGCATGATCGAGCGGCACGGGCGCCACCGACAGGCCTTCATAGCCGGTCGCCTCGCCATAGGCGGCGCGGCGATGGTTGCGCATCACGCGCAGCATGTGCTGGGTGTTCGTCTTGCCTTCGGCGTCGGTGCGGACCGCGCCGCGGAAAGGCCCGAGCTCCTTTGCCATCTCGGCGGAGGTGGCGTAGGCGATACCGGTCATGATCGCGGTCAGCGCGCCGCCAAGCGCCCTGCCCTCGTCGGAATCATAGCCGAGGCCCATGGTCATCAGCAGCCCGCCGATGTTCGCATAGCCGAGGCCGAGCGTGCGGTACTCGTAGGACAGTTCTGCGATCGGCTTCGACGGGAACTGCGCCATCATCACCGAGATTTCGAGAACGATGGTCCACAGGCGGCACAGGTGCTCATAGCCGGCATGGTCGAAGGCCCGCGCGCCGCGGTCATAGAACTGCAGCAGGTTGGCCGAAGCCAGATTGCAGGCCGTGTCGTCGAGGAACATGTATTCCGAGCACGGGTTCGAGGCGCGGATTGGGCCGGACGCCGGACAGGTGTGCCAGTCGTTCATGGTCGAGTTGAAGTGCAGGCCCGGATCGGCGGAGGCCCAGGCAGCATAGCCGATCTTTTCCCACAGATCGCGGGCCTTCAGGGTCTTGGTCGGCTTGCCGGTGGTGCGGGCAATCAGCTTCCAGTCGCCATCGGTCTCGACGGCGCGCAGGAAATCGTCCTTGATCGAGACCGAGTTGTTGGAGTTCTGGCCGGCGACAGTGTTGTAGGCCTCGGAATCCCAATCGGTATCATAGGTGTCGAAAGCGATCTCGGTGTAGCCCTGCCTGGCAAACTGGATGACGCGCTTGATGTAGTTGTCCGGCACCATTGCGCGGCGGGCGAGCTTGATTTCCTTCTTCAGGACCGGGTTCTTCTCCGGATTGAAGCAATCGTCGCCGGTGCCGTCGCAGTTGATGCAGGCCTTCATCACGGCCTTCATGTGCTTGTGGACGACCTTTGAGCCGGTGACGAGGGCGGCAACCTTCTGCTCCTCCTTCACCTTCCAGTCGATGTAGGTCTCGATGTCCGGATGGTCGGCGTCGACCACGACCATCTTGGCGGCGCGCCGCGTGGTGCCGCCCGACTTGATCGCGCCCGCCGCGCGGTCGCCGATCTTGAGGAAGCTCATCAGGCCAGAGGAACGGCCGCCGCCGGCAAGGCGTTCGCCGTCACCGCGCAAGGCCGAGAAGTTCGAACCGGTGCCTGAGCCGTACTTGAACAGGCGCGCCTCGCGGACCCACAGGTCCATGATCCCGCCTTCGTTGACAAGGTCGTCGGCCACGCCCTGGATGAAGCAGGCATGGGGCTGCGGGTGCTCATAAGAGGACTTGGACTTGACCAGCTTGCCGGACTGCCAGTCAACGTAGAAGTGGCCCTGGCTTGGGCCGTCAATGCCATAGGCCCAGTGCAGGCCGGTGTTGAACCATTGCGGTGAGTTCGGCGCGACCATTTGCTGGGCCAGCATGAAGCGCAGTTCGTCATAGAAGGCCTGAGCGTCAGCTTCGGTGGTGAAGTAATTGCCCTTCCAGCCCCAATAGGTCCAGCAGCCCGCGAGGCGGTCAAAGACCTGCTTGGACGAGATCTCGGAGACGTAGCGCTTGTCTTCCGGCAGCTTGGCCAGCGCCTTCTCGTCAGGCACGGAGCGCCAGAGGAAGGACGGCACATCGTTCTCCTCGACCTTCCTAAGGGCAGCCGGCACGCCGGCCTTGCGGAAGTATTTCTGGGCGAGAACGTCGGACGCCACCTGGCTCCACGTGTCCGGCACCTCGATGCCTTCAAGGCGAAAGACGATCGAGCCGTCCGGGTTGCGGATCTCGCTCACCGTCTCGCGAAAGATGATGGCCGCATAGGCTGACTGGCCCGCCTTGGTATAGCGACGCTCGATCTTCATCTTCCCAATCCTTCATTCATCAGCCGATAGTTCATCGGCCCGCGACCACGTGGCGCGGCTCACTGTCAGCCCTGTTGTGAAGCCCCTGTCGGCTCGCGGTTGGCTCCGCAGCCTATCTGGTATCGTTTGTCCGCATTCTCGCAGCGCTCCCGGCCACACCGCGCGGAACCCAACTGAGTCCCTGCGCAACACCCTGGCCGATCACCTCTTCAAGTCCGTCCAGCCCTTGAAAGGCCGCCCGCGCTGCAGACAACGCGACGATTCCACCCTACGCTCACGACGGCATGACAGTCAAGGTTTTGTACGTAGGAAAGGCGGGCGCCACTACATCTTGTGTGCGCCTGTGGATGGTGGGGATAACTTGACGTCACCGCCGGTAACCATCGGAAAAGCCTGATGGAATCAGGTTGGCCTGATGATGTTGCGCCAGGTTGGGCCTGTCGGGAAGCCCTTTTCTCACGTGGGCTGGCGCCGAGTTGCACGCTTAACGCACCATGAAGTCGGCCCCTTGGTGCAGCATGCGAAAGCCTGCCGTTCAAGCCTCTGAAATAGCGTCGCAATCGTATCTGGAAGCTGGCTTTTCCTTGTCCTGATTGTGGCCGAATCGTTGAAGCCTGTGGCCGGAACCTGATCGCACAGGTGGTTCCCCTTAATGCCAGTCGAGCGGCCGGCGGATTGTCTCATCGGCTGCGAACGGACCCGCAGGGCGTTGAGGCTGGACAGTCTGCACCGTGATCGGCATAACGCTGAAGCATCACAACGCGAGGCGCCCATGAAGACCTTCCTGCTCCAGTTTTTCACCTGGTGGAACGGACAGACATTGGGCACCCGGTTCCACACCTGGCGTCATGGCGAGCGCGTTGGCGTCGATGCGCTCGGCAATGTCTACTACCGTTCACGCGGCGGCAGGATCGACCCGGCGCTCGGCCATGAACGCCGGTGGGTCGTCTACAATGGCCTTGCCGAGGCCTCCAGCGTGCCGGCAGGCTGGAATGGCTGGCTGCACCACACGGTTGATGTTGCGCCTTCCGACGAGACCTATACGGCGCGGGAGTGGCAGAAGGCGCATGTGCCAAACATGACCGGCACACCACGGGCCTATCGCCCGCCAGGCTCGGCGGTCGGGGCGGCGGTCCATCCCAAGGCCGAGGGCGCCTATAAGGCGTGGTCGCCCTGATCGGCGCCTTTGTCGTAGCGAAGCGCTCAGCACGTGCTGCGAACACCGATTGGCCATGATAAGCATCTACGCAGATTATCTAACGTTGCCGGGCCGGTGATTCTGCCACAGCCCCACTGACCATGAGCCTGATCGATGATGCGCCGCCTTTCGATGTCTGCCCTGGCCCTCGCCATGGTGACGGCCGCTTCCATGCCTGCATTGGCGGACCGGATCCGCAATCCGGTTGCGGTCTTCGCCGGTCTCGACAAGATCACGGGCCGGATCATCGCCTTTGAAGTGAACATTGACGAGACGGTGCAGTTCGGTTCCCTCCAGATCACGCCGAAGGTGTGCTGGACCCGCCCGGCGACGGAGCAGCCGCAGACAACCTCCTTCGTCGAGGTCGACGAGGTCGGGCTCAACAACGACTATCGCCGGATTTTCTCCGGCTGGATGTTTGCGGCGAGCCCCGGTCTACACGGGGTCGAGCACGCCATCTACGATGTCTGGATGACCGACTGCAAAGGCGGGACGGAGGTTGTGGTCGAGCCGCGCGAACCGGTGCCGGCCGATGCTCCGGCGGCTGACCTGCGCCGGGAGCGGGCACAGCCCAATCAGCGCCCGCCGCGCGCCGCCGCACAACCGCTGGCGGATGGCCGGATCGACGTCAGGCCGCCTCAGGGCCTTCCGGTGCCGCCGCAGCAGCCGACCCAACGCTTCTTTCCGACCAATCCGGGTGCGCAGAACAGTCTGCCGCGCGTCAATGAGCGCAACAACAACTGACGCGCGTCGTTCTGGCCTTCAGCCGGTCGCTGCGCCGGCGATGAGATCAAGCGCCTGCTGGCCGTTCACAACCAGGTCGCCCCAGGCGTCGCGGAGCGGGCTGGCGCCGGCCGCCAGCG
>JAPLOW010000011.1 GCA_026400555.1 Hyphomicrobiales bacterium
ACTCGCCGCTCGCCAGCTTGGGCAGATACGTCTTGCGCTGGGTTTCGTCGCCATAGGCATAGATCGGATACATCACCAGCGAGGACTGCACGCTCATCATCGAGCGATAGCCGGAATCGACCCGCTCGACCTCGCGGGCAACGAGCCCATAGGCGACATAGGACGCGCCGACACCACCATAGTCCTCGGGAACAGTGACGCCCAGCAGGCCCTGCGCGCCCATCAGGCGGAAAAGCTCCGGCGCCGCCGTCTCGTTCATGTAGGCTTCGGCGACGCGCGGCATCAGGACATCCTGAGCAAAGGCGCGCGCCGCATCGCGGATCATGCGCTCTTCCTCTGAGAGTTGGTCCTCGAGCAGGAACGGGTCTTCCCAGTTGTAGACGGCCCTGGCTGCCTTGGCCTTGGTCTGTGGAACAGCGCTCATGATCTCGCCTCTCGATGCCGAATTGTGCTTTTGTCTTTAGCCCGCAATGCGCAAGCTTCCAAGCCGGGCGATGACCGCTTCGGCCTCCGACACGGTGCGCTCGATGATCGCAGCGGCGGGGATGATGTCATGGATCAGACCGGTGGCCTCGCCGACCGCGTCGGGGTCACCGGCGGCCACGTTGGCCTGGTAGTCCGCGCGCAGGCTCTCTGCCACGGCGCGATGCTCGTCAGGGCGGCCTTCCCAGTCCTGGACGAAACGGTTGTTGAGGACGCGGGCGGAGAACGCCGGTGGCCAGTCATAGCCGCGGGCGATGTCTGTGACGCGCTGGCGAACGGTGCCGTCACAATTGGCCGACAGGGCCGCCTTCTGGTGGTTCGGGTGGGTGAGCGCCTCGCTTGCGGCCCAGAAGCGCGATCCCATCAGCACGCCATCCGCTCCGAGAGCCAGTGCAGCGGCCAGCCCGCGCGCGCCGCAAAGGCCATCGGTGCCGAAAGAATCGGGTGCCTGAGGCCGAGCCTGGTGGTGAGGCGGATTGTCAGCATCGGCAACCATTCGTCCCCTTAAACAACTCCTCATCTTAACCCGCATTTCCCAGATAGCCCGAACAGTTCATGACGAGGGTGGCACATTTTTGATAGAAGAATCGATGCTTTGCTGGCGATCAGAGTGGCCGGGCATGGAGCTGGTGACGGGTGAACTGGAAACGGGCAATCTGCGGGTCGCTTTCGGCCGCCGTCTGAAGCCCAAAGGGAGCGGTGAACCGAGATCCACCTGCTCGCCGGCGCCCTCGATGACCTGGCCGGTATAGCGCCGCGCGGTCACGGCAATGTCGACGAACGGCTGCCCCGGGTCGAGGTGCTGGACACACTCCGGCAGAGGCGGAGCGTTGCGGCTTCTGCGCCGTCGCCCGCGCACCACCCAGGCCTGACCCAAAGGTCGTCCAAACTGGCCTCACCCTGCGAGTGCCGAACCGCGCTGCAGCAGGGTCTCGGCATCCCTGACCATGGCCTCGATGATGGCGCCTGCGGGCTGGATGTCACCGATCAGACCGACTGCCTCCCCGACAAGCAGGCAGGTGTTCGTCGGGTCGCCCTCGCGGTAGCCCTCCCAGTAGCGAGCCTGCTGGCGGCTCTGCGTGTCCGGCTCGGCCAGATCCGCCTCGCGCCCGTGCCACTCCAGCGCGAACTCCGTCTTAAGGACGCGCGCCGTGAACGGGGGCGGAAAGTCGATCTTTCGGGCGATGTCGACAACCGTCGTCCGCAGCGTGTTGTCACCGTCGGACGCGACAGCCTCAGCCTGGAAACGCTGCGGCACGAGCGCCTCGGTGCTGGCCCAGAACCGCGTGCCGACGAGGACGCCTTCTGCACCCAGCATCAGGGCCGCCGCCAGCCCCCGACCATCCGCAACCCCGCCTGCAGCGGCCAGAACCGTTCCGGGCGACGTCCGCGCCAGCAGGTCGGCAATCTCTGGGACAAGGGTGAAGGTCGATCGCGCCAGGCCGTGCCCTCCGGCCTCTGTCCCCTGGGCCACGAGGACATCGGCCCCCGCGTCGATCGCCTGTCGCGCCAGGTCGAGGGTTTGCACCTGGCAGATCAGCGCCGCCCCCGCCGCTTTGATCTTCGGCGCAAACGGAGCCAGATCGCCAAACGACAGCATCACCGCGGCGGGCTGGTGCTCGAGCACCAGGTCCAGCAGGTCCGGCTTCGTGGCCAGCGACCATGAGATGAAGCCACAACCAATGCGGGAGTTTCCGGCCAGCGACAGCTCGCGCCGGATCCAGTTGGCGTCGCCATAGCCGCCGCCGATCTGGCCCAGCCCCCCGGCCTGCGACACCGCGCTGGCCAGCGCTCCGCCGGAAACCGTCCCCATGGGCGCCAGCAAAATGGGGTGCCGGATCCCCAAGAGCTCGGTCAATCGCGTCTTCATTACGCCGTCCCGGGAAAGTCGTTGATGCCGCTGTCTTTACCACCCACCCGACGGCCAGCGTTCTACCGAAATTGCCCAGATAGACGCCAAGACGAGGACTAATCTGGCCTGATTGCCGTTCATTGACAAGATGACCGGCTGAATCTCCGTCCGTCGGATCTAACAGACATCGCCATCGCAAAGACCTACTGATCCCAGTTGGGGTCAACGTGTGGCGTAAAGAACTGCCCGTATTTCTCACGGTGCCGCTCGCAATAGAAATCCCAAATCCATTGGGCGTGATAAATTGCGTCGTGGCGTGGGTTATTGTCGCGTTCGTCGTTCATGGCTTTTATTGACTGCGCAAGCAGCGTCTTGTCCATCAGGAAGCTGGCGCGGTCGATGTCAACCAGCTTCTTCCCGCCCTTAATCAGGTCTTGAGCGTGAACCATCACGTAAGTGTGGAACATGAGATTCTCCTCCGGGTTTAGCGCCTCCGAAGGGTCTGGAGCTCTGTTACTCTTACCCAAAACTTTCTTGGTCGCGCGCGCGCGTCACAGGCACGCGCACGTTGCGTCAATTCAACACATTTGACCGCGCGATGAGATCGCGAAGCGGCGTTGCCGCCCGAGTGCCATGACAAGCTGCCTGAAGCCTCGGCTACTTGTTCGGATAAGCCGTCCGCCAGCCCAATGCGACATTCGCAATCGCAATCACAAAGCCTGCCTCAACCGTGCGCACGGGCGAAGGCGCATCTCGTGTTCACGCGCTATGGTCACGGCTATCCGATCGTCAAAGTCCCAAAACCACAGCAGTTTCGCCTTGATCTAGCGTGCATCTGGGGAAAGACGGCTTAAGCTTGCCGCAGGATGATCTGCAGACGGCGCGATGCTCAACCGCATCCTTCGGCAAGCTCAAGATCAGGATCGGAGCTGTCCGGCTCAGGGCCACCTCAGCCCTCCACATCGAAGACCACGCCCTGCGCCAGCGGCAGCGTTGCGCCGTAATTCACCGTGTTGGTGGCGCGGCGCATGTAGGCTTTCCAGGAGTCCGATCCGGCTTCGCGCCCGCCGCCGGTTTCCTTTTCACCGCCAAAAGCACCGCCGATCTCGGCTCCGGACGGGCCGATGTTGACGTTGGCGATGCCGCAATCGGACCCCGCAGCGGACATGAATGTTTCGGCCTCGCGCATGTCGAGGGTGAAGATCGACGACGACAGGCCAGCGCCGACGGCGTTCTGCAGGGCTATGGCCTCAGACAACGACTGGTAGCGCGTCACGTAGAGGATCGGCGCAAAAGTCTCGTGCAGCATGGGCCCTGCCTGCGCCGGCATTTCGACCAGCGCCGGAGCGGCATAGAAGGCCGCGTCGCCGGCAATGCCCGCGACGCGTTGGCCGCCATGGATGATGCCGCCATGGGCGCGGGCATCGCCCAGGGCGCGCTCCATGCCGTCAAAGGCGGCGGCGTCGATCAGCGGGCCGACCAGCACGCCGGTCTGCCGCGGATCGCCGACCCTCACCGAGCCGTAGACGCGCGCGAGGCGCGGAACGAGTTTGTCGTAGATCGAGCCATGCACGAACAGGCGGCGCAGCGTGGTGCAGCGCTGGCCGGCCGTGCCCATGGCGGCGAAGGCGATGCCGCGCAGGGCGAGATCGAGGTCTGCCGAGGGCGCCACAATGGCCGCGTTGTTGCCGCCAAGCTCCAGGATGGCGCGGGCGAAGCGCCTGGCGAGACGCGGGCCGACCTCGCGCCCCATGCGGGTCGAACCGGTGGCGGAGACGACCGCCACGCGCGGATAGTCGACCATGATCTCTCCAATCGCCCTGTCGCCCGTCCGCAGCGCGCATAGGCCGGGCGGTGCATCGGGACCAAAGCGCTTCAGCGCACGTTCAACGATAGCTTGCGTGGCAAGCGCGGTCAGCGGCGTCTTCTCGGACGGCTTCCAGACCACCGGATTGCCGCAGACCAAGGCCAGCGCTGCGTTCCAAGACCAGACCGCAACGGGGAAATTGAAGGCGGATATGACGCCGCAGACGCCGAGCGGATGCCAGGTCTCCATCATCCGGTGCGAGGGCCGCTCGGTGGCGATGGTCAGGCCATAGAGCTGGCGCGAGAGACCGACGGCAAAATCGCAGATGTCGATCATCTCCTGCACCTCGCCGAGGCCTTCTGAGGTGATCTTGCCGGCTTCCAGCGTCACCAGAAAGCCCAGATCATCCTTGGCGGCACGCAGTTCCTCGCCGAGCAGCCGCACCAGCTCGCCACGGCGCGGGGCGGGCACCAGCCGCCACGTCAGGAAGGCCTCATGCGCGGCGGCGATGATGGCGCCGGCCTCTGCGGCTGAGTGGGCCCGCACGGTTGCAACCGTTTCGCCCGTGATCGGCGAGCGGGCCGCAAGGCCTGAGGACGCGAAGGCGCTGTCCTGCACGCCGAGCTTTTTCAGAAACGCAAGGGCGGACTCGCGAACGGGGGTGGCCATGGCCTCTCGTCTCCATTGATCGTGCTGCGCTACATGGGCCGGGATCCGCCAACAGGCAATCGGGAAATCCGTGGCCCGGCATGCACAAGAGTTCATTGCGGCAAGCGGGTCGGCGACTTGCGCCAGTCATCGGCAAAATTGCATGGTCAGGTGATGAGCGATGCGTCGGCAGATGTGGTAATCGTGGGCGGGGCAGCCATCGGCTCGTCGGTGGCCTATCATTTGATGGCCGATCCCGGCTTCAAGGGTCGCGTCGTCGTGATCGAGAAGGACCCGACCTACCGGCTGTCGGCCTCCGCCCTGTCGGCAGCCTCGATCCGGCAGCAATTCTCCAGCGCGGTCAACATCAGGATCTCGCTGCATGGCATAGCCTTCCTCAGGGCCATCGCGACGCATCTGGCCGTTGACGGCGACGCGCCCGACATCGGCCTGAAGGAGGGCGGCTATCTCTATCTGGCCAGCGAGGCGGGTGCCGGGACCCTGCAAAACCTGAACGCGCTGCAGCGGACTGAAGGGGCGGACATCGCGCTTCTCGACAAGGGGGCGCTGGCGGCACGTTTTCCCTGGCTCAACCTCGATGACGTCCTGTGCGGCAATCTTGGCGTCTCGGGAGAAGGCTGGTTCGACGGGTGGGGCCTGCTGCAGGCCTTCCGCAAGAAGGCGCGTGCGCTGGGGGCCACCTACATCACCGGCGAGGTCGCGTCGTATGAATGGGCAGGGAACCGTGTTCAAGCCGTTCTGCTCGGCGATGGCTCGCGCATTCCTTGCGGCTTTGCGGTCAACGCCGCCGGCTCGCACGGCGCGCGTCTGGCGGCGACCGCCGGGGTGATCATCCCGGTCATGCCGAAAAAACGCTACGTCTTCCCCTTCACCTGCAAGGGCGAGGTGCCGAACTGCCCGCTGCTGATCGACACCAGCGGGGTCTATTGCCGCCCCGAGGGCCATCGCACGGCGGAGGGGCAGATGTTCATCTGCGGCTCGTCACCGCCTGCCGACAACGACCCCGACTGGGACGACGGGGCGGCCGGTGTGGGCGATGTCGACTGGTCGTTCTTCGAGGACACAGTCTGGCCTGCGCTGGCGGCGCGCGTGCCGGCCTTCGAGGCGATCAAGCCGGGTCAGGCCTGGGCCGGGCCTTATGACATGAACATGTTCGATGCGAATGCCATCATCGGGCCGGCCTTCGCCGTGCCCAACCTCATGCTGGCCAACGGTTTTTCGGGGCATGGGCTACAGCAGTCACCGGCGGTCGGGCGCGGGCTCGCCGAAGTGATCGCTCATGGCCGCTATACGTCACTTGACCTCACCGACCTCGGCCATGAGCGCATCGTGCTGGGCCGGCCCCTCTTTGAAGCCAACGTCATCTGAAAGAGCAAGGATGATCTCGACAGAGCATGTGCGCCTGATGGCCCGCTACAATCGCTGGCAGAACCAGAGCCTCTACTGTGAAGCCGACAGCCTCGGGGAGGCGGCGCGACGACAGGAGCGTGGGGCGTTTTTCTCGTCGATCCACGGCACGCTCAGCCACCTGATGTGGGGCGACAGGATCTGGATGCACCGGTTCGACGGTCTCGAGAAGCCGGCCGGCGGGATCAGGGACTCTGTCGCGCTCCATCCAGACTGGGCGGGGCTCAAAACCAGCCGCGAGAGCTTCGACGAGGTGATCTGCGCATGGGCAGGGCGCGTCGGCGAGGCCTGGCTCGCCGACCACACCGGCTGGTATTCAGGCGCGATGGGGCGCGATGTGACCCGGCCAAACTGGCTGCTCGTCACGCACTTCTTCAACCACCAGACGCATCATCGCGGTCAGGTCCACGCCATGATCACGTCGGCGGGCGGCAAGCCGGACGACACCGACCTGATCTTCATGGAGACCTAACCCAGTTCCGCCCGCCGCGGTGGATCGCAGCCGGGTCGCGTGCAGGTGAGCGCGGCGGCACGGTTGGCCAGGCCAAGCCAGCGGGACAACTGCTCCGCACTCGCCATGTGCCCCGCGTCGCCGAGCGCGCCGTCATCGGCCATCGCCGACAGAAGCGCAGCGGTAAAGGTGTCGCCGGCACCGACCGTGTCGACAACCGTGATACGGTCACCCGGCGCTTCGACGAAACCGTGCGCCGTCAACGCCAGCGAGCCCTGCTCGCCGCGCGTCGCGATGGCGATTTTCGTCCCGAGCGCCATCCAGCGCTGCAGGGCCTGGTCGGGGGCCAGTCCGGGATAGAGCCAGCCGAGGTCTTCCTGGCTGGCCTTGGCGATGGTCGCAGCAGCCACGCGCGCCTCGATCAGGGCCAGCGCCTCGCGATGGGGCGGCAGGCAGGCGGACCGGATGTTGGGGTCGTAGCTCGACGTCGCGCGCGCCTTCGCATCCGCCAGCAAGACAAGGCTGGCCCCTGCGGCGACGCCGGTGGTCGCCGCGAAGGAGGCGGCATGGACATGGGCGATATCCGTCGGAAGGCGAACCGGCCAATCGGCCGGGCCCTCATGGGCGGTGCCGGCCAGATGCAGCGCAAACATCGCGCCGTGGCTCGCCGCGCCCGGGCTGACAATGGCCACCGGCATCGGTCTTTCGCTGGATTTCAGCCCGGACAGGTCGGCGCCCTCGGCCGCCAGCACCGCCCTGAAGCGCCGTCCGAGCGCATCGGTCGCGAGCGCCGCGACATAGCGCGGCTGAAGCCCGAGCCTCGCCAGCGCCAGTGTGGTGTTGAACCCCGAGCCGCCGAGCACGCACGAGAACTGGCGTCCCTCCGCGTCGCAGGGCAGGAAATCGGCAATCGCCTCGCCGATGACGAGAACCCGCGTCACAGCAATCCGCGCTTCGCCAGATTGCGCATCAGGTGGCTCGCGCCATAGGTCCAGGGCGGACACTCGGTGGCGTGGCGCATGCGGTTGACGAGGCTTCCGAGTTTCGGGGCCGAGATGGTGACGATATCGCCCATCTTGTGGGTGAAGCCGCCGCCAACCGTATCGCGATCCTTGACCGGGGCGAACATCGTACCGAGGTAGAGCACGGCGCCGTCGGGATACTGGTGATGCGGGCCAATCATCTGGCGGGCAAGGTCGGCCGGGTCGCGGCTGATCTTCGACAGCGACGACGAGCCTTCGAGCACGAAACCGTCCTCGCCCGTCACGGTGAGCGAGACGACCGTGCTGCGTACATCGTCGAGCGAGAATGTGGCGTCGAACAGGCGCACGAAGGGGCCGATGGCGGCGCTGGCGTTGTTGTCCTTGGCCTTGCCGAGCAGCAGCGCCGAGCGTCCCTCGACATCGCGCAGATTGACGTCGTTGCCGAGCGTCGCGCCGACGATGCGGCCATCGGAGGCGACGACGAGCACCACTTCGGGCTCCGGGTTGTTCCAGGTCGAGACGGGATGAAGGCCAGCATCCATGCCGGTGCCAATGGCGGCCATGGCCGGAGCCTTGGTGAAGATCTCGGCGTCCGGCCCGATCCCGACCTCGAGATACTGGCTCCAGGCGCCTTGAGCCATCAGCACCTGCTTCAGCTGCACCGCCTCCGGCGAGCCCGGCTTCAGCTTCGACAGATCGTCGCCGATCAGCTTCTCGATCTCGCTCCGTATCGCGGCTGCTGCCGCTGGGTTGCCGCGCGCCTTCTCCTCGATCACACGCTCCAGCATCGACACGGCAAAGGTGACGCCGGCAGCCTTGATCGCCTGCAAGTCGATAGGCGCGAGAAACCACGGCCTGGCCGGATCGCGGCCTTCGGGCGGCGTGTTGGCGAGGATATCGCCGATCTGGCCGAGGACGGGGCCCTCAGCCGCAGCCAGCGCGGCGGCAGGATTGGGGCTTTCGGCTAGATCGCGCAAGGTGGGCCAGGCCGCCGTGATGTCGACGACGCCCTCCGAGCGAAGCGCCACGACCGACGGGCCGGCCACATCCGGATGCCAGACGCGCCCGACCAGGGCGCCGGCGAGGCCATCGGCGGGAAGCGTGCTGGCGAGGTCAAGCTGGAGCATCGGGTCTTTCTCCTGTACGAACAGTGGTCGTGCTCCTTATCGCAGGTTTGCAAGGCCTGTGAACCCGACGCCGCACATGCCGCCAACAGAAAAAGCCGGCACGCTGTCATAAATCTGTCATTGAAATGTCACCCCAATTTCGTGCTAACCTCTCACGAACAACAAGAACGGCGTCCCGTCCGGACGCCACAGGGAGGTACCATGACCACGTTCCGCTATCTTTTTGCTGCATCCGCGCTGGCGCTGTCGGCGACCGCCGCATCGGCGCAGACCGAAATCCAGTGGTGGCATGCCATGACCGGCGCCAACAATGACGTCATCGTCAAGCTGGCCGAGGACTTCAACGCGTCGCAGAAGGACTACAAGGTCGTTCCGGCCTACAAGGGCTCGTACCCCGACACGCTCAATGCCGGCATCGCGGCCTTCCGCGCCGGGCAGGCACCGCACATCATGCAGGTCTTCGAGGTCGGCACGGCGACGATGATGGGGGCCAAGGGCGCCATCAAGCCGGTGCAGGACCTGATGAGGGAAGCCGGCGAAGTCTTCGATCCGAAGTCCTACCTGCCCGCCATCACCGGCTACTACTCGACCGTGAAAGGCGAGATGCTGTCCTTCCCGTTCAACTCCTCATCTGCCGTGATGTGGTACAACAAGGACGCCTTCAAGAAGGCCGGCCTCAACGCGGAGGCGCCGCCCAAGACCTGGCCGGAAGTGTTCGACGCTGCCAAAAAGCTGCGCGCCGCGGGCTGGGACAAGTGCGGGTTCTCGACCGCCTGGATCACATGGCTGAACATCGAGCAGCTCGGCGCCTGGCACAATGTGCCGGTGGGCACCAAGGCCAATGGCTTTGACGGCTTCGACACGGTATTTCAGATCAATGCGCCGCTGTTCGTGCGCCACCTGACCAACCTGGTCGAGCTGCAGAAGGACAAGACCTTCGACTTCTCCGGCCGCACCAATACCGGCGAGGGCCGCTACACCTCGGGTGAATGCCCGATCATGCTGACCTCCTCGGCCTTCTTCGGCAATGTGCGCGCCAACGCCAAGTTCGACTGGGCCAATGCGCCGATGCCGTACTATCCCGACGTTGCCGGCGCACCGCAGAACTCGATCATCGGCGGCGCTTCGCTCTGGGTGATGGGCGGCAAGTCCGCTGCCGAGTACAAGGGGGTGGCCAAGTTCTTCACCTTCCTGTCCGATGTCGACCGTCAGGTGAGGCTGCACACCGAATCGGGCTATCTGCCGATCACCAGGGCCGCCTACGCCAAGGTGAAGGAGTCCGGCTTCTACAAGGACAAGCCCTTCCTCGAGACACCGCTGCTCCAGCTCAACAACAAGGAGCCAACGGACAATTCGCGCGGCGTTCGCTTCGGCAACCTCGTCCAGATCCGCGACATCTGGGCGGAAGAAATCGAGGCGGCGCTCAATGGCCAGAAGAGCCCGCAGGCAGCGCTTGACGCGGCCAACGAGCGCGGCAACGCCGTCCTGCGCCAGTTCGAGCGCACCGCGGCGCGCTGAGGCGTTCCAGCCGGTTTGACGACAGGGCGGACATGCTCGATCATGTCCGCCACAGCCTCCCTGATCGTGGGCAGATGGGTTCATGAACAAGACAGCCACGTTCAAGGGCTACCTGATCCCGGCCCTGCTGCTGGCGCCGCAGCTGGCGATAACGCTGGTGTTCTTCTACTGGCCCGCGAGCCAGGCCGTCTGGCAGTCCTTTCTGGTGCAGGACGCCTTCGGAACCTCGACTGAATTCGTCTGGTTCGAGAACTACAAGGACCTGTTCAGCAAGCCGGACTATTACAAGGCGCTGTGGAACACCCTGATCTTCTCGACGCTGGTAACATCGCTGTCGCTGTCGATCGCCCTGCTGTTCGCCGTGATGGCCGACCGCCAGATCCGGGGCCACCAAGTCTACACGACGCTGCTGATCTGGCCCTATGCGGTGGCCCCCGCGGTGGCCGGCGTGTTGTGGATCTTCATGTTCAACCCGTCGCTCGGCATGATGGCGAGGGCCTTGCGCAGTCTGGGCTATGACTGGAATCCGCTGCTGAACGGCAATCAGGCCATGAGCCTGGTGGTGATGGCCGCGGTCTGGAAGCAGATCAGCTACAATTTCCTGTTCTTCCTCGCCGGGCTTCAGGCCATCCCGAAAAGCGTCATCGAAGCGGCCACGATCGACGGCGCGCGGCCCTGGCGGCGCTTCTGGACCATCGTGTTTCCGCTGCTGTCGCCCACCACATTCTTCCTGCTGGTGGTCAACGTGGTCTACGTCTTCTTCGACACCTTCGGGATCATCGACACGATCACCGGCGGCGGCCCGTCCAAGGCGACCGAAACGCTGGTCTACAAGGTCTATTCGGATGGCAAGGGCGGCGCCAATCTCGGCGGCTCTGCGGCCCAATCGGTCGTGCTGCTGATGATCGTGATCTGCCTGACGGCGGTGCAGTTCCGCT